>CAKMJY010000066.1 GCA_927433595.1 uncultured Acholeplasmatales bacterium | reverse complement strand
ACAACATACCAATGCCGAACACCGCTTCTAATAAAGATAGCCGCCAAGCCTCAGGACCAAATACCCTAGCAACCTGTAAGTATGTTAGGAATGACGGTGCAGCAACCATGAACATAAATAGAAAACCGAACAATAAAATGTTTAATATCAATGGATGTCTAAATGCATAAGACAACCCTTCTTTAATGTCTTTCATATAGTGGATTTCTTCTTTTGTATCTTCCCTATCATGCTTCGGTAATGTGATAATGAAAATAAGCATCGATACCGCAATGAGCGCAGTGATCACATCGATGAAGAAAATCAATTCAATCGACATCGTTGAAAGTAATAACCCGGCAAGCAATGGCATAATAATCATGGATGTCGATTGAATGCCTTGTGAAATGCCTTGAATCTTTAATAGATTTTCTTTTGGAACAATTTGAGGGTATACCGCAGATACTGCCGGTTGATGAATGGACTGTCCGATTGCTCTAATAACGGAAATCACAAATACAATCCATAAATCCTCAATCCCAACAAAAAATAATATCGCAATCACCAGTGTTACAAAGGCAATCATTAAGTCAGCTGTAATCATCAATCGTTTTCGATTAAGTCTGTCTGCCCAAACGCCAGAGAAAGGCGCGATTAAAAGCGCAGGCACAAAGGTACATAACACATAGATTGTCATCATAATCCCCGACTGCGTACTTAAAGTAATGTGCCACATAATGGCATACATCACCAACATAGACCCCAATAGCGATACCGTTTGACTGATCATAAACAAGGTTACCAGTCTTTTCCAATTTTGCATATATACCTACCTTTATAATTAAGTTTAAAAACTTATGTTGATTTGTATTATATAAGAAATGTCTATAAATAACAAAGCAAAAACATAGTGACATTTAGTATCTTTATACAATCATTAATTATTATAAGGAGTGATAACTAATGATACTTTTTCTAATCAGATGACAACATCATTTGATTATCGATGATTGCTTCTTTATAATCAAGTTATGAAAGGATGATTATTATGAAGCATATCGATGCAAGACTTTACGAACCAAAAGATAAACACAAAGCTATATTTGGTCTATTTTTCAGTTTGAATGTAGGCGAAACGATGTTATTAATCAACGACCACGATCCAAAACCGCTATACTATCAATTTGCGATAGAATATCCAAATACATTTGAATGGACTTACCAAACACAAGGACCTGACATTTTTGAAGTATTAATCAAGAAGACGTCCGACGTTTCACCAAAGGCAGAACAAAGAGATGATAAATCACCCTTCAATGAATGATTTATAGTTATAACTCTTAACGACATAAATCGTCTTATTTCAAACCTACATACCAAATAAGTATGTATGCTTAGGAGTGTTCACTCCCTTAGTCCCTATCCATAAGGCATTGGGATTACCTTTTTGAATCATGTTCAATGCAGCATTTTGATCTGCGTTAATTAAAATACCTTTTTGACTTCTGTATAACCCTCTTTTAACTCTCAGACCGGAGAACTCACCTTTTGTTAGCTTATCTTGGTCTAAGTATGAAGCCTTTGATGTATAAGCCTCATGGATGACTTTAGTTTCAATACCGACTTGTTCTGCTAAGTAGATGATTCTATCTCTTAGTCTAGCGATTGGAATGCTTCTAGTCCACTGATTATAGGTATCTGATAAGCGTTCATCTTTAAAGTTATCATTATAACCTATGATGATATTTTTGACTTGTTGTTTTATCGCGAAATCAACAATGAGTTTCGCTGCCTTATAGATACCATAAGTCATTTGATGGTTACGTTTGTCCATCAGTTTAATCATTTGTTTGGTCAAGACTTTTTGATTCGGTCTAATACTAGCTAGCTTGGCTATTCGTTTATGGTAAAACTGATTCATACTTTTCAATCTCTTACCATCTATCAGTAAGTGTTCATTATTCGTAACTGAACAAAAGGCTAAGTTATTATAACCAAAATCAATACCCATCGTTTCTGTCTTTATGTTCACTTCTGGTCTAATAGGTTCAACTTCATAGACATACATGACTTCGATGTATCTGCCATCAAATAGTGGTTTGATGGTGATTTCTTTGATCTGTGTGTGTTGGATACATTCGGGTGTTTGAATGTCTAGATATAGTGAATCTATGTGGTCTAACTCTTTTGGTTATAATAACTTAGCCTTTTGTTCAGTTACGAATAATGAACACTTACTGATAGATGGTAAGAGATTGAAAAGTATGAATCAGTTTTATCATAAATGCATCGCTAAATTAGCTAGTATTAGACCTAATCAAAACGTATTAACCAAACAAATGATTAAACTGATTCATACTTTTTGATCGAATGGTCTATAAACCAAAACAAGGTACCTATACACTACCT
>CAKMJY010000065.1 GCA_927433595.1 uncultured Acholeplasmatales bacterium | reverse complement strand
GGGGTTAAACGTCTTCAAGCAGATCATCCTGATGTCGATATTTACTTAGCAGCAATGACCACTGGTTTTTTAAGGACATAACATGTCGTTTCTTGGATAGGTGTTTCGATTTTTTTTGGAACAGTTTCAAAATCTCTTGTGATTTCATAAGTGACTAACATCCCGATTTCAGATACGGTTTCACGAAATTGCTTGGTATCTGTGGATTTATCTCTAATTTTAGCCATTTTATGATCAATTAATGGGTGTTTCAGTACAACAACTTTACTCATGGCATTGCTCCTTTTCATACTTGCTCATCTTGTCAATTCTTTTTTGATGTCTTGGTTCATAGGTTTCATGTTTGAAAGCTTCCACCATTTTTATGGCATCTGCTAGGTTAGTGGTTCTGCCACCTAGTGCGATGACATTCGCGTTATTGTGTTGTTTCGCTAGGGTTGCAGTATGGATGTCATAAATCAATGCACATCTAATGCCTTTGACTTTGTTTGCTGATATGCTAATGCCAATACCAGTGCCACAAATGACAATCCCAAACTCATAGTTGCCTTTTGCAACTGCTTCGCCAACTTTAATCCCATAGTCAGGGTAATCAACTGAGGCATCACCATGTGTGCCAAAATCTTCGTATGGCCATTGCATTTTTTTAAAGTAAGCAATTAACCCTGTTTTTAATTCGTAACCACCGTGGTCACTACCGATTGCTATCATGTAATCCCTCACCTTCATTAGTATAAGTATAACACTATTTTTGTTTATCTTTAAAGATAAAATGACCCCTAGTAGAAAAAAAACACCAAGCCAAAAAGGCTTAATGTTTAGATATTATTGATATTTATCGTACTTTTTACGTTCATTTGTTTTTAAGATACGTTTTCTTAAACGAATGTTCTTTGGCGTGATTTCCACTAACTCATCGTCATTGATAAACTCTAAACAAGCTTCTAAAGACATTTCTAGTGGTCTTTTTAAGACAACCGTTGAATCCTTTGAAGATGAACGTGTATTGGTTAATTGTTTGGCTTGTGATACGTTAACTGCAAGGTCAAACTCTTTATTAGCGACCCCAACAATCATCCCTTCATAAACCGATACTCTTGGTTCAATGAACATGGTTCCTCTGTCTTCTAGTCTGCCAATCGCATATGCTGTTGACATCCCTTCAGCCATCGAAACTAGCGCACCAGTTGGTCTTGCACCTACTTCTAAATGCTCTACTGGGCGGTATTCAAGGTATGTATGATTTAAGATCCCATAGCCTTTAGTGGCAGTCATAAAGTCTGTCATAAAGCCGATTAAGCCTCTAGATGGCATGGTATAGGTGATTCTGCTCTGGTTTAAGTGGTGGGTCATGTTGTCCATGATACCTTTTCTTGCCCCTAACATTTCAATGACTGTACCAACCACATCATTTGGACAATCTACTTGTACAAACTCATATGGTTCATGCTTAACATCATTGATGGTTTGAATGATAACTTGTGGTCTAGATACTTGGAATTCAAAGTTTTCACGACGCATGTTTTCAATCAAAATACCTAAGTGTAGTTCGCCTCTACCAGAGACAATCCACTCTTCTTTACCACCAATACGTTCAACTCTTAATGAGACGTCTTTTTGTGTTTCTTTAAAGAGTCTTTCTTCGATTTTAGAAGCGGTAACGAATTTACCTTCTTTACCTGCAAATGGGCTTGTATTTGTACCAAATGTCATTTGGACAGTTGGTTCATCGATGTGTAGAATTGGTAATGCTTCTTCGAAACCAACTTCACAGACGGTTTCACCAACGCTGATATCAATTAACCCTGCAATCGCGACAATATCGCCTGCATAAGCTTCTTCAACTTCAATGCGGTTTAACCCCATGAATGAGAATAGCTTTTGGATTCTAAATTGCTTAATGGTCCCATCTAGTCTCACGCATGATACGTTTTGATTGACTTTGATGGTCCCTCTTTTGATTTTCCCAATCCCGATACGACCCACATAATCGTTGTAGTCTAATAGGGCTGGTTGGAATTGCAATTTTCCATTGATATCCACTTCTGGTGCTGGACAGTACTTGATAATTGTATCTAGTAATGGTCTCATATCGATGGCATCTTGGAATTCATGGTCAAATGAAGATAAGCCTTTGATACCAGATGCATACACAATTGGGAATTCTAATTGGTCTTCAGTGGCATTGAGTTCAACGAATAAGTCAAAAATCTCATTCACAGACTCTAATGGTCTTGCGAATGCTCTATCTACTTTATTGATGACGACAATTGGTTTTAAGTTAGCTTCTAATGCTTTTTTCAATACGAATCTGGTTTGTGGCATCGCACCTTCATAGGCATCAACAACCAACACAACCGCATCGACCATTTTCATGATACGTTCCACTTCACCACCGAAATCGGCATGGCCTGGGGTATCTAAAATGTTGATACGATATCCTTTATATTCAATCGCAGTATTCTTTGCTAAAATGGTAATACCGCGTTCGCGCTCTATATCATTTGAATCCATGGCACGTTCAGTAATCATTTCGTGCGCATTTTTTCGTTCAGATTGTTTTAATAATTCATCTACTAGTGTAGTTTTGCCATGGTCAACATGGGCAATAATTGCGACATTTCTAATTTCCATAAAATCACTTCTTTCTTAAGGCCTTTTACATTATATCACACTCTTTACCAAGTAGATATTTTTTTACCATAACTATGACTAAAAACGCTTTTACTTCATATTGCTTTCGCAAACGTGCTTTGATATCATATTAACTAGTGAGGTATTTGACCATGATATTAACACCAAGTGTCTTCGGTTTCAAACATATCAGTGGGTTAACCATGATGATTCTTGTGATCACCCTATTATTGATACTATTTAAGAAATATAAACACAATCACAGGATTGTATTGATCTATAGCGCGGTGCTCATCTTGAGTCTAGAAGTAATCAAATACACTTTCATGATCAACCATGATTTATTCTCGCTAAACGATTTGCCTTTTCAGTTATGCAGTTTCTCACTTTATGTGATGCCATTAATCGCATTGAATAAAGTGCGTATCAATCAATATGCGCTGCCTTTTGCCTTCTCGATTGGTATATTAGCTGGTAGTTTAGCACTACTATACCCATCTAACATTTTGGGCTCTAGCAATCATTGGTTCCCATTTGAAGGCGATATTCTACCTTATATAAGTTTCATATATCACGCACACATGATATTCTATGCACTATATATTTACCAACAAAAGTTATACGTACCAGTGAGAAAAGACATCTTAAAAGTTTTCTTCATGTTATTAGGATTTGCTACTTTTGTCAATATCCTAAACTTCTTATGGCAAACCGACTTCATGATGTTAAGATATGGTGCTGGTAATCCATTTCAGTTTTTGATAGATATCCATTATGTGGTCTATTTGGTTGCCATGGTTGTCTTAGGTATCATCATGATTAGTTTAACCTACATTGGATTTATCTTGAACCATTCATCCAAAAGAAATCCCCTCAATTAGCGAGGGGATTTTTTCATATGCTGGATTTTTTAATTTTATATAGTTCTTCTACTACAAAGGTAAAGGTGACTGTATTGACTTATCTACCTTAGATAATACGTACTACATTTATCCTAAAACACAAAAACAAGTCGTAACTAAACTACACTTTGCAGTAGAAGAACTATATAAAAT
>CAKMJY010000064.1 GCA_927433595.1 uncultured Acholeplasmatales bacterium | reverse complement strand
CCAAAAGCATTAGAATCTGAAAAGAATCATGGATTCAGTCCATTTTACTATTTCATAAATGTATTAAAAAATCTTGAATCTAATCAATGTGAACTTAGAATAGCTATACATTAACCATAGTCTATTTTAAATAACTAAATAAACATAAAGACTCCAACGTGAGTCTTTTTTTGTTTTATGTCTTGGATTACAGTGCATTAATTGGGAAGATTTGCACTGTAGATTTAGCAATTATTAATTGCGTAATCGATTTCACTATATATCTTATAAATTATAATTGCTATAATTGTATGTGAAAGTTTGAGGATACACATATGGCAATGATAGAAGTTAAATCCGTAAAAAAACACTTTAAAAAACCGGTTAGAAAACCTGGGATTATCGGTATGTTTAAAACACTATTTTCATTCAAATACACCATAACAGAAGCAGTTAAGGGTATTTCCTTTTCATTAGAACCAGGTGAAATTGTTGGCTATATTGGGGCCAATGGTGCTGGTAAGTCTACAACCATCAAAATGATGTGTGGGATCTTAACCCCAACAGATGGTGAAATCTATGTGGATGGGTACTTACCTTATGACCCTAAACAAAGAAAGCATGTTTTAAATAAGATTGGGGTTGTCTTTGGACAAAGAACCCAATTATGGTGGGATTTACCATTAATAGAATCTTTGAACATCTTAAAAGAAATCTACGACATTGAAAAAGATGCTTATCAAGAACGTTTCGAGTTCTTAAAACAAGTCTTAGAATTAGACCCATTCTTAAGTCAGCCAGTCAGAACACTATCATTGGGTCAACGCATGCGTGCTGATTTAGCTGCAAGCTTAATCCATAACCCGAAGATATTATTCTTAGATGAACCTACCATTGGTTTAGATGTCTTAGTCAAAGACAGAATGATTAAAGCAATCAAAGAGATTCATAAACGATATAACACCACCATCGTCTTAACTACCCACAACATGGATGACATCACTGATCTATGTAAGCGTGTCATCATCCTAGATGAAGGACAAATCTTATACGATGGTCAAATTCAAGCCATTAAAACCAAATTTGGTGATTTTAGACATGTTAGTTTTCAAGGGTCAAATGGTAAAGATTTGAGTGAATTAGCGACTCAACTTGGTTCGACTTGTGAAGTCAGTAAACAAGATGGTTATATCAACATATCATTCGATATCAAACATAAGAGCGTTAATGATGTCTTAAAGACTATCTTGGATAATTATAAAGTTGAAGATATCAAGATTCATGAAAACACCCTAGAAAGCATTGTGAAAAAGATCTATGAAACCAAACAAATTTAAGAAATACTTCGCTTTTTCAAAAGGTGGTATCTTAGATGGGTTTGCCTATAAGTTTTCAGCATTAGGGTGGCTGTTAGGGGACTTAGTCTCATTATTGGTCCTTTATTTCTTATGGCAAGCCATTTATCAAAACTCACCGACTGCTAGTATCAATGGGTTGGATTTTAAAGGGATGATTACTTACTTGATTTTTGCGAGAGTCGCATCTGCCTTGGTATTTGCGTCTTCCTCATTTTGGATTATCGGTGATGATATTTATGAAGGCAATATTGCAATCAATCTCATCAGACCAATCAATTATAGATACCGCTTGTTATTTACAAGCTTTGGGAACTTTATATCGGCATTCATTTTGATGTTTTTACCGTTAATGGTAATATCTACGATCCTGCTTAATGTCACACTTGGGGTCAGTATCCCAAGTGTCTTAGCCATCGTTTTATTCTTACTAAGCGCATTGTTATCATTTGTGATAGCCGATTCGCTCAATTTCTTAATTGGCGAAATCTCCTTATTCACAAATGCCCTGTTTGGACTTATGATCATTAAGAATGTCGTGTTCTCATTCTTTTCTGGTAGCTTATTGCCATCGTCATTTTTCCCAGACTGGTTAAATCAAATCTTAAAGTTTTTACCATTTCAGAGCATGATTGAAAAACCAATTAACATCTTAATGGGTAATTATAGTAGCATTGAAATCTTAGAGAGTTTTTTAACCCAGTTGCTTTGGGTCTTAGTATTAAGTTTAGCGTGTAACTTATCTTTTAATAAACTGAAAAAACACGTCGTCAGTGTGGGTGGATAACATGAACAAATATATTAGACTTTACCCATACTATGTATCCAGAAGTATTAAAGCGAGACTGAGTTACCGATTAGATGCCTTTATAGGGATATTTGGGTTCTTATTAGAAAATGCCATTATATTTTCAACGCTTTACCTTACGATTAGTACGATTCCATCTTTAAATGGCTGGGACATTAATATGATGGGCTTTCTGTATGGGTTTTATTTAATCCCTAAATCAATTGACCACATATTCTCTGATCAAATCTGGCAGCTATCCAATGGTGGGATTACCAGAGGTATCTTAGACAAGTATTTGATTAAGCCACTCAACCCACTATTTCAATTGGTTGCAGAGATGATTCAATTAGAAGGGATTGGTGAGTTAATCTTAGGGATTATATTCTTAAGTATCTTTACACCAAAACTAGATGTGACGTTTACTTTCTCTAATGCATCAGCATTGATCGTTTCTGCATTTTTTGCGATTTGGTTTTTCTTCGCAATCAAACTTATTTTCGCATCCATTTCATTTTGGACCAAAAGAAGTATTGAGATTATGACCATGGTCTATGACTTTTCAAACTTTGCGAAGTATCCAATTGATATCTTCAGTCGTTCGATTCGATTTATGATGACCTTTATTTTACCATTCTCAGTCGTGATATTCTTTCCAATTAGAGCTCTATTGTTTGGTGAATCGATGTGGTTATCGACACTATATGTAGGCATAGCGAGTACGTTGATGTTTTTAATATCACTATTGATTTGGCATCAAGGCTTGAAAAGATATGAATCTGCAGGTAGTTAAACCAATATATGACCAACACAAGTAAACTCGTGTTGGTCTTTTATTTACAATCAAATTACTGTCGTTATATATAACTTATTGGTATACTTTTATTAAAGAAGGTGTTAGTATGGCAACTAAAGAAGCAGTTCTAGAGATACTAGAAAAAAGATTTAATGGGCATATGTATCGCCACAAAGACGTTTCTTTTGACTACATCAAAGAAAAACTAAGTAATGAAAAATTGTTTAAAAGTGTTGAACTAATGGAACAAACCGGTGGTGAACCAGATGTCTTACTCTACAATGGATTATTATTTTTCGTTGATTTTTCGAAAGAAACCCCAAAAGGCAGAACCAGTATTTGTTACGACAAAAAAGCAAGACTAGAAAGAACGAAATTCCCACCAGCTACTTCAGCTGAAGAAATGGCATCAGACATGGGGATTGAATTGCTTGATGAACCAATGTATCATTATATACAATCGCTTGAAGACTTTGATTTAAAGACATCCAGTTGGCTAAAAACAGAGCTAGACACTAGAAGTCGTGGTGGGGCAATCTTTGGCGATAAGCGTTATAACCGGACATTTATTTACCACAATGGTGCGGATTCTTACTATGGCTCTAGAGGATTTAGAGGCATCTTATTCATTGGAATGTTTGTCATATATGACTAAAAAAGCACATATCTAAATGTGCTTTTTTCTTACATTGGTTTGAGATTTTGATGTAATCTCTCGATGATGACGTTTAATCTATTTGATCTAGATTCAGGTTTCTTTAAGATATAGTAGCTAATGACGTAGGTCTTTTGAATAGAAGGACTCATTCGAACAAAGTTTTGATAAGCCGTTGGATCAGATTTAAGTAGATTTTTAAAGGCATCGATAGAGAAATCAGTTGGTAATTGATCCGATTTTTCCCATCTGCCGTCATTTTTCGCAAGTTCAATTTGATATAATCCACTAGGCATCATATGGCCACTTTTGATTAAATCGGTTGCTAAACCTTTATTTCTAGTAGACCAAATGGATGTTTTAGAACGTTTCTTGAAGTATTTTATGTAAGTACTATCATCTATTTTCTTGATTTGACCATCAATCCAACCAAATGACAATGCTTCTAATAAAGCGTCATGTGGTGATAATGTAGGCTGGTCATGGTTCTTACTAAATGAGATCCATATACCCTCATTAGAATCACCATTTTTGACTAGATAGTCATGAAATGCCTGTCGATTAGTAAATGTGAGTGTCATCTGATCACCTCTAGTGTTATCATAGCACTAATTCTTTAAAAGAATAAGTAGTAGTCCATATCTTCTTTAAGTTTGTTATAATGTTTTTAGAAGGTGATATCATGCAAAAAGACGCACTTAAACAAATTTTGGATATGAAAATGAAGAAAAAAAGAAGTCTTTTGTTTGATCACGATTCGGCAATCCTACAAGAACTCTCTTCGACGCTTACTCAGTTGTCTCATCAAAGACTCATTTGTTATATGCACCATATAATCAAAGATATGCTAAATGAATATGATTTATCTTTCTATCAGGTGCCAATTAAATTAGCAATAGAACAAAACTGGTTATGGGCAACCAACGAAATCAAAATGGGCGAAGCGAAAAAAGAAATACTAAAGCTCCATCAATTAGCCAAAACTGCTACACAGTTTGATGCTTATTTACTCCATGGCATCGCCCAAGGGTTATCTGTTACGCATACTAAAAAACATGCCATGGGGCTATTCTATTATGAATTATCTGGTTTATATTACGCTAATAAAGATGTCGATATCATCACATCCAAAATAATATGTTATCAACAAGCAACCAAACATATTGATTGCCCAAATACCACTTGGGCAACATTCATCAAAGGGTAGGTGTCTATGATACATATAAAAGCTTTGACTTGCCATAAAACCAGTACTGGTTATCCATATGATTTGCCATTCTTCAATCAAACCATCCGTTTCACCAAACCAGTCACATTCATCATTGGTGATAATGGCTCAGGCAAATCAACCTTATTAGAACTGATCAAAAACAACCTTGGTCTTTTTCAAATTGGTAAACCCATCCATGATTTACCTAAAGTCGATATGTCTTTATCTTATCTACTTAAAAAGCCAAAAGGACTTTACTTTTCTTCTGAAGATTTCACGACCTATATTCATGAATTGGAAAAGGAAAAAGCAAGCGCAAAAGCCTATATTCGTGAAGTAGAAGAAACGTATCAAAAAAGGTCTTTATTGGCTCAAAGTTTAGCTAAAATGCCTTATGCAAGTACGCTTCATGATATCGATTTACTGCATGACCGGAACTTAAATGAGTCTTCACATGGTCAAGCGTATTTATCATTCTTCAAGTCGCGTATCAGGGATAATCAGTTGTTGCTACTAGATGAACCAGAAACCCCGCTATCCTTTCAAAATCAACTCGCATTGATGTTGTTAATCAAAGAAGCAGAACAAAAAGGTAATCAAGTCATCATCGCAACCCATTCACCCATTTTAATTCACTATCCAGGTGCAGAGATACTTTTACTAGATGAACAAGGCATAAAACAGATTACACTAGATGAAGTGACTTATTTAAACGATATTAAATCATTTATTCAGCAACCAGAAAGATTCTTGAAACACTTGTTTGAGTAATGTGATTTTAAAGAAATTTATATCTCGATGTTATCTTACAAAAGCATCCAAACCATGTTATACTTTAGTATAAAGAGGTGTTGATTATGGATTATACCATGCGTTTTAAAGATTGTTCTATTTACTATCAAATTCAACCAAATCCAACTAAACCAAGTTTGGTTTTATTACATTCATATGCATCTAGCTTACAAATATTTGATCAACAAGTTGTGACACTTAAAAAAGACTTCCAATTGGTGTTATTTGACCTACCTGGTCATGGTAAAAGTGAAGTCTCTACCTCAGTTGGATTGAAAGACATGCCTGAAATCATTAAGAATGTCTTAGACCATCATGACATATTTAAAGCACATTTCTTAGGCATTCATGAAGGGTCGATTATTGCCCAAGGATTTGCACACATATATCCAGATCGATTAATCAGTTTAATTTCTTTATCTGGCTACTCTATTTACCATGATTCACATCGACTCATTCAAAGCGAAAAAAGAACAGATAGCCTTAAAAACATATGGTTCTATCTATTTGGTTTTAAAAAGTATCTTAACTACTATGCCAATCAAGCAGCGTTAACAGATCAAGGCATAGAACGATTCATGAAGAGTACAAAAGGGTTTAAGCGAAAAGGATTACTATCATTATTAGGATATAAAAGGTATTTTAAATTAAATCAAAATCCTAAAGTCTATCCAACCTACTTAATATGTGGTCAATTTGAAAAAGAAGCGATTAAAGACGCTTGTATACTATATGAACAAAAAAGACCTAAAACCGTATTAGAAGGCTTTAATCAAACCAAACGGATTGTGTTTTTAGACCAATCGAGATTATTTCAAGAACATTTCATGACATTTATTCGCAATCAAGGATAAAGTTTGATAAAATAGAAAAGTGGTGAAAATCACTTTTTTAAATGGGGGATTACTATGAAAAAACAAAATAGTGTATTAAACTTCTTTATAACCAGTTTTAATGGCATGGCGATCGGGTTATTTTCAACTTTAATCATTGGTGTCATTGTTGGACAATTATCAAAAATAGCAGGGAATATCCCTGGATTCACTGGGGTAGAAACCTCATTACTTGAACTATCAAATATCTTAAAACCATTAATGGGGATTGGGATTGGATTCGGGATTTCAATCGCGTTAAAGCTTGAAGGCATTAAATTAGTCGTTGCCGGGATTGCCGGTGGGATTGCGACTAAGCTATTTAATGATCCAATGGTTGCCTATTTAGCAACAATTTCTGTTTATTTCGCATTCAAGTATATCTTGAGCAAGAAAACACCAATCGATATTATCTTAGTGCCTTTATTAGGGACACTAGTCGCATTTATTGTTGCCAAACTCATTGGTGCACCAGTGCAGTCAACCATGGGATACTTAGGCGATTTCATCCAATATGCAACTGACTTACAACCATTCTTAATGGGCATCATCATCGCGGTTGTCATGGGTATGGCACTAACCGCACCAATCTCATCCGCAGCGATTGCGATTGCCATTTCATTAGGCGGTATTGCTGGTGGTGCAGCAGTCGTTGGTTGTTCAGTTCAAATGGTTGGGTTTGCAGTTATGTCTAGGAAAGACAATAATATCGGTACCGTTATTTCAGTCTTCATCGGGACATCGATGTTACAGTTTAAAAATATCTTAAAAAAACCAATCATCTGGTTACCAACCATTATCGTATCTGCTATTTTAGGCCCGATTTCAACATTGGTGTTTAAAACAGAAACTGTACCTTCTGGTGCAGGGATGGGTACATCAGGCCTTGTTGGTCAATTTGGTACATTAGATGCAATGGGTCATACAGCGAATGCTTATTTATCGATTTTCATCCTTCAAATCGCCGCACCAATCGTTTTAGTGTTCTTACTAGATTGGTTATTTAGAAAGCAAGGCTTAATCCAAGAAGGCGACTTAAAAATTTAAGTATAATTATAGTTGAATCTTACGCCATTTTACGTTATAATAAAATGGCTTTGGAGAAATACCCAAGTGGTTGAAGGGGCGGGCTTGGAAAGCTCGTAGGTCGGTAACACGGCGCTGGGGTTCGAACCCCCATTTCTCCGCCATGTTTTCAATACGGAGTTTATTTGTTAAATTGCTGAAAATATGCCAAAATCATGGCTGAATCAGGGATTTATCTGAATAAACACCTTAGTCGATATTTAAAAAAGATGAAAAGACAATGTGAAGTCCTAAAGTACGCATTTTTAGGATAAAACGGATGTCTTTTTTTCTTTTTGCTTTATTGCTGTGACAAGGGGGATTTGAACTTTAAGCACGAATAGTATGACTATCCAATAAAAAACACTCTCAAGGAGTGCGATATAAGGCGATTTCATACGTGGGGGTTGAAATCCGTCATGGCGAAAATTGGCGGATTAAATATCTTTATGACTTAATAGAATAGAATACCATGTGTAGATTGAAACACTGTCTTTCTAATGTTGTAGGAAACTACACCAGATAAGTAAAGACTATCTGGGATTTTTATGTTTTTGTAATCGTTTCTCATACCTACAACAAAGATGATTTGATCACGAGATTGAATAATGATTTTTGAGAATAGTCTCTTATATGGAAATTCAGTAAGCGTAGACACTGGCTTTTGATGAGGTTTCAAGATTTGCTTTAATTCAAGTATAAAAGCATCGACATTCATCTCGGTTATTAGCTTGTTGGTTAACATTGCTTCTGTTATCTTTAGTTCGTACAAGTCCTTATTGAGTTGAGATAAAACTGTTTGATGAAACTCATCAATTGAATTTTTTATCAGTTCTAGTTTCGATTCTACAGCCTTTATTTTGGCTTGTGTTTGATTTAAATCGGACTTCGCTTGAATGATTCTGATATCAGAGTTTAAGGCCTCCGTGAGGCTTTTTACGAAGTGATTTTTGTTTTGAATAATCAGGTTAATTTGTTGGATCATCTGCTGATCAATGACATGACACGAGATGGTTTCTGAAATACACTTTTTTTGAAGTTTATTAGAAGAGCACTGTAGATACCGACTTGCAAACTCACTACCGATCTTGTTAGTCTTCATATTAAAGCTTTTACCACAATGAGGACAGTGTATCAATCCTGTATAAGGTGTCTCTTTACTGAAGGCTACTTTTAAGTCTTTCTTGTCACTTTTATGATATTTCAGACTTTTTTGCTTTCTCAAAGCTTGTACTTCATCAAACATGTCTATGGATATGATGGCTGGATGAGAGTTCAACACATAGAATTTGGGTAAAGCTCCATTATTAATAACCTTGTCATTTGATTTGAATGATGGTCTATACGTTTTTTGAAGCATAGCATTCCCTGTATATTTTTCATTCTTTAAAATGCCGTAGATAGCACTTTTATTCCAGTGTGTGTTACCCAAGGGGGACTTAATGTTGTTATCCTCGAGATATTTGATAATTGGGGTAGAACCATATCCTTCAAGAAACATCTCATAGATCTTTCTAACTGTGGAGGCTTCATGTTCGTTAATGATGATGTGACCATAAGAATCATGTTCATAACCGAGTACGCGTTTAGTAACCATGTGAAAAACACCGTTTTCAAAACGCTTGGTATTTCCCCATTTCACATTCTCACTTATCGTTCGTGATTCTTCCTCAGCCATACCACTTAAAACGGATATAATAAACTCGATTCCTGAATCAAAAGAAGAAATGTTTTCTTTTTCAAAATAGACCTCAACACCGATTCATGATGAAAATCAAAAAAGAATGAATACAACTTCAACTGTTTTTGGTAATGAGCTTCACCGCTACAGCATTGCTGACGGGATTAGGGATAAAAACGTTCTGGGATTCG
>CAKMJY010000063.1 GCA_927433595.1 uncultured Acholeplasmatales bacterium | reverse complement strand
AGGGTGTAGCTAACTTTTATAGATTCATATTTTAAACTTAGGCTTCCATTGGAGGTCTTTTACTATTTAATATCATTAATCACTTGACTTATTATAGTAAGTCTCCTTTATCCTTCTACTGCTTCAATGATTGTTTCTAAGTAATCATCAGAATCTAATATAATCTGTTCTTCATAATAATCTTGTTCTACTTTTTGAAGTGCCTCTGCAATTGTATTGGCTTCAACGTCTATTTCTCTTACCAATACTTCCTTAATGCTTATTTTATAACTTGCCATCTTTAGTACCTCTTTTATAACTAACTTCTAGATTACGACTTTCTATACTTATATTTTAACATAGAATAAAGGAATACTCACATAAAAAAAACCAGTCATATTGAGCTGGTTCTTGAATACTACTTCTTAATGACATCTACAATCTTGTCAATCTTGCCTTTTACTTCTTTAATGCCTTTATTGATGTCGCTATTTAATTTGTGTCCAGGATTCTCATCGAAAAACAGAATGGTTTCTTGTTTTGCTGTTCCTAGTGCACTTACAAAGTCAAAACCTTGTTCTTTTTGTTCAGTAATGACTTCTTCAATCTTTAAAGCACGTTGATGTGCATTTTTGATTCTATCTACTACTACAGTTTTTATCATATCAGATCGTCTCCTTTATTAATATTCTACATCAAGATAGATCAATTTCAAAATTGATTATCTAGAACACAACATTAATGCCTATTTTAGATTTATTAACCAAAACATATAGCAGTTTGATTTATTAGCTTGCTTGTTTATTGATGAAGTCAAAATGATAGAACTCGACACCATGGTCGATTCTTAATGTGCCTTCTGTTAAATATACAGCTAGTATACAACAGTTTGGATCTGACTCATTGTTTGCGAAATCATACCAATTGGCAAAGGCTTGTCTAAGCTTTAATCTAAGTTCAGCATTGCTTGGGTCTAAAACCCAACCAAGGTTTTTAGCAATACCACTGCTATGAAAGTCTTCAAAGTTTGCAGATATAGCCACTTGGTCATTCAATGCGATTTGTTTCATCTTATTGGATAACGCATAGGTTGAGATATAGAAAACACCGGATTCATAATAGGCATCTACATCCCTAACTCGAGGTCTTGGTTTGTTATCACTTGTTTCAAGGTCAATGGTTGCAAGTGCAATCACATTGTCCTTGAAATGGCCAAATCGTTCATCTAATATTTGAATGCCTTTTTCATATTTATTCATTTGATTTTATCCTCTTATTTGAATCTAATCCACATGGCAGGTCTTACGCCACCTTTATTGGAGTTCGTAATAGGGTGAATGACGTTTGTTTTTCTATTTGAAACGATATTACCTTGAATACCAATATTACCATCACCATGGATATAACATGCTGTTCTATCATGTTTACCTGGGGTTCTAACCCAATACCACCAGGATTGATCTAAATAGGTTGATCTTCTATAAATGTTATTAGGGTCTTTTCTTTCAAACCAATAACGTTGATTCACACCTGGGTTATCTAGTAGTTCATCCGATTCTTTAAAATAGATTCTAACGACTTCATCTAGATTTAAGATAAAGACTTTATCCAATGTATCACTTGAGCCTTTTGTATGATACCAAGGATTACCTCGATTATTATTACTAACAGTGACAATCTTTGATCTTCCCGCTTCAGAGAAGTCTTCTAAGAACTCATTGTTCAAATACCTTCTTAAACTACTATTCCCCCATGATACCGGTTCATTCTTATCATGGTAATCTCTTTGATCGATGATGGTGGTTGTTAGTAATAAGACAACATCATCTTCCTTATCGATCACTTTCCATTCATACTTGCCAAACTGAACAATATCGCCAAAATTCATATTAAAATTCTCCTCACTGTACATAAACTAAGCACTTTTATAGTAATCCAATCAAAACAATTAGGATTACATAAAAGTGCTTCATTTATACTTCTTATTTACTATTATTACTGTTTATGTCACTAAAGTCAATGATTATCTTTTTACAATGACTACACATATATGCTTTTGCTGGATAATAGGCACTAAAGAAACCATTACCTTCAAACATGCGAAATGGTTTTATTAAGGTTGCACCTTTACCTTGGTCCATCTTGTTCTTATGGCTGGTATTGATATGCCTTCAGGCATAAAATAGAAGTTTTCTTGAGGTGCATTGACTGAGCCTTTAGTTAATTCATAGCCACAATACTATTATATCTAGTAATTTGAGTTTTTCCCTTATACATCTGTCGTTCTATTGCTCTAAACAACAAAGATTAGATTGATTTGTCTTGCATTATATTTATGTCTCTACCATAAAAATGTTCAAGTTTGACTATATCATACTCGAAAAATGACAAATAATATCCAAATTCAATTATGTACATATGTAACTTAGTTTCTTGTTCTTCAGTGATAGAGTCTCCAACAACTCTACTAAATTCCGAGTTCACAATTATTGATGAATAATCGAATATTTCCTTATCATAATCAATGAACCATAAATAATTACTACATGTGTTAAGAGACTTAATTTCTCTAGTATCTTCAATAAATTTGCTTAACCCATTGTTGAAATTACAGAACTCAATTACCAAATCGTGACCTTCCAATTTTTCATTTAAAATCGATGATTTGACTTTTTTATACAACTTTTTTATATAATTGAAGTTATTTAAGATATCATTGAACTCTGCTTTTTTATTTCTTAATTGTGTCTTATGATAAAAATTTAATATACTGACTAATATAGAAATCATAAATCCTGTTGCTAGTCCCATTAAAATATCATATAAAAACATATCACTATTTCGAAATGAATGGGATAATGATAAAGTTACAAGCATTAAGATAATAGAAAGAATTATCATCCAATTATTAATGAAGAATCGATTAATTGTCCATCGTTTCTCAAATGCAGATGATAGTTTTTTATACTTGTAGTTGAATCCAGGCAGAATATCTAAACGTAAGTAAAATGGGTGAATACACTTTTCGAAAACAGTTTCTAAAGCTTCGTCAGCTGTATTAAAGTAAACTGATATGTTGGGAAGTCGATATTCCATCATTATATAGTTCCAAATATTTGCAGAATACACATTCGTATCCCCGTTTAAATAACTACTTAATATAGTATAATCTCTCACAAATTCATTTGATGGACTAATAGTGACCTTATCGAATATACCTTTAATTGTTTTAAGTTGCTTATTCAAATCTTCAAGTTTACTCATGGTTATCCTTTCTTATTCAATTGAGTATAGTCAGGTTAAATAATACAAGTTGCTATTCTGAAATAGCCATGTGTTTGAAACATTCTAGTGTTGTTTTGATTATTGCTAACACCACATTAAAACTGATTAACTGAAAAACATCAATTTCGTTTCAAACTTTATTATGCATTTTCAAGGAACTACTGACATTATGAAACCAAAATACTCTCATGTAAATTGGTAATGACTTTTATTAAAACATCAATTTTATCCTTAAATAGTCCAACGACATCAAAATCACTAAATGGTGACTTATCGACCAAATCTTGTTTTGTTATATCACCATTTTGTTGAACAAAGTTGATAATACTTTTCACGAACTCTTGTTGTTTCGCTGATAAGATATTAGTATTTAAATATTCTGAGAATTTCCGATTAATAGCTTCTTGCTCGATACCAACTATGCTGCGAATAAATACTGCTAGATTCTCTTCCTTTGTTACGTTAAAGTAGTCGTCTTTTGTACCTAATTCTTGCCACAAAATACGTTCAAGTTCCTTAAGATCGTCTGAAGTTATCTTATCCATCATTTTTATTTTGATGATTGTTTCATTGATTTCATTTGATAGAAGGTAATCAATCACTTTCTCTTCATAAGTCTTAAAGTCTATAATGTTGACATCCTTAGTGCCTTGATCAATCAGATCATCTTTAAAATCAGTGGAATAGATACCCACTTCATCCGTAATGTATTGAATCAAATATCTGATTTCGTTTCTTAGGTGTTCAAGTGCTTCAACATTAACTTTATTCCAATAGGTTTGAGTTGAAACTTCTGATAATAACTCTTTCTTCGCTGCTACTTGAGGAATGCTTAATCTTTCAAGCAATGCTTTTGAAATGCGTACTACTTGATCTATTGCTCGTTTAGCAACAACATCCTCTGAAATAAGAGAAAGCATAATGTAAAACACCTTTAAATCAAATGCTTTTGCTGATTCTATATCTTTATCACTATCCACTAATAATGTCAGATTGTTTTTGACTTCTTGGATGTCAAATTTGGATAGGTAAGTCCATTTGCTTTCAACAGAATACTTATCCACTAACGGCATACTATTTCTTACAAGTATGCGATCTCGATTGAAGTTTCTAACCGTTTGATAGATATCAGTTCTAATATTCTCATAATATGTTTTATGAAACTCATTTGTTTGATGCTCTTGTTTTTGAAGTTCAAATAACAAATCAAGTTTCATTTGAAAGACTTTTTGTGTCATTGAATATCCTTGGTTAACTTTTCTGCCTTCAGGATTCATCTCAAAGAAACTAAAGTTATCACAAAAATCAAAAATATAGAATTGATTCTTATGCTTGAAGTGACCAAAAATGTCTTCCGATTTTCGAGTACCTCTACCAATCATTTGAACAAATTTGATTTTTGAGTAGATTCGTTTAAAAAATACTAGGTTCAATATATCCGGTACGTCAATGCCTGTATCTAGCATATCTACAGATACAGCAATTTGAGGTAACTTATCCCTCACACTGAAGGTATCGATGATATTTTGAGCATAGGTCACATAATTATCTACCAATTTACAGTATTCGGGACCTAGTTCAGGATAGAGTTTTTCAAATCTTCTTACAATAAGATCCGCATGAATATGGTTAAAAGCGAAGATGATTGTCTTGCCAATTAAATCACCACTGTTTACTTTTAAACCTTCATTCATTAAAGTCTGTAAAACTAGGTCCACTGTATTATCGTTGTAAATTTTCTTAAAAAAATCTGCTCCGCTTAATTCGGTTGGTAATTCACCTTCAGGCGTAAGGAATGTTTTTTCATATTCCTCTTTTTCTTCCTTCGATAAATCACTGTATTTAACACCTTGTTTTAAGAACTTGGTTGTCCTATCTAGAACAGTATAACCAACTAAATAATGATCTCTAACGGCTTCTTCCATTTCATAGTGATAGGTAGGCAATCCTTCTTCTAAATCAAAAGTAGAATATGTTGATCGTTCAATCTCATCTCTTGGTGTTGCAGTTAATCCAACGAGTAGAGAATCAAAATAGGTAAAGATAGCTTTGTATTTATTGAATATGGAACGATGGGCTTCATCGATGATAATTAAATCAAATCGTCCGATGCCAAACGTTCTATCATCACCATCTATTAAGTTAATCATTGTTTGATATGTAGAAAAGACCAAGCGTGCGTTCAAGTCTGGCTTCTTATCTTTATCTGATAAGACAGAAATAGTATAGTTTGGTAACAGTTTATTAAAGTTTCTTTTTGCTTGTGTTATTAGAGCAGTCCTATCTGCCAAAAATAAGACATTTTTGACCCAATGGTTTCTAGTTAGTAACTCTACTAATGAAATCGCTGTTCTTGTCTTTCCTGTACCTGTTGCCATAACGAGTAATGCTTTTCTTCTATTTTGATTAAATGATTCAGCAACATTTGTAATTGCCATTTTTTGATAAGGTCTATCGCTGATTGACTCATTTATTGATAAATCACCAATAGAGCCTCTATTACGTTGTTTTATCATGAATTCAAGTTCTTTGATATTATGAAACCCAAAGACTATTCTCGACGGATATCCTAGTTGGTCAATGATCCATATTTGATACCCATTTGTGTAGTAAATGATTGGAAGATAGCCATATTCTTGTTGCAAGCATTTGGAGTAAAGAAGTGCTTGCTCTTTACCTTTGATAGGTGAGACACTCGTTTTCTTTGCTTCTACAATCGCAAGTGGTTTCCCATCACTTCCATATAGTACATAATCAACAAAACCAACACCTTGATTATTTGGCATACCTTGAACTTTGATTTCGATGCCGGCTTTTTCTGGAAGTTTGACATTATCTTTATCAATTACTTTCCAACCAGCTTCTCTTAGATATAGATCGATATATAGTTTTCGTGTCTCAGCTTCGCTAATGTTTACTCCAACTCCAAGAGTGGTTAGCTTATCAATTTTGTTTTGCAAATGATTCACTAACGATTGATTAAGATCAACCTCTTGATCTACTGGAGCTTTTTCTGTTGTCTTCAGAAGTAGTGTTTCATCAAACAAAGGATATGTCTTAACCAAATCAAGTTTTAGTAATAATTCACCAGTGAAAATGTGGAGTTGTTTTAAAGATACTAGTGCTTCTTTTTGACTGACTTCATCATTATGAATTGCAATGTTTCCAACTTTTCTGATATAGTGTAGTGCATTAAGCATTGAGGCATCATTAATAAAGTTCGTAAAGTCTTCTGATGAAACGAGTTCGAATAAAGAACTTCGTTGTGGCACACTATCATTTCGTAACTGATATACTAATTTAACTAAATACTCAAGTGCTTTTCTAGATAGTCCTGCACTGAGGTCAGGGCGTGACAAAACAAAAGATTCAGCATCTCTACAGAATACATATAAATCCTTTAGGGGAACTATGTTTTTTATGTAATCGAAATTCATAAAGCCACTTCCTTATCCAAAGTATTCTTGCATTAATGAATCAAATAACTTTTGTGTTTCATCTAAGGATTTTTGAACAACAAATTTCAATTTGTCGACTTGTTCAATAAAATCTGAAAATTGGTTTTGCATGTTTATTGGTGGTAGCATTACAGGGATTTTTCTTATTCCTTTAAGAATTACTCTTTTTAACGCTGCTCCAGTAACGTACTGTTCTCCAACTAAACGGACTATTTCTGTAGACATCATATAAGTTTTTAAATACTCTGGGTTTATTACTTGTATATCTGGTCTTAAAATAGCGATTGATGATAAAACTGCTTGTTCCTTTTGCTCTTTTACAACAAAACCATAATAGAAATAACTACCATCTTTTGCTATAAGCACATCATTTTTTAGAGGAACACAGTCATTTTTTCTTAGTTTCGCATAATCATTAGCTCCACAATGTTTGCATTCATCATATATAAATCCACCATTTGTCATGTCTTTTACCGATAACATAGGATATCCTTTTTCTATGTCTTTCGGACTGTAGTGAGATCCATCAGTAATTCTAGTGCAAACATCGTTAGCATCTAGCACCTCCCATTTTTTTTCATTAACCAGAGGTGTGCCAAACATCTCCACAAATCGGGATTTGATAAGTTGATCATATTCAGACAGTTGTGCACTTTTATTTTCAATAATTCGATCTATAGTTTTTAATTGTCTAACTATTTCTAATTGTTTTGATTTGGTTCTTTTTGGAACCAACATCTGTCTTAGTTGTTTTTGATTAAGTTTTTGTCGTGTTGCACCGTTTACGATTTTATCTACATTATAAAACATGAGTGAATAGCACAAGTAATCGGTATCAACATTATCTTTTGCCTTCAAAACATGAGCATGATTATTTACCCAACATTTTCCGGACACTTTATATGCTATTGGCTTAGTTTTTGATCCGAAATATCCACCATCTTCAGCTACCAATACCAAATCCTCATCAAATATATAATCATCAACATAACCCTGAATACCATTAGCCCCATAATAAGGATATTCTCCAGCAACTCTGTCTTTTCCTGTTATAGGGACTCTTTGTGAATCTAGTATCTCACAACAATCTTCTATTTTGATATAGTCCATTATAGTTCCCCTACAAATCTAAAATTAGAAGTGATTTGAGCTCTTTTTTGAGTTCTTCAATCTCTTCATCTAAAGAGTCAATTCTACTCATAATAACCGATGGTGAATCATACACTACTTTTTCATATTCAGTTTCTAAATACTTATTGATTGAGAGGTCATAGTCATTAGCAATGATGTCTTTTTTATCCACAAAGAATGATTTATCAAGTCTTGTTCTGTTTGCTTCTTGATCTAAATGATGGAATCTATCAATAATATCATTTATGTCATTGTCTTCAATTGGACTTCGTTTATCATCTAGTGTATATCCATCAGCTTCCATATTATAGAACCAAACTTTGTCTGTTCCACCAGTGTTGGTTTTTGTAAATATAATAATAGCTGTTGATACTCCAGCATATGGCTTAAATACGCCACTAGGCATAGAAATAACAGCAACCAATTTCTGATTATCTACAAGTTCTTTTCTGATATCTTTGTGTGCATTACTCGAACCGAATAGAACACCATCTGGAACTATTGAAGCCGCTCTGCCTCCGATTTTTAACATTCTAAGCATCACAGCTAAGAATAATAATTCTGTCTTCTTTGTCTTAGTTACTGCTAGCAAGTCTTTGGACACTGCCTCATAATCTAAACTTCCTTTAAAAGGAGGATTGGCTAAGATTAAAGAATACTTATTTGCAGCTGTATTTTCTTCTGATAATGAATCTTGATATTTAATATCTGGTTGATCGACACCATGAAGCATCATATTCATTGCACCGATTCGAAGCATGGTTTGGTCTGTATCGTAGCCACTAAACATTGTAGTAGTATATTTTTCTTGATTTTCTGCTTTTAATAGTTCATTTGAATAATGTTCATGAATATATCTTGCTGATTCAACAATAAAACCTGCACTACCCATTGCCGGATCTGCAATAACATCATTTAAAGTAGGCTTCATAAGTTCAACCATCATTCTAATGATGTGTCTTGGTGTTCTAAATTGACCATTCGTGCCACTAGATGCTATTTTAGCAAGTAAATATTCATAGACATCACCCATGATATCTTTATTGTTAAGATCAAGTGCATCCAATCCATCTACTACTTTTAATAATACTCTTGGGGTTGGCACCATAAACACTGCATCTTTCATGTATCTTGAAAAGGCAGTGTCTTTGCCATTATTGATTTGCTTAATGAATGGGAATACTTTATCTTTAACTGTATTAAATAGTTCTTGAGGTTCGAAATTCTTAAAATGACTCCATCTTAAATTGATGTATGGTTCATTGATATTCTCTTTTTCATCTACATAATTGCCAGCCTTAAACAATACATTTTTAGGTTCAACTCCTAAAACCTGAGCATTTCGCTCTTTCTTGATTTGATTATCATCAAGCAGTTTTATAAATAATAAATACGTAACTTGTTCAATCACTGATAATGGATTAGCTAGACCACCTGTCCAAAACGTCTCCCAAATATTATCAATTTTACTCTTTAAATCGCCTGTAATCATTTTTCTACCCCTCAATTTCTATATTGTATTATTACTTTAGTACTGTAGATTTCTCTCAACCTTAACGCTGAGTTATAGCGTATCATATTCCGAACGACTAAAAGAACCAATAGCTACATTCAATAAACTTGCACTATCGCCATATTATTTCAAATTAATTAAATTACCTTTTCTACATAGAGTATTTCATTCAAATCGTAACCCTTTTATCTTAATAAAATTATTTTTAATATAGAATATAGAATTGTTTCATACAATCTAATTAACTCCCTTTATCTGTGGTTTTTTCTTATAATAATTAGAAAATAGAGTAACTAGTAATATTTATCAGTAATCTTATAATTTTAATAAAATCCTACATTTTTCAGACAATTTTAGTTATTCAAATTAGACAACAATTGCAATAAGAAATGATTAATATAAGTCATTCGACATCCTCTAAATTATATACATCATTTATATAATTGAAATCATCTTTTGATATACTCTTAACAGACTTAAGTAACTTTTGATAATCATTTAGATTGATGTACTTAACAAATCCTATTTCGCCCTTAATTTTCTTTTGAACATAGTCCATATTTTGATAATTCAAATTGCCATATCCGCATATCTCTTTTGCTAAAGATCTAATATATTTGCTTCCAACGCTAATATAAACACTCATGTCATTTTTTCTAGTGATGTTAATACCTAAAATTTTTACATAAGCTCCTGGTTTTACAATATTGCTGTATTTTATCTTATCAACATTAAGTTCTAAATTCATACCATTCAATGATTCGTCAATTATACTCTTAAAATCTTGTGGATCATGAAATTCCCTTGATGAAATAATAATATCATCAGCATATCGTGTGTAAGTAAATTTTCTTTCTTTAGCCAAAATACACAAGTTCGAGTCGAAATCTTTCATATATATTTCAGACAATAAAGGTGAAATTGTGAAGCCTAATGGCATCATTGCTTTATCTTTAACTTTCGTAAATGATGTATTTAATACCTTGATGCAGTCATCAAGATTAGTTTCATCAAGCCTTAGCACGTTAAGCACTTTATCGGCTAGAATTTTTATGTCAATTGAGTTAAAGAAACTCCTTATGTCAAACATATAGAAATATCTATTTTTTTTGTGTTTATCAATTACATTTTTGATTCCTTTCCGTTCCTGATAAGCATATGATGATTCAGAGTAGGTAAAGATTCTTTTAATGCACTGAGCTATATATGTATGCAGAAATCTGAGTTTTTCTCCATATTCATCGTCTGTATATTTTGTGACTTCCCTCTGCTTATTCTTTTTTGTTATTTTAATAGTAGTTGTATTTTTTCGACTTGGATAAATCAAATCTACTTGATTCAATCTAAGTATATCCCAAATACTTAATCTAAGTGAATAACCTTGCACTTCACTTATTATGTGCATTTTTTGAAACTTTTTATATTT
>CAKMJY010000062.1 GCA_927433595.1 uncultured Acholeplasmatales bacterium | reverse complement strand
AAGTCATGCAGGAAAACATTTATATTGGATGAATCAACAACGAGTCAATTACAAAATAGTGAATATATTTTCAAAAAATTTATCGGATATATGATTGACGATGTAACACTTGAAGTCATCGCAAGAAATCTAGAAATTAATATTAAAACAGCGTTATATTATCGATTCTTAGTCTTTGAATCACTTCGAAATTATCAAGATGAGATAATTCTAGAAGGAACAGTACTCATTGATGAAACGTTCGTTAGAATTAACACGAAGAAATATAAACTTAGAAGGGCCGATGGCAAAGGCATTAGAGGTATATCATTTAATCATTTGTGTGTCATAACTATGATTAATTTAAGAGGGATATGTATCGCTAAAGTAGCTTCAAGAGGTATGGCAAAACCACAGTTATATATTGATTTATGCGCAGCAAATATGGGTGCATTAGATCTGTTAATCCACGATGGTAGTTCAACACAAAAGCAATTCTTAAGGCATTTTAACTGTCCAAACATTGACGCAAGACGTGAAAGCGATGGACAATACACAACAAATCTAGTTGATTCACTACACAGTAATATCAAAAGATTTTTATTTAAGCATGCAGGATATAGAGTCAAGTTTTTACAACACTACATGAATTTTTTTGTATATAGATATAACTGCACACCAAAAACAAAGTATTCAAACATGAGGAAGCTCATCGAAAATAAGAATAACATGATTGAGGATCTATTCAATCGAACAAAGAAAATTAAAAAGACTATTACTTATAAAACATTTCAAACAGACCCAGGAGTAACAGATATACTTGAATCTGTTAAAAGTGAGATTATCAACTAATTACACCAAACGTCAGAAAAAAAAGACCCCTGATACGAGATCAAGGGTTTGCGGGGGTAGTGTGTTGGGGACACACATAATCATCTATCGTCTAGATGTGAACCCATTTTATCACTTTCAAATATGTTTGTAAAGCCATTTACATAAGATTTATGTAAGATTTTCTGTGTGTTTGCATCTAGGATAGTTTGAACATCCGATGAATTCACCTTTTTTCCACTTTCTAATGACTAAAGGCGCACCACAAAGCGGACAATCCCTACCAACTTGGGTTGGTTCTTTCTTAACCATCTCTTTATCGGCATGTTGGACCAATTGCTCAAATTTATGATAGAATTCGCCAAGGAATGCGTCACTTTGTGCATCGCCTAATGAGATTTCATCTAACGCTTTTTCCATTTTCTTGGTGTAATTCGTGTTGATAACGTGTGAGAAAAATAAATCTAGTTGTTCAACTGTGAGTTTACCTTGTTCAGTTGGCACAAGTGCTTTTTGTTTTTTCTCAATGTAATGACGGGCTAACAAGGTACGGTTGGTTTCTGCGTATGTCGATGGTCTGCCAATGCCATACTCTTCTAAATCTTTGATTAGACTTGCTTCTGTATACCTTGGTTTTGGTTTGGTATAGTTAAGTTCATGATCAATGGATACTGCATCTAACAATTGGTTCTCTTCGATATCTAGGAATGTATCGAGTTTTTCTTTGTAATCAGGATTGGCTTTATGGTAACCCATGAAGACTAGTTTAGACCCACCATACGTAAATACTTCACCATGGTTTTCTAGTGCGATGGATTGTTCTTCATAAAGGGCATCTGCCATAAGGGATGATAGTGTTCTTCTATAAATTAAATCATAGACTTTATATTGTTGATCAGACAAATGATGCTTCAGTGATTCAGGTGTGCGGTCAATTGAGGTTGGTCTGACGGCTTCATGGGCATCTTGTGTATTTTCTTTTGTTTTAACTTTAACTTTACCGACATAATCTTTACCAAATGTATGTTCAATATGGTGCAGAGTGTCAGTTACAAATTGACCATTCAATCTGGTTGAGTCTGTTCTCATATAAGTAATTAAACCGACGTTTTCGTCGCCAATTTTAATCCCTTCATATAATTCTTGGGCATACTTCATGACTTGGGCACCAGAATAGCCTAAGCGGTTAATCCCATCTTGTTGTAAGGTGGAGGTGACATAAGGCATAGGTGCAACCCTTGAACGTTTACGGTAATTGACACTTGAGACCTTAAATGGACCATCGATATGGTTTAAAATCGCATTAAGTTTCTCTTCGGTATCGATTTCTTTTGATTTATTCAATTGATGTTCTGCATCAAAGTGTTTAAAAATCGCTTTGACATTATAAAAAGGCGTTGGGATGAACGCTTCGATTTCTTTTTCTAAGTCAACGATCATCTTTAAGGCGACACTTTGGACTCTACCTGCTGATTTAGACTTAATCTTCTTTTGTAATAGTGGCGATAACTTAAACCCGATGATACGGTCCAAAATACGTCTGGTTTCTTGAGACTTAACCAAGTTCATGTCAATTTTGGTTGGGTGACTAATCGCTTCTAGTACGGCATTTTTAGTCACTTCATTAAAAGTGATTCGGTTCTCTTCGTCTAAGCTTAACCCTAAGACATCGGCTAAGTGCCACGCAATGGCCTCACCTTCACGGTCGGGGTCGGTTGCGAGTAAGACTTTATTGCCTTTTGTTTTTTTAATTAATTCTTTGACTACGGTTTGGTGCTTCTTGTCCACCTTATATGTGGCTTTAAATCCATTATCCACATCGACACCTAACCCACCTTTGCCTTGTTTGGTTAGTTCTCTGATGTGCCCTACTGATGCATCCACGATAAAATCTGATCCCAAATATTGTTGGATCGTTTTCGTTTTTGCTGGTGATTCTACTATAATAACGGTTTTCATACAATCAACTTCTTTCACTTTCTCTAATTATATATAGGTGGTTTTGATGTGTCAAGCATAAAACATGGTCTTTTTTTGATATATATTGATAAATAATATATATGATTTTTTTCACATTTTTACTTCCGAAAAAAAGAAAGCGGTTGCCCACTTTCTATAATCCTAATTCTAACAAGACTTGTTCTAGTAAATCTGGTCTATCTGTGATGATGCCATCGACATCTAGGGCAATTAACTGTTTCATCTGTTCTATATCATTGACGGTCCAGTATATGCTTGCCATGTTATGTCTACTTAAATCATCAATCAATGTTTTTTGAATGAGTTCTGTATAATAAACTTCATTTTCTTGACGCATGATTCTTGTTTGAATGCGTTTAGGTAACATCCTTATTAAGTTAATTTGACCTTCTGATAACCGTTCACCCACTGGCATTGCGAGTGCAGCATCTTTAGGTTGATAAAAGAAATCTAAGCTAAATGCAGACATCAATACGACTTTTAATGTTTCATTGGATGCGGCAGAGGTATGGATTTTGCCTTCAGAGATGGATCTAAAATACGTGATAACGGCATCGTCAAATGAAGATACCATGACGTGATCTGCCATATCATATGCTGATATTAAAGATAAAAGTTCATTAGCAGCGATGCTGAACGTATCTTCAGACTCATTGGTTAAGTCCTTTAATTCTAGAATAAACATTTTATTAGGATACGTATCAAACAAACTTTCGAGAGTTTGAGGTAATAATAAATCCAGCACTGATTGGTCTGTTGTTCCCGCATAAGGCATAAGGCCATCCGGGTCAACAAAACTTCTGGCGTATGGATAATCGGCTAATTGAATTTGATCAATGATTTCTTGATAGGTTAGATTTCTAATCAATAAGTCATCACTCAAATCTTGAAGCAATAAGTCGTGTCTAATATCCAAATCGTGGTGGCTAATTAAGATGTCGTCTTTGGTTAGTGTTAGATCAACTTCAAAGACATCATAATGGGCAGTTTCCTGGAATGCCAAGATGGTATTTTCTGGGTATAACGCTTTTGCCCCACCATGGGGGATAATCCATGGCCGTTTGGATTCGTTTATCCAAGGGTTATCTTTTTTATAAGAGATGGCTTTTGGACTGAGTTCAAATGACACCAGTAACAACAAAATAATCCAATAAACGTATAATAGTTTCTTAAATATCTTTTTTAGCATCGGATGCACCTCTTAATAATGACTTGATTGGTTCAAAGGTTTTGCGGTGTATCGGTGTAATCCCATATTGTTTGATGGCTTCAATGTGTTGTTTGGTTGGATAGCCCATGTGTTTTTTAAACCCATATTCAGGGTAAAAACCATCCATCATAATCATATATTCATCTCTCGTGACTTTGGCAATGATCGATGCAGCTGCAATCGATGCTGACTTTTGGTCACCTTTGATAATCGATTCGGTTGGAATCATCAATTCTTCTTCTAACATCATGGCATCTGCTAATATATACTCAGGTTTGATTTTAAGACTTTTGATAGCAGATATCATGGCTTCTTTAGATGCCCTATATATATTAATAAGGTCGATTTCTTGAGGTGAGACAATCGAAATCCCAATTGCTAATGCTTTTTCCTCAATTTCTTTTTTTAACGCACGTCTTTTTTTATCCGATAATTTCTTTGAATCATCGACGCCTTCTATTTTAACACCCTTTTTTAAGATGACTGCCGCAGCAACCACAGGACCAGCCAGTGGGCCTCTACCTGCCTCATCCGTGCCTGCTATATAAGTAACGCCTTTTTCATATAAGGCGTCTTCATATTCATATAGATTGAAATCTGTCAAAGGTAACCCCTCCAAATTGGCCTTCTCGTAAGTCTTTTAAGATGATTTCATAGACCAAATCATAATTGACTGCGTTGCCTTTGATTAAAGCACCGCGTTTTCTACCGATGGCCTCAAGTGTTTCGACATAATCATCGACAGACGATAGACCATAACGTGCCAAATACGCTTCTTTATAATAGGTTTTTAAGAAATTGTGTGCATACATACAAACGTCATCACTTGGCAAAATCGTATCTTTGATAGCGCCAGATATAGCAAGATGGTACCCCACTTTAGGGTCATCAAACTTAGGCCATAAAACACCTGGGGTATCTAATAGTTCAAAGTCTTGACTGATTTTAACCCATTGCTGGGCTTTAGTAACACCCGGGGTATCACCGGTTTTGGTTGCTTTCTTCTTTGAAAGTGTATTAATCAACGTGGATTTACCCACATTTGGAATCCCAATGATCATGGTGCGTTTCGCTCTAGGTAAAATACCTCTACTCTTATCTTTCTCGATCTTATCTTTTAATATATCATCGACAACGGTTTTAATCTTAGCGATATTTTTGCCAGAGATGGCATCGATTTTTAAGCCGGCTAACCCTTGATTCGCATAAAAACTAAGCCATTTATCCAATTCTTTTTGGTCCGCTAAACTGGATTTGTTATAAAGGATTAAGGCCTTCTTGTTTTTAACGATTTCCATGATTTTTGGGTTCATGGATGACTCTGGTAATCTCGCATCTACTAAAATAAATACGATATCGACGAGTTTTAAGTGTTCTTTAATTTCTCTTAAAGCTTTGGACATGTGTCCAGGGAACCACTGAACTTGTTTCATGATACCCCTCCAAACGTTTTATAAAAGCGGAATACGACTTTGGCAACGATGTCTTCTTCATAGATGAATCCAAGCGCTCTTGAGTCGTGTGAATTATCGGTATTATCCCCTAAGACAAAGTAGAATCCTTCTGGGATTTGATTGTTTTCTAATCCATCCAAATTGGCTCTTAATTGGTCTAAATAGGTTGCAGGTACTTCTTGAACTGCTTCATTATTGATGATCAACACACCGGCACTATTGACACTGATATAATCACCAGGCATGCCAATCACTCTTTTGACGTAATGTGTATCGTCTGCCCCATCATAATGGTTTGAATCCATGTATATAACGACAATATCGTTTCTTACTGGGTCGTAATCAAATTGATAAACAATGAGTCTATCGCCATCTGATAAGGTTGGCATCATCGAGCGATGATTCACTTCTGCTGTAAAGAAGTAAAACGTCATGATGTGGAATATGATCAATAAACTGATGCCAAAGAATGATAAGGTATCGGCAATCCTAAACATATCATACGCTTTCTTAAGTGTAATTTTTTCTCTTGACATAAACCACACTTGATAAACGGCTAATAGGACGGCAAAAGCACTGATGCTGATCAATAATAGTTTTTGATTTCTCGATGAAAAGGTTTGATAATCTTTCACTAAGTAAACCAACGACAACCCAAAAATGACGGCTGAAACTAAGCCTAAAGACACCCATTTGAATAGGTGTTTTTGTTTTAAGCTTTTTAAGGCTAATTCGCTTTCCTCATTGGCTTCAATGAGCGTGATTATTTCTTTTATTTTCATAACATATTTTCCAATTCTGCTAAGGTAACCAATACTTGTCTTGGCTTGGTGCCTTCGCTCTTGGCAACGATATTCATTTCTTCTAGCAATTCAACAATGCGTTGGGCACGGTTAAAACCGATGCCAAATTGTTTTTGAATGCTGTTGATCGATGCACTGTTTTCGCTGACCACATATTGCGCAACTGGGTATAATAAATCATCACTTGCGGATGTGTCTTTTTTGATGGTAAAGCTTCTTAAAGACTCATGGTCAAATAAGTAATCCGGTGCCATTTGTTGTCTAATGAAGTCGGTGACTTTTTCAATTTCAGCATCTTTGATGAATGCCCCTTGAAGTCTAATTGGACGTTCATTTTCTTTTAATAACATATCCCCTTTACCTAGAAGTGTTTCTGCACCTGCACCATCTAAGATGACGTTAGAGTCGACATAAGATGCTACTCTAAAGGCGATTCTAGTTGGAATATTGGCTTTAATGGTGCCCTTAACGACATCGGTTGTTGGTCTTTGAGTTGCAACCAACACGTGAATACCTGCGGCTCTGGCTTTTTGTGTTAGGCGTTGAATGGCTTCTTCGACATCATTGGCAGATACCATCATTAAGTCTGCTAACTCATCGATAACGATGATGATATAAGGCATTTTTTCCAAATTACCTTCATCTTTTACTTTTTGGTTAAAGCCTGAAATATCCTTGACACGGTTTTGTGAGAAGGTTAAGAAACGGCGATCCATTTCTTCAACCGCCCATGATAAGGCAGTTGCTGCCATTTTAGGGTCATTGATGACTGGTGTCACTAAGTGTGGTAAGTCATTGTATAAAGTCAATTCGACCATTTTAGGGTCAATTAAAATAAACTTCACATCATCTGGACTATTTTTCATTAACAATGAGACAATAATTGTATTAACGCACACACTCTTACCACTATTGGTTGCACCAGCGATTAACCCGTGCGGCATCTTAGCGATGTCTGCATAGATATTCTTACCATCAATATCGACACCCAAAGCAATCTTAAGTGGATGCGCATGGTCGTTTAGGAAGTCTGCATTATCGATGACATTCCCGAATGCAACGATTTCAGGGACAGCATTAGGAATTTCAAGGCCAACATACGGTTTGCCTGGAATTGGGGCTTCAATACGCAATGATTTAGCGGATAAATTCATCATCAAGTTGTCTCTAATTCGACCAACTTCTTTGACGTTAACGCCAGGTTCAAGTTCAATTTCATGTCTCGTGACGGTAGGTCCTTTTGTGATATTTTTGACTTTACCAGGCACGTTAAATTGTGCAAGTGTTTCATTGACGATTTCTTCTTGTTTTAATAACCATTCCGGTTTAGAATCTTGGTCACGGTGGACCTTTGAGAATAAAGCTGGGTCTGGATATTGATACGTGCTTTCTTTTCTAAAGATAGGCTTCTTCGGTTGTGGTTTGACGTCATTGAAGTCTTGTTTCTCAAAGGTTTCAACCACAGGTCTTTCTTTCTTCACATAGTGATATTCAGGTTCAGTTAATGGGTTATCATTTGGTTCAAAACGATCGAATAAACGGTCAGTTTTGGTAATGGTATCAATAGTTTCTGATGGTTCAACTTTGGTTTCTTCAAACTCGAAATCAGAGACCACGATTTTTTCTTTTTTAACTGGTTCATAGCGTTCTGGACGCAATTCTTTGATCGATTCAACTGGTTGTTTTTTAACAAATGGAATCTCTAGTTCCACTTCTTTTTTACGAGGATCCTCGTATTTACGATGGGTATCAATAACTGCATCTTCACCGAATATTTTCTTACGATCTTGATTGGTAATGATAATCGATTTAAACTCAGCATAGTCACCTAAATCCGTCATTGGTTTATTTCTGAATGCATCATAGCGTTTTCTAACATCACCTGTATTTTTGGATACAAATGGGGCAACCGTTTCATCTTTGACAGACATACCAAAAATAGGCGAAATAAACTCAGTGGTTTTAAACTTTCTAATGCCTTCTTTTTTTAAGCCTTCAATTTTAACGAATTGGTGGATTTCAAATTCGGTTAAGTCTTTCTTGGGGATTTCTACGATAGGATTTCTTTTAAATAGACTCATCTGTTTCATCCTCGATTTCTTTAGAATCATGTCTGATTTCATCATATAAGTCATCGACACCGGTATCGATGTTTTTTTCTACTTCAAATACATTTTTACTGTATATTTTGTAGGTTTCTTCACCAACGATGCCTATGATTGCGGTGCATATTTTAAAAATGATTTGTTGCGTGAGTTTATCAACGGTTACTTTTCTAATCCAATATGCTGGATTAACGATGTTGATTGCAGAAAAAAATTCGCCAAGTCGTTTTTTAACTTTGAATTTCTTTTCAACTTGCATAATTGCTGAATCATCTAAAGCCGTTTTAACACTATATAAAGCCATTAAGTTAGCTAGAGTTTTACCTCTAAATATTCTTAATAACCTTGAATCCAAAAAAATCTTGTCGATTCTATCTGTGATATAGTGACCAAGCATTAAGGTTTCATCAATGGTTAGTTCTAAGAGCGGGTATTTTGATTCAGGATAAAACTTGGTTGCAATATCTTTGGATAATTCAAGTGATAAATTTTTAACATGGGCAACCAAGCCAACTTCATCTCTGATTTTTTTGACTTTAAACTGTGTTTGAGCGTCTTTGATGAGGAGCTTGATTTCTTCTTCATCAATATCTGGTTCAACTGCTTTTCTGTAAAAACGTTTGGATTGCATGGTTTTTAATAAGGTATAAAGGTAGACTAATAGTAAAAAGAAAAAACCGAATACGACACCGGTCGCGAATACAAACAGGTAACCGATATCAAATCTGATTTGGAAAAAATTCAAAATTGCCAAATAACTCGCCACCTTCCTATCATAATTATACATTAAAGCACGTTAAAGATAAAGAATTATCTTTTGATAAAGGGCTTATGGTCTTTCTTTATAAACGGTTTTGTGCGATAATAGAAATGGTGATTATATGAAGAAATACTTAATAGCGTGTGACCTAGATGGCACATTGCTTAATGAGAAATCTGAGCTATCAGAAAATTCAATAGCATATTTAAAGACCTTATCGAATCAAGGTCACAAAGTCGTGATATCGACGGGTAGACCATTTAGAGGTTGTTTCAACTTTTATGAACAACTAAAACTGGATACCCCAATCATTACGGATAATGGCGGTGCAATCGAAAATCCTAGAGACCCACATTTTAAAAAAGTGGCGATTAGAATTCCGAAACGCATCGTCGATAAAGTGTTTAATTTCGCAAAAGAACACATTGTAACTGCGTTTTACAGTGTTGATAACGGCTTATACGTTTATAAACCGACTGAACGCTTGAACTGGCTTTACCATCAAAATGAAGATACGTTCTTCGTTGAAGGTGCATTTACTGAACCAAATCTACCTGAACCATCCGGTATGATGTATATTGTTTCCGCAGCATTTAAAGATACGTTTAGTGCTTTTATTGAAAACGAAACCGATGAGATTTTAACCTTTAGAGATTGGGGCAGTGATGCCAAGAATGCGATTTTTGAAGTGTATCAAAAAAGCACGTCTAAGGGTGAAGCGCTTGAATTAGTTAGACAACACTTTGGCTTTGCACCGGATCAAGTCATCGCCTTTGGTGATGGAATGAACGACATTGACATGTTAGAGGTTGCTTACCACGGGATTGCCATGCAAAATGCCCATCAAGCAGTCAAAGATATCGCCAATGATATCACAGAAAAACCAAATCATGAAGATGGTTTAATCGAGTACTTGAAGTCTTTTCTAACCAAGAACGCCTAGTTGCGTTCTTTTTTTCGAAATGTATGATTAGAGAACAAAGAGGTGATAAATCACCCTTTAACAAGTGATTTGCCTCTTAACGACATAAATCGTCTTATTTCAAACCTACATACAAAATAAGTATGTACGCTTAGGAGTGTTCACTCCCTTACTCCCTATCCATAAGGCATTGGGATTACCTTTT
>CAKMJY010000061.1 GCA_927433595.1 uncultured Acholeplasmatales bacterium | reverse complement strand
CGAAGAAGTGAACATAAAATTTACACCAGGTAATTGTTACGGGATTATTGGCGCAAACGGCGCTGGAAAATCGACGTTTTTAAAACTACTTTCTGGCGATAAAGAACCAACCAAAGGCGATATCATTGTTGAAAAAAACAAACGTATCGCGACTTTAAAGCAGGATCAAAATGCATACGATGATTTTACAGCCATTGAAGTGGTCATCATGGGTCATAAAGAACTGTTTGACATTTTAAAAGCCAAAGAATATTACTATGCAAAAACCGATATGACCGAAAAAGAAGGGTTTGAACTCGCAGACCTTGAAATGCGATTTGCCGAACTCGATGGTTGGGAAGCAGAATATAATGCGGAAAAATTACTAAACGGCTTAAACGTCGATCAAGCAGATTTTTACCAAAAGATGTCTGATATCGTCCCTAAAAATAAAGTCAAAATCTTACTGGCACAAGCGTTATTTGGTAATCCAGATATCTTATTGTTAGATGAACCTACCAATAACCTTGACTATGAAGCGATTCGTTGGTTAGAAGAATTCTTAATTGATTATGAGAATACCGTCATCACGGTATCACATGATAGACACTTCTTAAACAATGTGTGTACACATATGGTTGATATCGATTATCACCAAGCTAAACTATACCCAGGTAACTATGATTTCTGGATGGAATCTTCTGCCTTAATCCAACGCTTAATGGCTGACAGAAATAAGAAAAAAGAAGAACGCATGGAAGAACTAAAAGCCTTCATCGCGAGATTTAGTGCGAATCTATCTAAAAGTAGACAGGCAACTTCAAGAAAGAAATCACTTGAAAAAATTGAACTTGAAAATATTGTCCCGTCCTTAAGAAAATACCCATTCATTGGATTTGACGTTGAAAAACCACTTGGCAAAGACGTACTGGATGTCGATAATCTGTCTTACAAGATTGACGATAATCTCCATTTTGAAAATGTATCATTTACGATTAATAGAACCGATAAAGTTGCTTTTATTGGTGAAAATGAACTATATATCCAAGCAGTCTTATCCATCTTGGCAGATGAAAAAACGCCACTATCGGGCACGATTAAATGGGGTCAAACGGTATCGAAGAACTATTTTTCTTCAGACCACGATCAATATTTCTTGAAAAAAGAGTTGAATTTAATTGACTGGTTAAGACAATTTTCAAAAGAACAAGCTGAATCTTATATTAGAGGGTTCTTAGGCAGAATGTTATTTAGTGGTGACCAACCACTCAAAGAAGTGAAATACTTATCCGGTGGCGAAAAAATGCGTCTACTTTATTCTAAGTTGATGTTATCCAATGCCAATACCTTATTGGTGGATTCACCAACCATTCACTTAGACTTAGAAGCGATTCAATCCGTTAATAACGGCTTAGAAGCGTTCAATGGGTCAATCATGTTATTCACACATGACCATAAGCTGATTGACACGGTGTGTAATAAGGTCATCGAAATTGGTACTTATGGTGCTTATAGTTTCAACGGATCATTAGATGAGTATCTTGCACTACCAAGATTAAAAGAAATTAGACAAAAACTATACCAAAAATAAAACGCCTGTGCTTGAGTGCAGGCGTTTTTCTCTATACTAATGGAAAAGTTTTTATAATCGTATACGTCAACCTACCATCCACTTGATGTGATTCATAAACATGGAATGCTTTAACCGCAAGTGTTTCAGATAAAACAAAAGGGGTTAAATCAGTATCTGGCTTTAATTTAGCCGATCTAAATAAGGTAATGTGTGGGTTATATGGTTGATTTGAAATCGCAACATGCTTGGTTATGGCATCATAAATGGCTTGATGTAACACCGTTAAGGCATCGTTTTTTAGGATATCGATATAAAATACACCATTTGAACCTTTTTGAAAGGATTTTACATGGTTCGTTAACAAATCAAACGGTTCTGACTTTACCGTCGATAGGTCATCATAAAAGACACTCGGGTCATCTATCTCACCAATAAAAAGTAGCGTGATATGGTAGTTATCGACGTGTGTTTCTTTGAACTTTTCAAGCGATGGTTTTAATAAATTTCCAACCGTTTGAAGTTGTTGTTTGATTTCTAGTACATCAATACCAATAAATATTCTCAATCTATCACCCTAGTTATAGGATACCATAAAAAAACATTAAAATTGGTTTTTGAAAATGAAATCTCGATAATAAATCGGGTGGTCTCCATGTTATAATGCTTAAGAGGAAGTGACGTATGATTGTATTAGTAGGCGCAAGTGCCAGTGGGAAAACTGAATTATCAAAAATCTTATTTAGCGCTTATGGGTATAAAAAAGTCATCACAACGACGACCAGAGAAAAGCGCGCACATGAAACAGATGACATCGACTATCACTTTTTGACCAAAGCACAATTTGAAAGCGGCATCGCTTCAAATGCCTTTTATGAAGTGACGATTTATCAAGATCATTACTATGGCATCATGAAAAAAGACGTCATCGAAAATGGTTTAGTCATTGTTGACCCTAACGGGGCAAATACATTAGTAGAACAAGCTAACGATATTTATGTCGTTTATATAGAAGCCAGTGAAGCTTTAAGAATGACCCGTATGAAACAACGAGGCGATGATCAATCGCTCATTGAAAAAAGAATACAAGGGGATAGAAGAACCTTCGATTTAAAAGCTTTTACTAGAATTGATTTACACATCTATAATGAATCGGTTTCGTTAGAATCACTCGCTGAAACCATTGATATGCACTATAAAAATAGAATAAAAGGGTAATGCAACCATAAGTTTACAAAAAGAAACCCATGGTTGGTTTGGTTTACATGCTGAATCACGTAAGATGAACTCGAGGTGATTTTTATGACAACAGGTGAAAAAATTAGGTATTACAGGGTATCATTCAATTATACCCAAGAACAGTTAGCAGAGATACTAGAGGTCTCAAGACAAAGTGTATCGAAGTGGGAAACAGACTTAGCATATCCCGAAACCGAGAAATTAATCAGATTATCCAGTTTGTTTAATGTCACGGTAGATGAATTATTATCTGATCAAACGATATTAACCCCTAACCACCGCTCTAGTATGACGCATTATAAAGAATACAAGAGCGATAAAAAGCTATTTGGATTACCGCTTTACCATATCATCGTTGGTAAAAGTTTAAAAGAAGCCAAAGGCGTATTGGCCATTGGATTTCGTGCCAAAGGCATATTCAGTTTAGGCTTTTTATCGATGGGCATATTTTCATTCGGTTTATTATCATTAGGTGTTATCTCAGTAGGCGTGTTATCACTAGCCTTATTATCGATGGCAACCTTCTCGTTTGGCGTCATTGCCATCGGGGCACTCGCTTTTGGTGTCATTAGTATTGGCGGTCTATCGATTGGGTTATTCAGTGTTGGTGGCTTAGCCATCGGCAAATATTTTGCCTTAGGCGATCATGCGACAGGTATGGTTGCGATTGGTAAATCATACGCCAATGGCAGGCTTTAT
>CAKMJY010000060.1 GCA_927433595.1 uncultured Acholeplasmatales bacterium | reverse complement strand
ATTTAATGGACGAAATGAATAAAAAATATTCGGAGGACTCAATCCAAATATTAGAGGGATTAGAAGCAGTTAGAAAAACGTTGCTGCATGATGAGTCCATCGCGATAAATGGTCACTTCAAGGAATTGTGATAAGGCATTAACCACCGATGCACCAACACCGTGTAACCCACCTGAAACCTTGTAGCCACCTTCATTTGAGAACTTACCACCTGCGTGTAAAACAGTAAAAATGATTTCCGTCGTTGGTCTACCTGACTTATGTGTCTTATATGGTAAACCGCGACCAAAATCGCAAATTTCAATGCTATTATCATTTTTGATGGTGAGGATGATTTCGTTTCCATACCCAGATAATGCTTCATCAATCGAGTTATCGACAATTTCCCAAACAAGATGATGTAACCCTCTTGTATCTGTCGACCCGATGTACATACCCGGACGCTTTCTAACTGCTTCTAATCCCTCTAATATTTGGATTGAGTCCTCCGAATATTTTTTATTCATTTCGTCCATTAAATCAGTCCCTACTTGTACACATATTATATCAACAATTCGCGGTTTTAACAATGAAAAATATACTCATATTTGAAATTTGCCGTATTTTATTTGCTTTTTACTAAGTTATGATATAATATTTGCGTGTCGAGGTGGAAATATGGACTTAATACTAATACAAATCGGTTTAATTTTATTCTCATATCTAGTCGGATCAATACCGAATGGGCTATGGATTGGCAAAGTTTTCCTTAAGATTGACTTAAGAGAACATGGGTCCAAAAATCTAGGTACATCTAATGCGATTAGAGTCTTAGGATTAAAGCTTGGCATCTTGACATTTTTGTTAGATGCATTCAAAGGTTCACTACCAATTATCATTGTGTATATCTTAAGAAGTACGGTTGGTTTAGAGACCGACTTAGTATTATTTGATACATCATATGATTACGCTATTCTGTTTGGTGTGGTAGCAGTAATTGGTCATACCTTCCCTATCTTTAACAAGTTTAAGGGCGGTAAAGCCGTTGCGACTTCAGCAGGTATCGTACTTGCACTAACACCAATTGCCGGTATCGCATGTATTATTACATACATTGTGGTCGTTGCAGTAACAAAGTATGCCTCACTTGGTTCAACTTTCGCAGCACTGACGGTATTCGTTGTTTCCTTATTTGAGTTTTACATTCCAGATCAAAAACTCATGGATAACTTATTTGTGATTATTGTTTATGTGGCGATGATTCTATTTATCTTCTATAGACATAAAGACAACTACAAACGATTACTAGCTGGGACAGAAAATAAAATGACCTTCAAAAAGAAAACTCGCGCCGAGTAGGCACGAGTTATTTTTTTGATTGATGGATGGTTTGCTTGATGCGTTCTTCCCATAGTTTGACAAAGCTATTGTTTGAAATCACAATTGGCATCGCAAACACATAAGATAGTGGTACTAGTAGATAGTATTCGATAGATATCCCATATATACTGATTAATACCGTGGTAACTGCGATGATTAGCAACATGATAAAAACAAACGTAATATTCCAAGTTTTTCGTTTTTTTGGGATATAAGTCTTAAGTCTAATGTGTAATCCTAATGTAAACTTCAACATCACCGTAAAAACTAAAATTGATACGATGGCAACTAGCCCTAATAATATACCAGCAACTACATCATGATATTTTAAAATGGCTAAAACAGATGTGATTGAGAAGATAAAGAATATCCCAGCAAGTAGTAACTGCAGTAATGTTCTAGAATAATGAATGGCATGTAAGAACTTCTCTTGGAGATCAGCTGAGATTTCAGGGTTCTTTTGAACTTCCTCCATCATCTGATAGTAAGATAAATCCACTTCTTTTTTCTCGTCAATATATTTGACGTAGTCTTGATAGAAAAACCACTCTGTTAAGATGTTTGCGATAAATAGTGGAATGGTCAATAAATTAAATACCAAATACCATTGTTCCTCTAAGTTGACTGCACGCATCACGATGACGATGATGGTCACCTTTAATAAGATGTCCAAAAACGTATAACGTTTATATTCTCTAAAGGATTCAGAAAATCCAACGAGTGTTAGTAAAACTGGGACGACGATTGTAAAAATCCAAAATGGATGAATCGACTCCAGTCCATCTGTTCTGATTTGATAATTTAGGAATAGCACATTAAAGTAGGATAATATGCTAAGAAAGATTAAAATTTTTAAGAAGCTTTTCATAGATATCCTCCACTCGACTTTATTTTACCACATAAAAATAAAAAGGTGTTGCTACACCTTTGTTTATTTTGCTTGGTTCATAGAATTCATGACTTGACGAACTTGTTTTTCAGATGGTGTTCTACCCATTTGTCTCATCATTTCACGAATCATACGTTCATTCACCGGTGGATTCTTCTTTAGATAGTTTTTAAACCATGCTCTGGCGATAAAAAATCCCGCAGCTAGGCCAACAACTAACGCACCAACGATTGATACAACTTCCCATAAAGTATTCATGTATAATTCACTCCTTTTATGTCACATTCATTTTACTAAATTATTAGGCCAATTGCAACAAAAATCCATGATTAAGGCACATTGTGTGTTTACATTTTACTTGACTTATTATAAAATAATAGATAAGGAGTGATGAATATGCCAAGATGGATAGATGACAGCTGTATTGCTTGTGGATCATGCCAAGCAGTCTGCCCAGTAGATTGCATTTCAGAAGGCGACATTTATGTAATCGATGAAGATGTTTGCATCGACTGCGGCGCTTGCCAAGAAGTTTGCCCTGTAGGAGCAATTTCAGAAAGATAAAAAATTGCACATTTGTGCTTTTTTTTTATTTCAAAAATAAAAAGCAGGTCTGCCTTGAGCGGAGACCTGCTATTTTTTCATCAAAATAATTTTTTTAATGCCATGTGCACGTTCTTTGATCACCATTAAATCTGTTTCATAGACCGATTTTTTCTCAATCTCACAAATGAGTGTACCATCTTCTTTTAATAATGGTGCAACCAATGTGATGATGGGGCTAATTGACATATGATAAGGTGGATCTAAGAATATATAATCGAATTGAATGCCACTTTTTTGGTAATATTCAATCGCCTTTTGATAATCCATGTTGGTGATGATGGCATTCGCGTTTAACAAGGTTTTGTTTGCATTCAAACCTTGGTAGGCAACTTTATCCATATCATTCAAATAGACCAAATCTAGCCCTCTAGAGAGTGCTTCAAAGCCATATGCACCTGAACCTGCAAACAAATCCAGGCCAGTACCAGTTATTTGATAGAGCATATTGAATACGGCTCCTCGAACCAAATGAGCAGTTTCCCTTGTTTCATCGCTTGTGCTATAAATCGTTTTTTGTTTATATTTGCCGGCAATGATCTTTAATGGTACTTTTTTCATTCGAGTAGCTTAAGCATCGACTTATTATAGTAACGATTTGAGAAATAGGTCGACTTTTTCGCAATGATATCTAAATCCATCAAATCACGGTAACGTTTTATGATGGTTTTGGATAATACATTGAACTGTTCTTGTAGTGGTTCATTTTCTAAATAGATGATACGGTGGCTAACATGCAGCATTTCCATCAAACGACGTTTTTGGTAAATCGTATGGTCACTTTTCTCAATCTTATTTTCTTGTCTAAGTTTTAATTTGTTATACCCTGAAATCATCGATTTTGCATCTTTAACCGCCCTGAGAATCGCTTTTAAGAATGCGATAACAAATAGATTAATATCGCCTTGTTCATTGGCTTTAAGGCGGATTTCCTCGATTTGTTTCAAATGTTTCGATAGTGGTATATAGTGCTTTATACCGTCAAATTCAATTAGGTATAACATCGAAGCCAATCTTGCCAGTTCGATGTTGCCAATCAAAAATGGCAGTGATGTTGTGATTTGATAGTATAGCAATGCGCTTCTAACATAAACTGAGACGTCATCACGATACATGAATAATTCCATTTCTTCCATTAACGTAATCATGTTTTCTGGATCTGGTGGAATATAGGTTGCTTGTTCAATCGATTGTCCAATAAAAGATTGTGTTCTTCTAAATTCACCTGGATATTGATTTTGATGTTTGGCAAACATACCGTAGTGTAAATCTTTCAAAAAGCGATTCGCATAGCCAATCTTTTTGATATGTGCAGGTGCTTCATCGTATACTTCTTGATAATGAATTAAATCATTATAAAAAAGATTAAAACCGCTTGGCGCGTAAATATCGGCAAGCGTGTAGTCCCCAAAAGTATAGCTCATACTGTCTAACATTTCTTTGTCTTGAATTAAGCGATAAAATGTCTTGTTTAAAGGCGTATCGATTGGTAATTCTTTTTCAATTTCTAATACTAATTGATTAATTTGTTCATCTTTTTTCGATGTTATATATAGCCCATTGAGGGTGTAAGGGATGAACACGTTAATTTGCTTAAGTCCGTAAGGCCTTTTTTCATAAGTTCCTAGCATATTATCACCTACTAAAATTATACATAAAACGGCTTTAAAAAGCAAAGAAAACTAAGAAAAAAGGTACAAAATTTGTACCTTTTTATAGTTTGCGAAGTTTTATAGATTTGTTTTTGTATTTCTTGCCTTCCAATTGAAGGATACGGTTTGATGCGCCCTTGTTTAATTGGAATACGGTTTTTTTATCACCAATTGTGATGTCACCAACATTACCTGAGTAAAGGTCAGCTTCTTTTTTAAATAGATCAATTAAGCTAACTGCTCTGATTTGATCTTCTTTACCAAAATTGATTTCATACTCAACAAATTCTTTTTGTCTGCCGCTTCTTTCACCTTGAGGTCTAGCTGGTCTATCCGAACGATCACTTGAACGTCTTTCTGACCCTCTATCACTTCTGTCTGAACGTCTATCAGAAGGACGTCTGTCTTGACGACTACGGTCTTCTCTATAAGCTCTTTCAACAGGGATGTCACGGTATTCTTTGTCTGTTTCATCGATTGACATCGTCATCAATGCGTTGATGATATCAATGCCATCGTACCCATCAGCCAATAACTTTTGAATGACCACTTCGTATTTGTTTTCACGTTTTTCTGTAATCATCGTTTCGATTTCATTATAGATACCTTTGATTTTTACAGCGTGAATGTCATCTACGGATGGCACTTCTTTTAGTTCAAGTGGAGACTTCGTAAAATGTTCTAATTCTTTAATTCTTCTTCTATTCCACGCATTAGATAACGTTATGGCATAGCCACTTTTCCCTGCACGACCGGTTCTACCAATACGGTGTACATAAACTTCTAACTCTTGTGGAATATCATAGTTAATGATGGCTTCGACGTCATTGATGTCAAGGCCTCTTGCGGCAACGTCTGTTGCAACTAAGATTTTAACTTGGTTACTTCTGAATGCGTTCATCACGCGGTCTCTTTGAAGTTGTTTTAAGTCGCCATGTAGAGCATCTGCGTTGTAGCCAAGGTTTTGTAGATAACTAACTAAGTCATCGACACCTTTTTTGGTGTTTGCGAAAATGATGATTGAACGGAAATGATAGAAATCTAATAGTCTAACTAGTAGATCATCCTTATATTCTTTTCTAACTTCATAAACGACTTGTTTGATCTTTTCCACGGTTAAAGTTTTCGCTTCAATCTTGATGTGGACTGGATCTTTTTGATAGCTAGAAGCTACCTTCTTAATAAATGGTGGGATGGTTGCAGAAAATAAGACAGTTTGTCTTTCTTTTGGCGTATCCTTTAAAATGGTTTCTAAATCTTCTTGGAAACCCATCTTGAGCATCTCGTCTGCTTCATCCATAACTAGCATCTTCAAATTATCAAAATTTAAAGTGCCTCGATTCATATGGTCAATGATACGGCCTGGCGTACCAATAATGATTTGTGGTTTTTCCTTCAGACTTCTAATTTGTCTGTCAATGGACTGACCACCATAAACAACGGTTGCTCTAATCTGTCTTGAAAAGCGAATTAATTTCAAAAATTCAGCATAGACTTGTAAAGAGAGCTCTCTTGTAGGTAGTAAAATCAGTGCTTGAATGTTTGGGTTATCCATGTCGATTTTTTCGACAATTGGTATAGCGAAAGAAAACGTCTTTCCTGTACCTGTTTGTGCCTGGCCGATCATGTCTTGTCCTGCTCTAACAACAGGGATGGATGCGGCCTGAATTTCAGTTGGGTGAACAAACTCTAGTTTGTCAATCGCCTTCTGAATGTCCGGGTGTAAATCTAAATCCTTAAATGTAATCAAATATTTTTCCTCAATTCTTTTTTAATACTTTAATACTATAACACAGTTAATCTTTTATTCCTAACATATTCGCACTAAAAACGAGTAAAAGTGCTTTCATCAAAAAAAGCCCAAATAGATGGGCTTCGTGATTCATTTTTTACCTAGAAAGGCGTGAGAACGAAAAAATTAAATGTGGGTAAAATCGTCATTTGCATTGTGATTCCTAATTATGTTTAGGCATTCAAACCCCGCAATAACTCAATTCCCTTTTCGGGTGGTTGGGGGGGGGGGGGGGGGGGGGGGGGGGGGGTGGGGGTGGGGGGGGGGGGGGG
>CAKMJY010000059.1 GCA_927433595.1 uncultured Acholeplasmatales bacterium | reverse complement strand
ACAATATTTAATTATATATAATTTCACTTAAAAAGGTGGTTTATCCCAGATAATTGGTAACTTTATATAAAAACATCTTAGTCAACGTTCTGAGAGCGAACAATAAAAGACGAACTTTCCTAGTAAATAAAAGAAAAAGTCTAACGCGATGTTAGACTTTTTATTTGCAAGTTTCTATTTTTTAAATACCAGTACACACAAGGTGTCATCTAATTCTTTAAAGTAAAGATTCTTTTCTGCTTGAAGTTTCTCAAACACAAATTTAACCAAGGTGTCATCATATGACAATGACACATCAATTGGTTGATAAACTGGCTGTTTGATTTCAAATGACAGCAACAGTTTCCCTGTTTGTTTAATGCTTTCAACCTTAGGTGCATCTTTCTTTACGATGGCGTAAAATGTATCATTTGATTCAGTTACACTCAAGAACCCTTCATGGTCATCTAATTTATATTTCATAACACTTTTCATACAATACCTCCATGCGATTTGCCAAGATAATTATATCATATGGCGTAGAAAATAGCCCATTTTATGCGCTTCTTTCATATACAATTGTTTCGTCAATAATGGTCATTAAGACCAAATCTGATTTTAATGACTCATCACTGACAGTCGCTAAATCGTGTTTAAATACAGTAAAGTCTGCGATGTTGCCAATCTTTATTGATCCTCTGTTCTTTTTTAGGTTTTGAGCTATTGCGTCAATGGTGTAGTGGTCAATTGCTTCTTTTCTGGTGATAGATTCATTTTGCTCGTACATCTTGTTATCGTTAGCCCGACGATTGGTTGCGTATAGTATACCTAAAAGTGGGTTAGGTATCTCAACTGGTGCATCACTGCTAAAAGAAACAACAATACCTTGTTTAGCAAGTGTTTTCCAAGGAAATATATAATCAGGTTTTTGATTGAGTATGTCAAAAGCACTCGGTAGATCACTGTACAAAAACTGCGGTTGAGCATCAATGGTTATTGGTTTGTTTTTTAGCATATTCATGCCTTTTTCCGATATCCATGGTGTATGTATCAGTCTGTCTTTTTGGTTTTTACTAGGTGGATATTTTTCAAGTACTTCAAGTAATTTTTCTAAACCTAGATCACCAATGACATGAACCGCTAATGTTAACCCTAATCGTCTAACCTTTTTAACAATTTCTATAAAATCTTCTGTGACATACAGACCTTTTGAGTCAGTATCTTTATAGCCATTTTTCATGAGCGCAGTCTTTGAAGATAGTGTACCATCAAAGAACACTTTTACGCTACCAAGTTCTAAAAACGGATGGATATAGGTCGGTCCCCCGTCTTTTATATAGTCATCTAGTACGTTATGGTGAACTAGAAGATGTGTCCTAAATTTCAATCGTTTTAATACTTCAATAAAAACCTCAAGTGTATCTTTGTAACCGTTAAAATAAAATAAGTCATCGCTATGGCCACCCGTAATACCAAACTGATGTAACATTTGAATAGCCCTTTCTAGATAGCTCGCTATTACGTCATTACTCACTTTTGAGAAATATGCAATCGCTAATTGTGCTTCTTTTTCAGTTAAGATACCTGTATCATTTACAAGATTAAGTTTATCTAAGATCTGTTGATTGACCGTGACTGAATGAAAATCCGTATGCCTTAGTAAGACGAATCGTGCACTTGAAACACCAATTAAATCTGTTTTAGTGATATTATGCATACTCGTACAGCCATCTAACAAAATGACACTTCTTTTATCGTTTTCTATTGTTTGTAAAATCTCATGTTTTGTCATATTACTGATATCTATTCTCGATAAATATTGGCCATAACCAATTAAGTGCAGGTGAGCATCTGTGAAACCAGGATATAGATAACCACCTTTTAAATCCATATGCTCAATCGATTGGTCTACTGTTACATCTATCCCAGTAATTAATCCATCGTGTGTCATTATGTTATGCGCTTTTGTGCCATCTGGTAAGTAGATGACACCATTCGTCCAAAGTTTCATAATTTATCTCCAGTCTTATGCTGATTAGGTTGATTTTATCATGTGTACTCTATAAAGTCTAATTAGAAACATCGCAATTTTATCAAAAAAACCAATAGATTTACCCATTGGTTTTAGCGCCTAAAAACCTAGAATTTCATGTAGATCCAAACCCCGCAACATAATATGACAAAAATACCCAATACTCTCAGGGTATTCTCCAATGTTTTTCTACCCTCGTCATCAATACCGTGTCTGACTGCCCAAGTAAACTCGGCTATTTCATCAGGCCAAATAACGTTGACTATTCCGATAATCAAAATCACGCAAAATGTAATCCATTCACCAACCATAAATTCATCTCCTAATCGTATCGTCTATTTATATACTAGTTATAACATATTACTATATGCAGGACTAGTATAAAATAAAACAAAACCCCATAGAAGTGATGATAACATCATATTCTATGGGGTATTTACGATGAACTAGGAGGGTTCATCATAAATTAATGAGGCTTGTTTAGTGTTACTTTTATTTAGCTTGATCTAATAATTCTGCGATGACAGTATAGTAACTTGAAACTGTAATCGTTGCCCCTGTTGGTGCATCATATTCTTCACCTGTTTTTGAAGGTAGATCTTGAAGTTCAATCACTTGGTCAATGATCAATTGTACTTGTTGGAACCATTCTAACTTGCTGTTAGCAGTTAACCATGCTTTGTAACCTGCTTCAGTAGGTGCATCTGTTGTTGCAATATAGTTAGACCAGAACATATGATATCCCCAACCACCATCTAATGCCATTTTTGTTGTGGCATAACCTGATACAGGATTGCCATATGACGTCCACTGTACTGTACCATCGTCTGATTTCTTTAGGTATACTGAGTCGATGAAGATGTGTTCAATCATACCATTGTCGTTAACAAACATTACGCCAAATGTACTTTGGTTCCCTTCAGTTGACGCATAATACATACCAGGTGTGTACTCACCTTTTTCTTCTTCTTGGCATCCCACTAATGTGAATACTGCCGTTAAAACTAATAGTAAAGCCATTAATTTTTTCATTTTACTTCTCCTTTTCTATTTAAACGGATATAACCGTTGTTGATAATTGAAAAATAAAAGTTGATAAAATGTCATAGCCATTTGATACAGTTAAGTCTTGAATCTCTCAAATCAAAAGTTGAGTTTGTTCGCAACAAAAAAACTGCAGTCAAAAAAACAAGCTTACATTCATTAGAACTAACTTAATTAATAGAATCGTTATCCAACTTCATCGCGCAAATAAAATGTCCGCGAAAAAGTATCCAAATTCATTTCAGATGAATTCTTAAAGGATTAGTTATCTATTAGTAATCGTTTAGGTTACCTTTATGATAACACTTATTTGTAAACTTTCCAATATGAAAGTGCATACATTAGTAAATAAATGGGGAAATATCAGCGCATTAAGTGAAAAGAAACAAGTTTACTTAAGTTTTCCCTATTTGCTTATGGATTGCAGAACAAATTCTCTTTAGTAATAAGTCGATATTGTGATGTTATTTAATGATTTGATATACAAAGCAATTTTCTTTAAAAATTCTTAAGAACACTGTATAATTCGAATTAATATAGTTTTTTATCAACTAAGGGAGGGTATTATGGGTAAAAAGTGGTTTTCTTTGATTTCTATGATTGGTTTTGTTTTAGTTTTGGCTGGCTGTGCTTCATCAGCTTTAACAGCGTCTTTCCAAGAACAAGCTTTAAGTTATGACATTCACCAAAGGGTGTTACAAGCAACTGGTTATTTTGATGAGCTGGATTCTGCTTATGTCGATGATGATGGAAAAACGAAAGATCGATTCTTTTACGCTTATCCAGATTCTACCTATGAGGCTTTATTTACAGAACTTGGCATTCTAGAACGTGATTTCTATTGTACACCAACCTTAGATGCCTTCATTAGAAATACCATATTTGATATCCAAATGTTCTATGATTCATACACACCACTAGGTTCAAATATGCCAGAATTTTTTCTGCATGCTGCAACACTTTATGGTGACCGTTACACATATGGCGATGTCAATTATGGTGGCAACCGAAAATTTAGTGATGGTTATATCATGCAAGCACCGGGTTTTGATACATTATTGCAAGATGGTGTAATTCCAAAAGCCATATTTGAAGCAAATTATTCAACTATCTTCGATCCATTATATTACGATGAAGCCAATACAAAAATAACGTTATTGGATGAAATTGGCTATGAATTTGGTGTGTATTATGTACTAGGGGATATTCAATGGCCAACCGGTGTAGAAAAACCCGCACCTGGTGTTTATTGTAGTGTTGGAAAAGCGGTTGAATTTGAAACATCAACAAACGCATTTTATGCATTAACACAAGGCGCTGAAACGTATACTCAATTAAATTCAGAAGAACGTTTTACTGTGTTTGCACCAACTAACACAATCATTAATGACATATTATCTGCCAAGTCAGGTTTATTTACGCAAGCAGAAGCAACAAGAGACAAAGATATCATTTTACGTGATCATACGGTAGCTGGCGACTATAGTTTCACAGATTTAAGAGATATGGCTCCGTTCAGTTTAGAATCGTTATCAGGAAAAACATTAAGGGTTCAATCAGATGGTACAAATGTCTATATTAATGGCAACAAACTCACGAATCCTGATATGGTAGCAACCAATGGTGTGATACATGGTCTTGAAGGTATGTTGTATAAACCGGTTAGGGATACTGATCAAACGATTGTAGATGTCGTGAATAACAGTGAAACTTTAGATGTCATTGGTCAGCACCTAGAAACCTTAGCGTTATCTCAAACATTGTCAGATAATGATTTCACTTTGTTTGTGCCAAATAATGACATATATACTGCTTGGTTAACAGAAAAACAAGTGTCTATTGAACAAACATCAGATCATGATTTCATCCGAAATGCCTTGTTATCTCATGTGATAGAAGGTTCTTATTCACGTGAACAATTACTTGTCATGACTGAATTATCGCCAATCCGATTTGAAAGTTTGGTTGAAGGTACGTTTATTGAAATTTCTCAGGACACTTCTAATCAGCTCTATGCAAATGGCGTGTTGATCAATGAAAATCCTACAAATGCATCAAATGGCTATGTTCATACGGTTGAATCCGTTTTGATTCAAGAACCATTACCTGAATTATATGCTTTAATCGCTGATTTAGAAGGATTAAATCAATTTGATACCTTCCTAGACATTCTTGCTCAAAATGCCATCTTCTTACCAGAAAATGATTACACAGTCTTTGGCCCACTCAACGACCCAATTTTAGATTGGATGATTGAACAAAATATCGATGTTTATAGTCCAAATGCAATCGAGATGGTTTCTAGTTTCATTTATGCACACATGACAATCGGCATTTATACGCGAGATGATTTATTGAGTCTGACCGCTGAAAATCCATTAGAACTTGCATCATTGTTACCAAACACAACCATCACTATCTCTCAAGATGAACTTGGTAATCTATACGCCAATGAGACACTAATCGTGGATAGCTATGATGCGCTCAATGGTTCTGTTCACACCTTAGATGGAGTAATACTACTAGATGCACCAACCACACTATTATCGCTTTTAAGCGAATCTAATGAATTCACCATCTTAGTTCAATTGCTTGCAGCAACCGGTTTAGATCTAACACTCGATCAATCTGTATCTTCCTATACCATTTTTGCGCCAACAGATGCAGCATTTACAGCATTGATGGTTGAATTACAAATTGATATGCAAGCATTGAGTACTTTGGATGGCCTTACAGATATCCTAAACTATCATATCCTCTCAGGCATTAACACTGAAGATACCTTAAATACCTTATATAATAGCGACAACACTTTATTAACCACATTGTTAGTCGATAGAATGCTATTATTATCGAAAAATGAGACGAACGAACTATTAGTTGATGGTGCGTTAATCCTTGCTTATACTGACGCTGACAATGGCACTTTAATCTCTATTGATCAGGTGCTCATGCCTGAACCAGCTGATGAAGAACCTGTTTTGGGTAATCTCATTGAAGTCCTAATTGAAGGTGGCGTATATGAAATCTTTATCCAAGCCCTTCAAACGACTGGCTTGAATGTGACGTTGACTGGTAGCGAAACATATACTGTGTTTGCACCACTGGATGGGTATTTTACAGTTAAAATGATTCAGGAAGAAATCACTTTAGAAACACTATTAGCTGACCATGCTCTTCTAGAGTTCTTGCGTTCACACATTGTCCTAGGATCCTGGGATGCTGATAGCCTTAAAGCACTGTTGCTAAGTGGTCAAGACACCATATATTCACTCAATAATACCCCATTAGTCGTTACACAAGAGGGAGACTTCTTATTCATTAATGGGAAAGATATCATTGTGCCTAATATGTTCGCTACCAATGGTGTGATACATTCAATGGCTGGATTCTTAGTTGAATTTTAATAAGCATTAAGCCATCTCAATCATAAGTAAACGGAAAATCTTTGAATGATTTTCCGTTTTTATATGTCTTTTCTTGGTTATGGCTAATTGATCTAGTGGTTGATAACAATGGGTTTACTCCATGCAATAAACTAAATTGACTAGTAAAAACAAAAAAATCACTCTCTTTTTTGAGAATGACTTTGGTTTTAAAGATTGTATCGCACTTCGACTTTTTACAAAATAAATGAAAAAGATACCTTTATAAAGCCTTTTTTCACTGTTTATAGTGATAACTATCATGCATCAAATTACAGTTACAATAGCAAAATAGTTTTCACCTTTTATGGTCTAGAATAAAATTGGCTACTTTGTTCAAATGTTTCAATGCCTGTTAGACCATAGTAAGTAACCACAAAGTCTACATACGTGTCACCGTAAACATAAAGTGGTATTTCATCGACATCGATGCTTTGATAATTAGGCCAAATAGCAGATTCTGGAAACTCAGTCAGCGTACGTTTCAAGATTGGTGTGCCATTTTTTACTACTCTGACTTCAAATTCAATTGATATGATATCGACATTGTAGTTAGCTAACCTATACTTGAATACACCGTTTGAATATCTAGCAAACTCAAATAAGTTGAATAAATTATAGTTTATTTGTGTCGAGCATAAAAATCGCTTCGAATCTTTTATGTATATTTGAATCGCGTCATAGTTCTCTAAGTATACATTTTCAATTTCAACTGAATTGGACGTTGGTTCAATCGGAATGCGTACGTCCTTGCCAGCTATGCCAATTTCAGTATGCACTGGTTCACCAAACAACAAAAAGTCACCATCATTCACTAGCTCATAATATACAGTGGTCGTTGTTTCGCCAATATCATACCCAGTTATATTTGCCCATAACCCTGGATATGATTCTTTAATATACGATGTCATGCCAGTGGTTGTTGATCTGACAGTTCTAGAGCCGAAATATGAATAATAATCATATACGTCTACACCATCGGTTCCCTTATAGTAATAATTTATTTCAAATTCTACGTCAGGTGGTAAATCTTCAAACAGTATCGTATCTAATCTAATGGTGTCATCTACATACATATCCTCTGTAAACAAGATCTCTTTTGTCTGATATATCATATCAAATGGACGATAATAAAGCTCCATATAGATGCCTTCAAGTAAACGAGCTGAATCCACAATTTTTAAATCCATCAGAATATAAGGACTACCTGGTTCAATCTTTTCGGTATATTTTTCGTCAGTCGTGAAATATCTAGTTGTAAAATATCCACCTTCAGGATAGATGCGGCTATCTGCTTTTTCATCATCTATCCTAATCCATGCTAACACATCCATCGAAGGACTTGGATTAAGATCTTTTGAGTTTACGAGCCCTAAGACAATCTCGGAATCCGGCGTCAGGTACTCACAATGATACAGTGATTTCGTCGTATTTTGAATTTTAAAACTGATTTGCGATTCTGTTCTAACCGTACCTCTTGGTCTTTTTATAATCCAATAGGTTGTATTCATGTAATCTTTATCCGTAATATCAATCGTAAAACATAATTTTTTATTGAAAGGTCTATACTCTAATTCAGATATCTTTATTTCAGCATATTTTTCAGGTGCCAAGTTTGTACCATCATGACTCCACGTGCTATAGGTTAAAATACCGTCTTTAATGACGATGGGTTCATTAGGCTTCACATTTGGTTCTAAATCATCTGGGTTTGTTGAATCGTCTATGATTTCTGATTCACCTACATTCTCAGAATAATCAAAACACCCAACGAGCGTCAGTACACTAAAAAATAACAAAACATATAATATCTTTTTCATGGCCCCTCCCAATATAAACGAGCTTTCAATGAATGATAAGTAAAATTGATAACGAAATAATCGTATTGAAAATACATTTATAGCCACACTATATACAAATCATGTGACAAAACAAACTAAAACCCAACTTAAAATGATAGATAACTATTCGAATGTTCTTATCTAGTATTGCAAAATGTCTTCTTTATTACTTATATTATATATTAATATAATTAAAAAAGATACACTGATTTTAGATATCTCTTCACCAAAAAATCCAGATGCACTCAATCATAAGTTTCTCGACAATTTGTTTATAAAAATAAAAAAAAAACCACTCTCTAATTTGAGAATGACTATTTGATTAGTTATGATGACTCATAGAGGTTCACGTTTTTTCAGTGACCAACAGACTAGATTGTTATTGATAACTTAAACTCACGAATTATTATGGTAACGAATATCATTTTATAGATGATTATATAAACATAATGAAATCATCATAAATCTTCAAGATAGTCAATTATCGAATATATAACTCTTATGATTTCAACTAGTTTTTCTTTCTTATTATAAAAATAAACGATAATGTAGTTTCCCACGATACACTTTCTCAAATTTATTTGAAAAATGAATTTACTCTTTACAAGTGGATATGATAATGGAAATAATAACAGTTCGGTAAATTTAGTTTCGAATTGATTAATAAGATTTGATGCTGCTTCAGGATTCACTAACTCTATTGCAATATAAGAAAATATATTTTCTAAATCTTCTCGAGCTTTAGGTAATAATTCAATCCTATTTTTCATACTTGGATTTCATTTCATTTAAGAACAGTGTTCCGTCAATTTTTTGATCAGATTTATTAATGTCTTTGAGTGAGTCATTGATTAGTTCAATCATTTGTCTTTTTGCAATTTCTTTTTCATAAACTTCGATACTCATAATAACCATAGAACCATAACCATTTTTAGTGATAAAAACAGGTTCATTGGATTCTTCTACATACTTTGAAATTGAAGCAGTGTTTTTCAGTTCTCTGATTGGTATAATTTTTGGCACTATAATCGCTCCTTTTTATACCATAATTATACCACATTTATTAGTTCATGCTAGTTATTTCAATCAGCAATTTGAACCTGTCTATTCTTTACTGGGATATACTTCCTTAATATTTTGGATAAAGCCATCAAAATTCTTATCTTATATGAGTTCTTCTATTTCATCTTGAGACAGAATGCAAAAGAAATATATTACTATCCTGCGAGATACACAACTGTGTTATTCTCGATTATACAAACAGTCAAAATCAACAACTTACAAGTATCAAAATACCTAGAATATGTCTTAAATAATCTTAACCAAAATCTATAGATGAGTTACTACCCAACAGTAAAAGTATCCCAAAAACACTACAAAATGACTAAGAATGCTCAAATCGCAGCCATGGCGGAAATGGACTCATATTCGATAAAAATGCCCAACAGTGCAAACTGTTGGGCGTTCTTTTAATCTTAGGGTGTAGATATTTGACCTATACGATATTTGACGTTTACGTTTCTTCTACCTATTTTGAAATTGAGGGAGTTACCTATAAATATCTAGAAAAAAAGCCCTTCTCACTGATGAGAAGAGCGTTTCATAGTAATATTGGTGACCCGTACAGGCTCACGAAATTTCCCGAGTGAACCAAGCTAGAATTGCATAAAGGTCCTTATTTGCACGGGTAATTTGGGTGACCACTATGTGTAAAAATGGTGTCGATAAGATGACCTGAAGTTTATACATATACTTTTGATTATTTATCGCTCTACAAAGCGATAATTTCAATTAGTGAATAATTCAGGGTTCAAATCCTCATTTCTCCACTGTCTAATCTAATCAGGGCTAATACAATTTTAGCACCCTTGTGTCATAATCGTGTAGATTTTTAACACCCTTGCGTTAAATCGTGTAGAAATTTAGCACCCTAAAATTATGGCTTTGTTGAGGCCTTTATGTAGTCTTACTATGGCAATTAGTCGATTCGTATTGGTGTTTTTACATTTGCACTAGGATATCTACTTTCCATGACTGCTTTTGCATTTTGCTTTGTGCTTGCCTTGACGGTATCAACAATCCTTTTGTTTCCTTTTAATATTATCGTCACTTCATAAGTATGCATTGTTTCACCTTCTTACTGTGTTATATTCCTATTATTTTTTTAATCCAATGATTCATCTTCTATAATTGGAAAGTCAAGTCTATCTAGTTCATAATGGACATTATTTAATCTGATTCTATCTTCTATTAATTTTACTAGTGTAGATTCTGTGTTGTTTAATTGATTCCATATAAAGATCAGTAATCCTACTAATGTAATTGCAATAATAATCACTAATACCAATAAAATTTCAAGCATCTTTCGATTCTCCTTTTTCTTTAATTAGAATTGATTTTTTATCTGAGTAATCCCAATCAACATCATAATATTTAGAAAGTATGTTGACTATTTCACTTTTTCTAAAATCACAATTTTCGCTTCCAAGATCATGATTAATGTAAAGTTTATCCAGATATCTAATTTGTGGTTGCTCTTGATCTTTTCCAAACCATCTGACATATATGCCAATTGAGTTATCTCCATATAATTCATCAAGTTTCTTAGCTGTACATGTTGGACTTACAAATCCTTTATGTAGTGCATAATCCAAACCTAGTCCATTTTTTATTTCGATAAGGACTTTCTTTAATTGCTTCTCATCCATATTTTATTCCAAATCCATATACAACAGATTGAGTTGTATCTGCGCTTCATTACTACCTTGTTTTTTTGCCATTTCATACCAGTATACTGCTTTGTCTTTGTTGCGTTTTATTTCAAAACCATATTGATATAAACAGCCCATATACAATTGAGCATCAACATCACCATTTAGAGCTAATTGTTCTGCTTCATCATTTGCTGCGTTGTAACGGATTTTGATATTATTAATTGTTCTTAACTCTCGAATATCTTTGATTTCTTTCATATTATCTGCAGCTTTTTGATATAAATTGTATGCATCCAAATAGTTCTTGCATACATACTTACCATGAGCGTAGTTATATCCTAATTCAATCTGTGCATCGACATTACTTTCTGATGCCAGCATAATATATTGGATATAGTCACTTGGATTTTCATCCTTGTTTTCTATCCCAAACTTATACTGAGCTGCTGAGTGCCCTTGATCGGCAGCCTTCTTCAACCAATAATGATGTTCTTGTTGACTAGTATAACTATTATAGACATTGGCAATAAGGTATTGTGCATCAACGTCTCCATTGACTGCATCATTTAGAAACCAATCTTTCACACGTCTTAATGATGTTTCATCAATGAACTTATCCACTACATATAGATAACCGAACTTTAATTGAGCATTTTTATCTCCTTGCTCAGCACTAGCTAATAATTCAAAGAACTTTTTGTTTTGTTCACCTACATCATAACCTTTTTTGTAGTACTCTCTTAATTTATATCTTGCAGAATCCTTAGAACTTTCAACTGCACCTTTGAGGTATTCTATGTATTCATTTTCGGTAATTAAATCCTTATACCCTTTTTCATAGAGGTCAATTAATCTTTCATTTGCTCGACCATAATGTCTATAATGATGTATCAAGTTAAATGTCTCTATTGCTTTTTTATACCAAGTTACTGCTTGTTTGATATCTTTTTTTTGACCTATTCCATTAAGTGCAAAATCACCAAGTTTAAATTGTGATTCGAAGCAATTATATTTTTCAGCTCCAATTTTATACCAGTGTATAGCTTGTTTTATATGTCCTTCTTCTTCAATATCTCTTTCATATACTTTTCCAAGACTAAATGCTGCTCGCTGATCGCCTAAATCATATGCCTCTTTTAACCCTTCTATCTTCTTGGCTATATCCGACTTATTATCATATAACAAAGATGCTAGTTTCCTCATTGCTTCAGTATTTTGATTACTTGCAGCTTTTTCATACCAGTGCACTGCTTTTTCTTTATCTTCTACGACATGATCTCCCCAATCATACATGTCTGCTAAAACAACTTGTGCTCTTACATAACCTTGCTCTGCAGCTCTAGATATCCATTTAAAAGCTTCTGCATCATTGGGCTCAGTTCCAACTCCTGATAGTTCAAAGAAAGGTAATGAATCTTGCCAAACAGAAGTATCCTGTAACCAATTTGAATATAAAAGTTTTCTATCACATTTAACAAGTTCAGTTTCACAATCTATCAAAAAATCATTACCTGTATAAGCACATCCAACCAAAAACTGTGACTCAACGTGTCCAAGTTTAGCTGCTTTTAAAAACCATTTGAATGCTTCTCTTTGATCCTCTTTGACACCTAAACCCATGCGATACATCGCACCTAGATAATACATTGATAAAACATGTTTTTCCGAAATACTTTTAAATAGATCTATTGCTTTTTCATAATCTTTACACTCAAATCTCTTAATTGCTTCACTAAACTTTTCGTTAACCATTTTCTTCTCCTTACTATACATGTATTATACTATCCAATACTATTATATCACTTTTTAAGGTTATGTATATACTATTCTATACTTTTTCTCAAAAACATGATAGAATTTATCATGAGGTGGTTAGATGAAACTTGATTTTAAAGGAATAATAACAAAAGAGGCTCTAGAAAAAGATATCAATAATCTTGATTCCATAATCAAGGAAAACGATTATGCTATTATTGTAGAAAACGGCATCGGCAAATATGTTGTTTTTGATATAGATTTTGCGGAAAACGAGATTCTGCTAAGAGATGAGATATCTAAAATCAGAAATTATAAAAAGTCTCCATATACTTTAGTCGAAGCAATGATAAAAACTTTAGAAGAAATTCCAGAAAAAAAAACGACAGCAATTATGCTATCGTCATTAGTGCTAGACTATTATGGAAAGCAAGCTACCCCTGTAATAATTAGAACTCGTGCTGAAGAAAATGCAAATGGTAAGGGCGATGTTAACTATTTCACCATTGAGCCAGGAAACATTATTGGTTTAGCAAAAGATAGCAGTTATGAGTTGTATATGTACAACAAATTTAGAAGAGCAATAGAATTTGAACTAATCAAATCATTTAAAGATAAAAAAATGATTGATTTGACGGATTTTTTAAATCAAGCTCACCTTATCCTTCAATCAGTAGCTTATAAAAAATACACAAAAAAATTCTCAGATGAAGACATTATAAAACTGATTTATAGTTTTGAAAATTATAAAATTACTAACAATCGCATTTATCTTTTATAATATACACCACCTTAAAGGAGCTAAACAAAGCAATGAATAATGAAACGTTTGACGCGAAAAGATTTCCAGTATCAAGAATAGGAAATATCATTAATCCAAAACTAATTATTTTACTTGAAAATTCAAATTCTGATCCAAAACACATGAAATCAAATCCTGAATACACTATATGGAGAGATAATAAATTTGAACCTTTGGATAAAAGCCTAGATAAACACATTACTTTAGACATTTTTATTGATTACGATAAATGGTGGTATAACCTATGGACATATTGTAAGGACACTTATGAAAATCTTGAGATAAATGATATATTAGCTTTGGAATATTATCCTTATTTTACCGAAAATGATGATGACAAACAAAGAAGTATTTATCGTAAAAAAAATAATGGATGGGATGCTTATGCTATAAAAACTCAAAAAACAAATATAAACTTACTTGAATCTGCTATAAAACTTGAAATACCAATATTTATATACTATAAGTCGGGGTGGTTAAGTCTTAAAAATGAAAATGGTATATCGATCTTTAATCCTAAAATCAATAAATATATAAATTTTGATGATTATGATAAAAAAAGTGATGCAAACACTCAAAATTATAGAGGCTCAAAGAAAGCAAAACTAATAAGTTTTTTAAGTAAACCGGAGATAATAAATCGAATTGAAATCTTAAAAAAAACTAACAATTATCATTTGTAATTAAATAATCAACACTCTAGTCTCGAATTTATTCTACTGTGTATTTTTTCTAGCTTAGAATCTTCACACATCTTTAGCCAATCTTGAAATGTTAATCACTAATAAAAAGACCCTATAAAAGAGTCTTTGATGGCTTACTGTCTAATGTAAACGGGGGTAATACAATTTAGCACCCCTACCTTCAAATCGTGAAAATATTTTAGCACACTAGTGTAATATCGTGTATTTTTAGCACCCTTGCGTCATATCGTGTAGAAAGCATATTAAAACCGATATTAGACATGATGCAGACGATTCCGTCTTTTGTATATCTAATACCAGCAGTGATGTTATTTAGTATCGGTAGGGTACCAGCAACGTTTGCGACTATCATTTATGCG
>CAKMJY010000058.1 GCA_927433595.1 uncultured Acholeplasmatales bacterium | reverse complement strand
AAAGTTGATTGAGCTATATTAGATCCATATAGTCCAGATGTCGACTGATTGAAGGAATAGTTATTACCTTTAGTTAGAGTCTTTTTCCCAAATATTGAGTTCCAAAAGCTTTGTATAATTCCCATATTATTCCTTCCTCGTAAAGGCTTCCCATTCACTCATGTATTTTGACCTTACATGATATGCAATCATCATTGCTACAGCTCCATCTATGCGCACGCCAGTTCCCTGAACCTTTTTAGGCATGATTTGTCCGGAATTATTTGTAATTACACCTGTGTTCTTTAAACACCACTTTGTAATCAAGTTGTTTTGATAGTTAACCTTGCCATCCTTTAAATCCGCACCTAAGCTTCTCATAGGAGTTGATAATGATGCAAAATCCATTCTCACTCTTTCGGGTACTTCATCGCCAAATTTATCTTTTAGCAACGTGACATAATCCTTGGCCATCCAGTTGTCATATCCATTTTTAAATGGTCTAACTTTGTATCTTTCCCAAAGTTCCCATTGATACATCACTATTGCATTAGTGTTGACTTCATTGCCATCGATAATTCTAACTAGTCCTTCTCTTTGAAGTTGGATATAGTCTTTATTCTCAGGATTCGTGTTGCTATTTCTTTCAGCTTTTGATGAAGGAACGAAATACATCACATGTGTGTGTTTAATACCATCCTTCTCAAATAGTGCACAAAAGGCGGTTAAATCTGTTGTTTCCGAAATGTCGGTACCACCTATATAGTAAGACCCTTTGAATCTCTCTAAATCAAAACTATCCAGATTTCTATTAATCTCATCTTCAATCAGCCAACCAATTGAGTTGCTTTGCTTGATGTTGAAATCTTTACAAAGTATCCATGGACGATCTTCTCTCTTAGTCCTAGCATCTTCAACAGACTTTCTCATGTAACTAATAGATTTAACTTCATGAAGTGATGGGTTTGATTTCCACCACGATGTCTCATCTTGAAATACTTCTTCTGTAGAATCTTGAGTATATAACCATGGTAGAAACGATGGATCATCAAGTTCTCTTTTTAAGATGTGTCTAGCTTTGATTAACTCTTTATCCAGGTATCCATCATCAATCACACCCTCGGTCGATATTTGTATAATCAGAGTGTTATTTCCGATGGACGTCGATTGCCTAATCGCCATAGCGATTTCATTGTCTTTCATTTCGTGAATCTCATCGATGGAAGCTTTAGTGATATTACGTCCTTCTTTGTTTTTAGTTCGATCGCTAATTTTGAATATTCTTGAGTAAGACTTTCTGTTAGTAATACCCTTCTGATTTTTCTTTGTGTACTTACTATTGGGATCCATCATTATTCTTGCGTTATCGACTTCTTGATAGATTAAATCTGCTTGTGAATCATCATTACTACTCACGCATATATCTTGCCCACCTGGACCAAAGAATAAATCAACTAGTAAATCGTCTGCGATTAGTGTTGATTTACCATTTTTTCTTGCGACCAGAAGAAGTGATTCTTTAAATCTAAGCTCATCTGTTCCCGGTATATAAAACGAATACAACACTTCAAGAAATGCTTTTTGCCACTTCATAAAAACAATCAGCTTACCGTGAAACTTGTTTTTAGTTTGTCTATGGAAATTTTGTCCTGCATCAATTCTAAAATGCGCTTCTGTAGGACGGTAATCATAATACTCAAGATCTTCTAAGAGATTGTTTAAAAGAGTTTTCACTTCATATCCAGCAATCCAGCCTTTATTGAAGATTGCATCATAATAATCTAGGAAATATGATTTGATTCCGTTTATCGTTTTATTCTCCAGATTGATGTTGTTCATTTTTGTGCTTTTCCTTGAATAGTAAGAATGGATCATCTTCATCTGTCAGATTGACTGCATTCCCCAGAATCTTGTTTAAGGCAAGTGTTTGATTCTTATAGGTTTCATAAAGCTTAATAAGCATCTTTCCACTTTCAGTTTGCTTCTGCAGATGTTTAAATTCTGAATGCGTCCTAATCATGGGTAGTTTTTCAAGTTCTTCTATATTCTTTTTAGTACTAATCATATTCTCAAGAAAAGGAATATTAATCTCATAGAGGTCTGTCTTATCGAACTTATCAAATATTTTTTTATATGTGCTTAACTCTTGAACCATTTCGAACATCTTCCTTTACTTTTTTTACTTTATGGGGTTCTTTCATAAGAAATCTCAGTTTTCAAAACGATTTTCCGATTTTTCGGTCCTCAGTGAGTTTTCTCTTAGCTGAGGGGTTGACATCAACACCATTAAACTGGATTTGATGGGGGGGTGTACTGTTTGAACCAATCATCTATATATTTAGTCCAATCTGCCTTATAAGTAAAACGTTCATCGCTAACACGCTCAAGTCTGCTAAGACATTCTTCTTTAGTAACATCCATAAAGAATATCTCAGTCACTCGAAGTTGTTCGATGAGTCTGTCCCTATCAAATGAATTAGGATAACCGCCTATGATCCAAGCACGTCTCCAGCTTCCATATCTGACCTTAACAAGATCTAACACTGTGTCTCTCAACCTAAACAAGACAGATGTTGTTGCTTTAGTATTACGTGAATAGACCGGCTCAAGTGTCAATGCCTCTTGAAGTTTATCGAGGTCTAATACTATGTCTGTGAAGTATTTGTTTTCTTTAACGAATGTAGTCTTACCTGACAAAGGTGGACCATAAACTAGAATTACTTCTTTAGGTGAATCATAACCAAAGCGACTGTGTTCTTTGTTGTGACACTCATGACATATAACTTCAACATTGTCGAGATTGTATGCAAGCTCTGGTTTGTTGAAGTCGTCATTCTTTAAGTACTTCTTATGATGCACTTCAAGTTGTGAGGTATCAGGAAAGACTTTATGACACTTTGAACACATACCTTCAGATTGTGTGATTACTAGCTCTCTAAACTTACGCCATGTCCTCGATGTATAAAACTTTGGATTTGTTGGCATATTAGAACCCTTCTACTTTAATCTTCTCTGCCTTCTCTTCCATCTCAAGCTTCTTGCGCTTGATATCTAAGTCTGCAGGATTATCGTCGAATGGTCTTACTTTATCTCTAGTGAAGTTCTTTAGCAGCTTAACGACTGCTTCACGATCAGGTGGATAAGTTTTCTTTGTTATTACTTTATGGATGGATACCTTTCCGTTCTCATCCATGTTGTGTGTTTCTTTAACTTCAGCTTGATCTTCTGTATAACCTAGGGCAATTTTAACCAGGGCATTTTGAAGTGTAGGAATCAGTTCGTATTCTCTAAGGAACTTGCCTGAATCGACGATCTCACGGAGTTCTTTGTTTTCTTTCTTATATTTTTCCCATGTAGGCTTGGTGATGCCTATCTTTTCAATGATTTGGTACTCATACACACCTTTAGCTATCCAAGCTTTAATTTGGGGTAAGTACTTTTGAATTAAAGGCCATTTGGATTTAGCCATGAGTTCACCTCTCTTCTTGGGATTGCAGTGCATCAGTATCGTTATGAATTGGAAGTTATAAGGATGGCGGGTTTACCAGATGCACTGCTGCCACAATTATATAGTCGGTTTTACTCAGATTAGACTAAACACCAAAAAAAACTTTTGTATATACATAGTATATAAAATCTCATCATTGTCAGTGTCCTAGTCAAAAAGGGTTGATTTTGTTCAAATACTTTACTTTTTACCCCTGAAAATGATTGATAATTGAATATAATTACATGTTTGTTTTTGAAGTCTCTAGTAAAAAAACGAAATCATAATATGAATAAAACATGAATCAACGGTACAATATGTACGAGTCTCTTTCAGTCAAATGGACCGCACATTAATATATATATTAGTTGCCATTACTCCTTTTAACACAACAACCCATCGAATTTACTAACATGAACAATTACTACCAAAGTGTCTATCTTTACTTTTGCCATTTTGATGGTACACAAAAGACCCCTACTTTTGAGTGCATACTTAAATAATTTGTTTTTTTCATCAAAATAAATTTGTCATAAGTGCTGAAAGTGTTAAATTTTTCTTTTATTCTTTTCAATGACCACTTATCTTGATAGACAGGCTTTAAAGTAACCATTTCTCTTAGTCTTAAATACATAAAAATTTAACAGGTTTCAAAATCCCGTTAATTCAGACCCTTTTGATACAAAAAAAAGAGTAGACTGTTCGCTACTCTTAATGTGTGGTTTAATGTGAGTAAAACCGACTATATAATTGTGGCAGCAGTGCATCTGGTAAACCCGCCATCCTTATACTAGGCTTGAAATTAACGCTAGGGCAATATAAGGTCCTTACTAATCGAGTATCTATGCAGAACTTAT
>CAKMJY010000057.1 GCA_927433595.1 uncultured Acholeplasmatales bacterium | reverse complement strand
ATTATCATCAAGCTAAAAATACATTGTTAAGACAGTTTGTCTCAAAAGGTTACGAACTGGATGTGGTGTCAAAACTGCTAGATGATAATTTGGTTTTTTATTTAAACTGACTGCTTTTTGGATTTTGTCTTTGAGTGACTCAATATCCAAATCCATCTTCAGTGTTTCGATGATGTCTTTGTGTATGCCTTTTGAGATTAGCAAATGTTCAATTTTTGATTTACCATACTTTTGTTTGTATCTATCTACCATTATTTTAGCATAATATGTATCATCTAGATAATGACGTTTTTTAAATTCGGTTGTAATCGTATCCACATTTGTATTATCTGCCCCAAGGTTTCTTAAATAGACTTTAAACTCATGGGTTGAGTGGGCATTTTTTAAATATAATAAGCCTTTTCTCGTGTAGAATGCCTTTTGATTTTCTTTCAAAATGTCATTTAATTGCTTAGTTGTGACCTCTTTACCTTTAGATAACATGCACTTAACGATGGTGTCTTCTTCTAATAGATGCGTTTGATCTCCGATTGTGACTTGATAGCCATATCTGACTTTTTTTAAGTTTGTAATGATCATAGTGCCACCAAATAATCGATGGCATCTTTTAATTGATCATCGAAAGTTTCTGTTTGTTGTAACAAAATGTAGTAATCAATGAGTGTTAGAATGGTCTCATAATCGAGTGTTCCAGTCACTGTTAGTGCTTCACTTTCTTGAAATGCTTCTACTTTTTCTTTAAGTGCTAGATTAAAGATGGTGGTTTCAACATCTTCTAGACTATTTTCGTAAATATTGATTAAGCTTATGAGTGCTTGGTGTGCTGTTAAATCATCTTCTAACGATAATGTTTTATCGTAGATTGGATAATCGAGTGTAAATAGTGGATGTGGTAAAGATATCACATCTGGTGCTATACCACCTTCAACTGAGTTGCCAAGTGGTGATAACCAATACCCTTCTGTTAGATTTAACATCATGTCTTTTTCTTGTTGTCTTAAATTAACAGAGATTTGATACACATGTTTACCAAATGTTTTTTGTCCAATTAAAGGATAACTGCCATTTTCTCTCATGGATATCGCCAGAACTTCACTTGCTGATGCGCTGTTTTCATCTACCAATACAGTGATTGGATACGGCTTTTTAACTGCATCGTCATTTGGATAATAATAGGTATAGTTATCATCGTATACCCGGTGCATGGTAACGAACGCATCTTCACCGGTCATGAAGTGCCTTAATATATTGACGACAGCGGTTAAATAGCCACCACCATTATTTCTGACGTCAATGATTAACCCCTTGATGGTTTGTGTTTCTAGTGATGTTAACGCAGCACTGAACAAGTCAATCGTGGCGAGTGAAAACCGGTTGATATCGATATAACCAATCCCGTTTTCAAACCGTTTGAATGTGACTGAATTCAAAGGAATCTCCTTGATGGTGATTAAGGTATTGATTATTTGATCACCACGTAAAACGGTTAAGTTTAGTTGATCATTTAAATCGCCTTTGAGTGTTGCTTGTTTATCCAGGAAACTGAGTGGTTCTAATAAGGTATCATTCACAGCTGTGATGATATCACCAGGATAAATCAACCCTGTTAAATTGGCATCTAAGTTGATATCTGTAACCAAAATGCCTCTTTCAATATCTGAGATCGTAATACCTATACCAATATAGGCTTCATCGAGTTCAATGGTTCTACTATCCGGTTCATAGATATATGTGTATGGGTCATCTAATAACTCGATGATTTGATCGACTGAATCGACATCACCGAGTTTAAATGCTAAGTCTTTATAATAATAATCGTCTAGGATGTTATAAACTTCATAAACGTCTGGTTTTGACAAAAAAGCGGGGACTTTGACGTCGCACCCGCTTAAAAAACCTATGATAAGGCTAATGACACCCAATAAAATTATTTTTTTAGTCTTTACTAAAGCCACGTCCAACCGCCTCTTTCGTGTCTGTCATGAAGGTAAATGCTTCAGGGTCAATCGAGTCGATGACACTGCGCATACGGTTTACCTCTCTTTGATTCATGGTGCAAATGATGAGTTTACTTTTTAATCCGGAATACCCACCTTCTGCGTCAATTAAGGTACAACCTCTATCCACGGTTTCATAGATTGCTTTTTTAACATTTTCCGGTTTTTGAGTAATAATGAACATTGTTTGACTTGCCCTACCCTTAATCGATACATTATCGACAATCAAGGAGATGAGAAACATCGATGCGACCGCATAAATGAATAATTCAACGTCTCTAAATAGGATGAGTGATAATACGATCACAAAACCATCTGTAAAATAAAATATCAATTGGTATGGGAAATGGAGCTTCTTGTGTAAGATACTTTGAATGATATCCATCCCACCAGTAGTCCCACCATTCCTAAATACCATCCCTAATCCAAGGCCTACCAAGATAGACCCAGATACAGCTGCGATGATCAAATGTGAATCACTGATTTGCCCCATGATGAACGTTTCTTTAATGCTCATCAACTCCACTAAAAATAAAACCGTTGGTGAAGCAATAGAACCAAATACCGTTTTGATGAAAAACTGTTTACCTAAAATGAGGAAACCTAATATCAATAATGCAATATTTAAAATATAAATCGTTAATGTTGGGTCAATGGTGGTTCTAAAAATAACGGCCAAGCCCATAACCCCACCAATGACTAGATTTTGTGGGAGTAGGAAAAAGTAAAAGCCCAATGACAATAAGGTGACCCCTAATGTAATTTGTGCATATTCTTGTATATGTTTATAGTTCATTTAATCACCTGATTTCAAATAAGCGTTGATAAAGCCATCGATGTCGCCATCCATGACGGATACGGTTTGGCTGGTTTCATAATTTGTTCTATGGTCTTTCACCATTTGATAAGGGTGAAACACATAAGATCTAATTTGTGAGCCCCAACCAATTTCTTTTTGTTCCCCTTTAATATCGTTTAAAAGCTGCATTTGTTTTTGGATTTCAAGTGCGGCTAACTTAGAGTTTAAAAGCTGCATGGCAGTTTCTTTGTTTTTTAACTGACTACGTTCGTTTTGACATGTTACCACCGTATTGGTTGGTAAGTGTGTGATTCTAACTGCACTGTCGGTGGTATTGACACTTTGTCCACCTGCGCCACTACTTCTATAAACATCAATCTTTAAATCTTCGTCATTGATTTTCACTTCAATACGTTGGTCAATCTCAGGAATGACTTCGCAGGAGACAAAAGAAGTGTGTCTTCTCGCATTTGAATCAAATGGCGAGATGCGAACTAATCGGTGTACACCATGTTCACTTTTTAAATACCCATATGCATGTCTACCTTTGATTCTAAGGGTTACGCTTTTGATGCCTGCTTCTTCACCTGATTGGTAGTCTAAGATATCGACTTTAAAATTCTTTCTGGTGGCGTAACGTTGATACATTCTAAACAGCATTTCACACCAGTCCTGGGACTCTGTACCACCAGCACCTGGGTGTAACTCAATAATCGCTGGTAAGTCGTCATATGGGCCATTTAAAAGGATTTGTGTTTCAAATGTTTTAAGTACTTTTTCCAATTGTAATACTTCATCGACAATTAAGGTAAAATCGTCAGATTGATCATCTGTAACAGATGCCAATTCTGCTAGTGAATCTGCGTTATGTTTCAAAGATTCATAAGTATCAATTTGTTCTTTTTGGTCATTTGCCTTTTGAATCGTTGTTTGAGCTTGTTTGACGTCATCCCAAAAATCAGAAGCGGCCATGGCTTCTGTTTGTTTTTGATGTGCTATTTTTAAGTTGTTGATATCCAATGCTTTATCTAAGTCTGCTAAGCGCGACTCAAAAGAAGCTAGGTATTTATTTAACTCGTATCTTTCCATACATGTACCTCACTTTTATTATAAACGATTTTAGTGTTTTTTTTACATCAGGATGTTAGTAAATCGTTTTGTATTACTTAATCCACCACTGTGATGATTTTTTGACTTAATAAGTCGTTTTTGGCTTCAATCATTAATTGTTCTAGTTGGGTTAAATCAATGTCGGATAGTTTTTTGATGTATAAACACCCTTGACCTGTCTTATATTTACCGATTTGTTTTAAGGTCTCAAATTTATTAATCTCGTAAGACAAGTAAAGGGTGATGGCTTCTTTTCTGCTGGCAATCCCAAGAAGGGGCATCTCACCACTTCTTTTGGTTGGGTATTGATAGTGCAAGTGGCCAAAACCAATGATTGTCCCCCACATTTTTGGCTGTTTATTCGTCACTTTTTTGGCGAGTTCGACTAAAACTTCGATGTCTTTTTTACGGGCATCGTCTAATTGATCTAAATAAGGTTTAATGTCTTGTTCTGTGATTTCCATTTTAGCCTCCTATAATAGATTAAAACAAAAGCATGCCCAAATAAAGGGCATACTTGTTAGCGTCTTTTCCAAGAAGGCATGTTTCTTTGGTATTTATTTTGTTTTGCCTTAGCTGGTTTTTTTCTAAGTTCTCCGCCTTCATTTGTGGATGTATTTTTAACGACTTCTTGACGTTCAGTGTTTTGTCTAATTTGTGCTCTTAACACAAAGGTTGCGATATCTTTAGCGATATTAGAAGTCATCTCACTAAACTTTCTGAACCCTTCGTTTTGATAAATTTGGAGTGGATTACCTTGTCCATAAGATTGAAGGGTCACTGCTTGTCTTAATTCACTCATTTGGTCAATGTGTTTTGTCCAGTGTGTATCAATCACGCGTAGTGCAACGACTTTTAAGAATTCACTGAATACCTCAGTTGGGAATAAAGCTTTCTTCTTATTGATTTCATCGAATGCCAAGGATCTGATGTAATCTGGTAAAGTCTTTTCATCTAATGTTTTTAGTTTTTCGATATCCAAAGTGCCACGGTTAAATAAGACCCCATCAAAGTTGACCATGACCGCTTCATCGTTGATGTCAAATTTATTTTTTCCAACTTGAACGATGAGTGGGTGTAAGACATCATCGATGTGATTTTCAATTGCCTTTGTCACAAATGGTTCAATGTCATCGGATGTTAAGACAAATGTTCTTTCACCATACATGATTTCTCTTTGTTTTCTTAGGACATCGTCATATTTTAAGACATTTTTACGTGTATCGTAGTTTTGGCCTTCAATACGTTTTTGTGCGCCACTGACAAATCTTGAGAACATCTTCGATTCAAGTGGTTGTGTTTTACCTGTTGTTTTGTCGGCATTTAATCTGCTGATGGTTGCGATACGTTGTTTAAATGTTTCACCACCAAATCGCATCAATAGTTCATCTTCTGCGGATAGATAAAATCTGGAATAACCTGGGTCACCTTGTCTACCGGCACGGCCTCTTAACTGGTTATCGATACGTCTTGATTCATGACGTTCAGAACCAATGACGGCTAAACCACCAAGTTCAACGACGCCTTCACCCAGTTTAATATCGGTCCCACGACCAGCCATGTTAGTGGCGATGGTCACTGCGAACTTGTGTCCGGCTTTCGCGATGATATCGGCTTCGCGTTCATGTTGTTTGGCATTTAACACATCGTGTTTGATGCCACGTCTATTTAGTAATCTTGAGATGATTTCAGACGTTTCAACCGCAACTGTACCTAATAAGATTGGTTGTCCCTTTTTGTGTCTTTCTTCAACGTCATCGATTAAGGCTTCATATTTTTCTTCTAATGTCACAAACAAGTAGTCTGGTGCATCGTTTCTAACGACTGGTTCGTTGGTTGGTACTTCAACGACATACATGTTATAGATTTCTCTAAATTCTTCTTCCTCTGTTTTCGCAGTACCGGTCATACCAGAGAGTTTTTTATACATTCTGAAGAAGTTTTGATAAGTGATTGTAGCAACCGTAATGGTTTCTTTTTTAATTTCAACGTCTTCTTTCGCTTCTAAGGCTTGGTGAAGCCCTTCAGAGAATTGTCTACCAGGTAGAACACGACCTGTAAATTGGTCAATGATCAATACGGCATCTTCGACGACCATATAGTCTTTGTCTCTTGCCATGATATAATTCGCTCTTAAAGCGTTATTGATATGGTGTAATAAGGTAACATGGTTTAAATCGTATAAGTTTTCAATTCTAAATGCTTGTTCAGCTTTTGTAATCCCTGCATCGGATAATTCAATCGACTTGGATTCAATGTCGATATAATAATCCTCGTCATTTAACGATTTCACGAAGCGGTCTGCTGCTTGGTATAGATTTTGATTTTGTTTGGCCCCACCAGAAATGATCAAAGGGGTTCTCGCTTCATCGATTAAGATGGAGTCTACTTCATCGATGATGGCATATTGAAGGCCACGTTTTTGAACCATGTCTTTAGCGTATAAGACCATGTGGTCACGTAAGTAGTCAAAGCCTAATTCTGAGTTTGTAGAATAAAGAATATCGCAAGCATAAGCTTCCTTCTTTTGATCTGGTGTAAGTGCTCTAACGTTTAAGCCAACGGTTAAGCCTAAGAATCGGTAAATATTACCAATTTCGCCTTCAGCTTCACGTTTTGCTAGGTATTCATTGACGGTTACAATGTGGACACCTTCACCATTTAAGGCATTTAAGTAAGCAGGCATAACGGCGGTTAAGGTTTTACCTTCACCAGTCTTCATTTCTGCGATATTACCACCGTGGATGGCAATTGCCCCTAGTAATTGTACATAATATGGGTAAAGACCCGTAACTCTTCTTGAGGCTTCTCTGACGACTGCATACGCTTCGATCAATAAGCTATCTAAAGATTCACCGTTTTGGTATCTTTGTTTAAACTCTGTTGTTTTCTCTTTTAGTGCTTCATCGCTTAACGCTTCTGTAGCGCTTGCTAGCGCTTCAATCTTGTCAGCGATTGGACGGGCTTTTCTAAGTTCTTTTAGACCCGCATCAAACCATTTTTTAAACATATAGTCACATCTTTCTTTTTTTATATTATCTCTATTAGATAATACTATAATAAGGGCTTATTTACAAGAAAAGCCCACACTTTACCACAAAAAAAGCGCCTTAGCGCTTTAATTAAAAATTAAACTCGACGTCTTTACGTTTGTTTTGTTCAACTTCAAAGAAGTCTTTTTTCGTATAATGTTGGAAATTCGCGATAACTGAATTGGGGAATACCACGATTTTTTGATTATATAATGACACATTTGCATTATAAACACGTCTAGCTGCTTGGAGGTTTTCTTCCACTTCCATGCTCGCTTCTTGTAGTTTAACGAAGTTGTTGCTGGCTTTTAAGTCTGGGTATTGTTCTAATACGACATTTAACTTCTGAATACCATCTGATAATTGATTCGCAAAAGCTTGTTTCTCACCAATTGGTGATTGATGTGTTGGTTTTCTTAATTCAACGATGGCTTTTAATGTTTTTTCTTCATATGCTTGATACCCTTTAGTGGCAGAAAGCATCTTCGTTAATAAGTCATATCTTTTTTCTAAAGCAACATCGATACCAGATTCTGCCTCATCGACTTTGACGACTAAGCGCTTGAACATATTGGTTGTTACAATTGCCCATAGTAATACAATTAAACCTAAACCGATTAAACCTAGAAATAACATCATCAAAAAGATTACTGTACCGTTCATATTTAAGTCTCCTATTGTTGTTTTTTAATCGAAAAACACTGCTTATATATTACAATAAAGCTTTGAAAAAATCAATCTTATCTAGTTTTTCCCAAGGTAAGTCGATATCGCTTCTGCCCATATGGCCGTAATTAGCGGTTTGTTCATAAATAGGACGCTTTAAGTTCAAGGTGGTAATGATGCCTTTAGGGGTCACATCAAAGTGTTTTCTAATGACTTCAACAATCTTAGATTCATCCACTTTAGCCGTATTAAATGTATCAATACGAATGGATACTGGTTGGGCTACGCCAATCGCATAGGCTAATTGAACTTCAGCCTTGCTTGCAACGCCACTAGCAACGATATTTTTCGCAATATAACGTGCCATATAAGATGCACTTCTATCGACTTTAGATGGGTCTTTACCTGAGAATGCCCCACCACCATGGCGTGCATAGCCGCCATAAGTATCTACAATGATCTTGCGACCTGTCAATCCTGAGTCACCTTTTGGTCCACCAACCACGAATTTCCCGGTTGGGTTAATCATATATTTGGTTTTTTCATCGATTAAATCTTTAGGCATCACCACATCAATGACGTGTGTTTTGATGGCTTGTCTGACTTGTTCGATTGGTAAATCTGCGTGTTGAGATGACACAACCACTGTATCAATTCTAACTGGTCGATCCGATTCGTCATATTCAACGGTGACTTGCGCTTTACCATCTGGTCTTAAGAAATCGACCGTGCCGTTTAATCTAACTTCATCTAAACGTCTAACCAAGCGGTGTGATAATTCGATTGGTAATGGCATATAGTTTTCTGTTTCATCACAGGCAAAACCAAACATTAACCCTTGGTCGCCTGCGCCTTGTTCGTGTCCTTCATACTCATCTACGCCCATCGCGATATCTGGTGATTGACTATTGATGGATACTAAAACCGCTAAGTTTTCAGCATCAAAGCCATATTTACCGCGGTCATACCCGATATTTTGAACCGTTGTTCGAACGATTTGTTGAATGTCAACGTAAGTTTCTGTCGTGATTTCACCCATCACTAAAACAAGCCCAGTGGTGACTGCAGTCTCACAAGCGACTCTCGCATGTGGGTCTTTCGCTAAAATCGCATCTAGTATAGCATCTGATAGACGGTCACAAATCTTGTCTGGGTGTCCCGATGTGACAGATTCTGATGTGAATAATTTTCTTTCCATGTCTTTTCCTCCTAAAAAATAAAAAACTCTTTCCCAACGAAAAGAGTCATTATGCTCATTGTTGGGATAAACCCCTCGTTGTTAGCACCTTGCAAAGCAGGTTGCTGCTACATCGTTGGTCACTAGCCTCCGTAGCTCTGAATAAGTGTGATTTAGTTTTTATAGCATATACATTATAACAAATCCAATCATAAATGCAAGCAATTTATGTTAGTAGTCATTGTAGATTTTTTCAAATTCTGCTTTAAACTTCAAGAAGCGTTCAACTAAATTATAATCGAAGTATCTGACAAAACTTTTTTCAAACAGTTGAATGACCGCTTGATTCGGATAAGGTCTTTTATAAGATTTACTACTTCTCATCGTGACATATAAATCACATAATAAGATGACTTGTGCCTCAATCTCCGGTTGAATCTTTCTCATTTGTTCGAAAAATGCATCGGTTGCAACGCCTTCAATGTGTGCTCTTGCAATATCTTCTGCTTTTTGAGCCAATTGTAATCGTTTTGCAATCCTTGTCCCTAATAAGGTTTTTTCTTGTAATAACTCGTACTTACTTTCAGTTTCATTATCAAATACCAAATCTTCAACTTCTTGATAGTTCAAATGGATCGTTGAATAGGTCTTAATTTGATTGATTTGAAGTACAGATAGCCCGAAGTAACCAGCCAACCGTTCACTCATTTTAGCCACTAAGTCAACGTGTTGTTTGTCTAAAAACGCATTTTTAGACGACAAGACAACCTTAAATAAATCACCCACAATGTGTGTAAAATCCCCTTGAACTTCACGGCGTTTCATCAACTCGTTCTTACGTTCTTCTTGCATGTAAGCACCCATCGAGACAATCGCATAGATAACGAGCATGAAAATCGAGAATACCACCAACCTCAAGAAGAAATCTTGTGCCGCATGGGTTGGTAAGAATGCCTTGACAAACTGGCCAATATTCATGCCCTTATAGTCTTCAGTGATGCTATAGGTTAAGACAAAATGAATAAATGTAATCCCTGCAATCATTCCTTGAAATGTCCATAAAATCAAGCGTCTACTTTGATAAAGTGAGATGACAACGACTGAATAGTAGATCAATATATACGCAACCGTTTCAAAGTTGTAAAAGAGACGCGCATAAATTAAGATCGATGAGATAAATAGATAGATGGCTTCTACATACATGGCCACTTCTTGTTTTGTTTTATCGTGTCTTTCCCCAAATATCAATCGGTTAATGACATTATTTAAGAAGAATGTGAACGGGAAAGATAACGCTGAAAAGAGCCAGTCAGATGGCTCCTTGTTCACGCTAGCGATGAAAACTAATATAATCGAATAGATGATGTTGGATAAGAAGATGATATTCTTAATGACAATATTTCTTCTATGTAATACCATGACATCATCTGTGATATCTATGTCTGATTCAAATCCAAACAAGCGACTAAAAAAGTTTTTCGTGTAATTTTTTAAATGGTCTTTCTTTTTCACGCTTGTCCTCCTAACGCTCAGTCAAATAATGTGATCGCCTTGTGTGGTTCTTCGTGTGCAACTTCTTCATTGATGACTTGTGCCACTCTGGTAGAAGCTGCTGCTGCGATTGCACCAACGATGTCATCTAAGAACGTATGTACAATACCTTCTTTTTTGCCATCTTCGTTTAATTTTGAGACGATACCATGTTTATTGACATCAATATCACCAAAATTGGTCATCCCAATGACCCCATACAATCTAGCAACGTCTAACCCCAATACTTCATCTACGCCAAATAGTCCTAAGTCTTGTTCGATGATGTCTTGAATTGGGCCTTCAAACATTTTCTTTTCTGCCATTTTATCTAGTTCAACAGCCAATAATACATGGTGGAAAATATCTCTTAAAGATAAAATCTTAAGGACAGATTCACGGCAAGTTTCAAAACGAATATTTGGTGTGTATTTACCTTGTTGTTTATATGCGATTTCGGCGATATCATCGACTAAAACGCCTCTAGTTTTTAATGCATCGACACATAGACGTGTCATTTCTTCTCTACTAAATAAAGTCTTCTTTTTCATGTATTAAATACATCTCCTTTTGTAAGCAACTTTTGACCGTTTAAAAAGTCTTTGGCCGTCATGACTTTTTTGTTTTCAGGTTGTATCGATAATAGCGACACAACACCATTTCCAGTTTTCACCAAGAGTGTTTTACGGTCACTAATAACCGTGCCTGGTGCTTCATGTGATATTATATCACTTTTTTCCATTTCATACACCTTAATCCTCACACCTTTGATAAATATAGATGCCCCAGGTGTCGGTAATAATGACCTTAAATGGTTCAAGAGTGCCTCACTGGTTTGATTAAAATCTAAGATTTCTTCTTCTGGTTTGATGTTATAGGCAAATGTCACGTCTGCTTCATTTTGTTTGACTCTATCATGCTTACCAGCCAAGATGAGTGGCAATTGTTCATAAAGTAAATCGGCTGCCAATAGGCCTAATTTAGTCATTAACGTTCCAGTCGTGTCAGTAGGCGTAATGTCTGTTTCTTTTTTTGCAATCATATCGCCTGCATCCATCTTTTTAGCCATATACATCAAGGTCACACCTGTTTTTGTATCACCAAGTTTGATGGCGTATTGCACAGGCGCACCGCCTCTATATTTAGGCAATAAACTGCCATGTAAGTTGAGCGAGGTTGCTGCATTTAAAACCGCTTCAGGAATCATTTGACCATAAGCTGCTGTGATGATCAAATCTGGTTTAACATCCAAAATGGGTTGATAATCCATTTTCATTTTATCGGGTTGAAAAAGCGGTATGTGATTTTCTAAGGCAAACTGTTTTACCGGTGACAATTCAATTTCACCTTTTCTGCCTACTTTTTTATCTGGTTGTGTCACCACTAAAGCGATGCCATAGTGTTGATGTAACATCTCTAAGGTTGGGATGGCATAACTTGGTGTCCCCATAAATACAATATTCATTTTGACCTCCTATATAAATGAATCAAATAAATTGATGTCGATTTTAACTGTTTTTTGGTACTGTTCAATGATTGATTTGAGTTGATAAGACAAATCGGTTCGTTTCGGCACTTTGAGTAATAGATGATAATGGAATAACCCATTTTTATAAGGGACAAATGATTCGGATGGCCCTAAAATCGTATATTGAGAATGTCTTTTCATTAGTTCATGTTTCAATTTTGTTAATGTTTTTTCAAGTAACGTTTCGTCTTTGTGCATAAATGTCACATATACGAGTTTCGAAAAAGGCGGATAATAAGACAGCTTTCGGTTATGAATCTCAGTTTCGTAGAAATGCTCAAATGGTTTATCCAGTGATTTTAAGACAAAGTGATTCATGTCATAAGTTTGAATGATGCTAATGCCATCTTTGAATCTGCCACTTCTGCCTTGCATCTGTTTTATCAAATTATAGGTTCGTTCATTCGCAAGATAGCTAGATACCTTTAAGCCCATATCCGCTAATAAGACAGCACTGACTTTTACATCAAAGTCATGACCTTTCGCAATCATTTGTGTACCGATTAAGATGTCAGTTTCTTTTTGTTTAAACTTTAGAAGGATACTTTCAGCGTCTTTCTTATTGACTGAGTCACTATCTAATCTGGCAATATTTTTGGTTGGATATTTCTTAATTAAGATATCTTCAACTTGTTCAATGCCAATGCCAACAGATTTTATCTTATCTGAGTGACAACTTGGACAAGTCTGAATCATAGGGGTACTCGTCCCACAGTGGTGACACATGAGGCTGTGCTTCTTTTTATGAAATACCATACTGGTATGACAAACAGGACAAGTAGGCACATACCCGCATTCTCGACACATCATAAACGGCGCATACCCTCGTCTGTTTAAAAGAATCATGGCTTGTTCTTTTGGTTTTAAAGCCATAATGGCTTGGTTTAGAGCGCTTGAAATGATGTCTTTATTTCCATTCAACAGTTCTTTTTTCATATCAACTAAAAGTGTTTGATGATTGGTTTGAAAGACTTTTTCTTCTAAAGCGATATAAGTCATTTTGCCCATTTGCGCATCATAATATTGCTCAATGGTTGGTGTTGCAGTCGATAATACAAGCGGTAACTGCTCTTTTCTAGCTAATTCCACGCTAAGATCAATGGCATGAAAACGTGGTGTGTTTTCTTGGATATAGTTGTTATCATGGGCTTCGTCGATGATGATCATTCCTAGTGATTTAAATGGTAAGAAAATACTATGTTTTGTCCCGATGATGATTTTAGCGTTACCTTTACTGATTTGACGCCATGTATCATAGCGTTCTTGAAAAGATAAGTTTGAATGCATCATATAAACATCGTCAAATATACTTGAAAAGCTTGAAGCGATTTGATACACTTGCGCAATTTCAGGCACTAAGATTAAAAGTTGTTTGGATTGATCCATATTTTTTCGTAGTGACAAAAACACTTCTGTTTTACCAGAGGCTGTCACCCCGTGTAGTAAAAATCGCTCATATGAATTAACCGAAGACTGAATTCTTTTGATTGCATATTGTTGCTCATTGGTTAATGTTTTATCTTGATAAGGTGATTGAAAAAACAAATCAGACTTCTTCAGTCTTTCTTTCATCTTAATCGATAACATCCCACTTTTGTGCATGCTATTTAGGCTATTTTTAGTAAAACCTTGTTGTAATAAAAGCGATAAAGGCACTTCATTTTGCCCAATGAAGTCTAAGATATTTTTCCTGTTCTCGGTTAATCGAGCGTGACTAGGTTTGATGCTATAGTAAGGTTCATATTGGATTTTCCCTTTTGATTGAATGTCATCTTCAATCGATAAGTAGCCTAGTTCTACTGCTTTTTTGATTGCTTTCATGTGTTGATATAAGTCGATATCTAATATGACATCATCTTTTACAATCACTTTGGCTAAATGACCTAAATTCGATCGGTCCAATACTTTAATACGTTTTTGATACTTCATTTGAAGTGCTAGTGGTACAACCAATGAAAACGCCAGCTGTTTAGGCATTAAGGCAGTCTTTTCTAGGTATTCGATTAAGTGTAGTTGTGATTTTGTGACTGAAGGTGTGACATCTAGTGCATAGGATATTGGTTTACTTGCAAGCTTGGATTCAGGCAAAATCTCAACAATAATAGCCGCTCTGGTTAGATTGCCAAATGGCACAATAACGCGCATCCCCACTTTTAAAAATCCCTTTAAATCTGAAGGGATGATATAGTCATAAAATGGTTCGATTTGAGTTGTTTTTAAATCCATTAGGACGCGTGCATACATGTTAACACCTGCTAGGTAAATTATACCATAAATAATACGGGTAAAACTTAAAAAAAATAGGCCAGATGGCCTATTTCTCATTACTTTTTATCTTGTTTTGGTGTGTCTGTGAATATTTCTTTCCCTGCAGCGACCATACTAGCTAAGCCTTGAAGTTCTGATGGGATAATCAACTTAGTTGCTTGTCCTTTAGACATTTCTACCATGGCTTCATAACCTTTCATGGTTAATACAGCATGGTCAGCTTTCGCTTCTTTGATCATTTCAATACCGCGGGCGGTAGCTTCTTGAACACGAAGAATTGCTTCTGCTTGACCGGTTGCACGTAAGATGGATGCTTCTTTTTGAGCTTGTGCTTCAAGAATTTGAGATTCTTTGAACCCTTCTGCTTTTAAGATGGCACTTTGTCTTTCCCCTTCAGCGATTAAGATGCTTTGACGTTTTTCACGTTCTGCACGCATTTGTTTTTCCATCGCTTCTCTGATGTCTTTTGGTGGAATGATGTTCTTAAGTTCAACACGAATGACTTTGATACCCCATGGGTCAGTCGCTTCATCTAAGATAATACGCATTTTGCCATTGATTAACTCACGGCTGGTTAATGCTTGGTCTAAATCAATTGACCCAATGATATTACGAAGTGTGGTTGCAGATAGTGTTTCTAAAGCTTTATCTGGGTTTGCAACACCATACGTGAATGATTTTGGATCGGTAATTTGATAAAAGACAACGGTGTCAACTTGAATGGTGACGTTATCTTTGGTAATGACTGGTTGTGGTGCATAATCATTAACGATTTCTTTTAACGTGATTACTTTAGATACTCTATCTAAGAATGGCACTAAGAAATGGATACCTGTGTTCCAAGTCGTATAATAACGACCTAATCTTTCAATCACCATTGCTTGTGTTTGTCTAACAATTCTAACGCTTGATAATGCGATTAGAAGGGCAATAACTAATAATACCAATAATACGACTAGTACGACTGTACCTGGGGTTGTTGCTAAAACATTAAACATTTATTAATCATCCTTTCTATTTCTATATGTCTTCTTTTAAGATATCGACCAATAATTTGTTCCCTACGATATCTAGAATTACCACTCTTGTACCGACTTCAATCGGTGTTTTTAATGATGAAAACGCGGTCCATATTTGTGAAGATACTTTGACTTCGCCTTTGCCATCAAATGGGATTTCTGTCACGACAGTTGCATGCATACCGATCATACGGTCCGCATTGGTCTTGACGACTTCTTTGTCCATGAAACGTTTGGTCATTGGTCTTGTAACAAACAGTAATACCAATGATACGACGATAAAGATTGAAAACTGATAGACAATTGGCACACCTAGTGCAGCAGAAATGAGTGCTGCGACTGCGCCGATTGTAAACCAAATCGTCACTAAATCAGCAGTTTCTAATTCTACAACAACCGTACCAATCAAAATAACCGACCAAATTACGATCATTAAAATTTCATTTGGACTCATGCGTTTACCTCCTCATTGAGTTCAATGACAAGCATTTTTTCGTTAGACGACCATGTCGCTTTATACTTAAAGTTATTACTATTTTTAAAATCGAACGACGTAACTGCAGCAATGTCACTGATGACTTTCTTACTACTAATTCTACCATAGCTCTTCTTAATCGCGACATCTAATAAATGATTTTTATTAATGTCACCACGTGTGGCTTCCTCTTTGTTTAAGTTCTTGATGACCACGCGATTTTTTTCTTTGTCTATACCAATGATGACTTTGTATGCATCTACAAAATAAGATGCAGCTACTTTGTTCAAAGTAATATTGGTATCATAAAACGTTACGGTGCCTAAAGTGTCCTTAGGCATAATCCATTCTATTGCCATGTTGATACCTCCTACACCTATATTATACACCTTTTTTTGAATTTTCAATACTTATTTTGAATTTTATTGAATTTTTATGATTTTATTGAATTTTTACCACTAAAAATGAAGAAAGACCGCATAAACGGTCTTTTACATTATTGTTTTACACTCTTTAGGAGTTTGTCAATCTTATTACCATAGGCCAATGCTTCATCATACTTAAATAGTAATTCTGGCATTTTTCTTAGGTTGTTGACTTTAGATGCTAACTCTTTGCGGATTTGCTTATTGAGTTTATCTAAGTTATCTTGTGCAGCTTTGATGACTTCAGGGTCATCGTTTAAAATGGTGTAATAAACCGTTGCATAAGATAAATCTCTCGTGATTTTGACTTCAGTAATATTATAATAACTGATTAAATCCGATTTATTCTCTTTGTTAACAATGATCGCAAGTTCTCTTAATACGAGTGAGTTTAAACGTTCGATTGAAATACTTGACATGATTAACCACGCTCCACTTCTTTTTCGACAGATGCTTCGATGATATCATTTGGTTTGATATCATTAAAGTTTTCAATCGAACGTTTAAACTCACTCGTATTAAGAGAACTTGCGATCATTGTTAACAAAGAGAAGAAATCGGA
>CAKMJY010000056.1 GCA_927433595.1 uncultured Acholeplasmatales bacterium | reverse complement strand
CTTGTTTATTCTTTGCCATAAAATCACTCCTTGTTTTTTCATTTTCTAATTATACTATAATTTTATAAATTATGATAGTTAAAGATGATGTTTCTTTAACGCTTTTTGGATATCTTTGTGTCCTGGCATGAGTTTATCCAAGACTTGATAGAACGGTTTTTGATGATTAGGCACGATAATGTGTGCATATTCGTGCAATAATACATACTTTAAATAGATGACATCTAGTTTGGCCAAGAACAGATTTAGTGTAATCTCATGTTTCCTGGTATGACAGCTACCATACTTTGTTTTGAGCTTTTTTATCTTAGTTGGCAATGGGCTTAACCCTATCGGTTTTAAGGCATCCATTAACCAAGGTTCTAGTGCTTTCAATGTGTTTTCTAATTCTTTTTTGTAAAACGTATCGATTGCTTTATCTAAAGACATTGTCGCTTTATGATAAATCGTAATGTCATCACCTATGGTGTAATGAAAACTGTCCGATAAGACTGTATGGATTTTTACATCTAACCCAAAATAGGTTGGTATTTTCTTTTGTTGATTGAGTCTTTGGTAAAACTTATCAAAATGGGTTAGTAAGTAGCTTTCAATATGTTCATTGCTGATTCTTTTATGTTTCGTGACCAAAATATGGTCATCTTTGAAGTGAAAATAGGCATGTTTGATTGGTTTAACGATAATCTCATAGCGAATTTCTAAATCGCCTTTTTGAATGATCATAAGACTTTTCTAACCATATCAAATGGTTTGACTTCAAATGGAATAGCGATCTTTAGGATTTGTTTAGGGTGTCTTGCTGCATCCAAAAGATTACCATCGGTATCTTTGATTTCACCAACGATCATACGTCTTTGATATTTTGGTCCGACCAATTCGATTTCTTCATCGGGTTTAAAATAATTGCGTTGTTCTATCGTAGCAATCTGTGTATTTTGATCATAATCCACGACAATCCCTAAGAATTCTTTGGTTGGTTCTTCACTTCTTAAGTTATACAGTTGTTGTTCAGCTTTTGGTATGCCATCCATAAAGCCATAGGATGTTAATCTATTTTCAGCTTTTTTGATTTCATTTTCATAGAAAGCCATATCTTTAACCGTACCGGTTTCGATGTATTCATCCATTAATAATCGGTAACTTCTGACAACCGTTGCGATATAATGAATGCTTTTCATACGGCCTTCAATCTTAAGACTCGCGACATTGGCATCGATTAAGTTTGGAATAAATGCCAAGGTTTGTAAGTCTTTTGAAGACATGGAAAATGGCATCGATTCTTCTGATATTTTTTCATCGCCACTATATAAATCATAATTCCAGCGACAACTGTGTGCACAACCACCTCTGTTGGCGTCTCTATCGGTCATATTATTGGATAGAGTACATCTACCAGAATAGGATGCGCACATCCCACCGTGGATAAAGACTTCAATTTCCACCTCGGATTGTGCTGTGATTTCTTTAATTTCATGGATGTCTAGTTCTCTACCTAAGACCACACGTTCTGCGCCTAAGTCTTGCCAAAACTTAACGGCGTGTGTGTTCACGACTGATTGTTGAGTCGAGATATGAACAGGGATTTTTGTGTGTTCTAAAGCCGTTTTAGCGATATATGGACTAGCTGCGATAATCGCATCCACTTTCGCATCTTCTAAGCCTTTTAAGTACTCAATTAAGTCTGACATATTTTCATTATGGGGAATGATGTTGGTCGTGACATATAGTTTTTTACCGTGGTCATGCGCGAACTGTGCGCCTGCTTTTATATCGTCCAAAGTAAAGTTAGATGCTCTTGCACGTAGACTAAACTCTTGCCCGCCAATGAATACTGCATCCGCGCCATAAAGGATCGCAATCTTGAGTTTTTCTAAATCACCTGCTGGTGCTAATAGTTCGGTCATTTGGTCACCTTCTTTGGTTTATAGACGGTCTTTTTAAACAAGAAGCCATGATCCCATGTTTCTTGATAAGTTTCCATTAAATGAGTTTTAATAGCCTCATCTTTTGTTTCATAGTATTTCAAAACATCTAGTGCGTATTGGTCATCGTGAAAAATCGTATCGAACACTATGTAGTCAACACTATTCTTTAGGTCATCTAGATAATCGAGCCCACACAACACATGTTCTCTAAATATGTGTGTGCCAGCTTCATCCTCTAATGCTTTATAAACGAAATCCGGTCTTTTTTCTTCAACTACTTTTAAATCTCTTTTGTTATGATACAGATTTTTCACACCTTGATTTTCAAAGTATGCTTCAATCAATTGTCTTTTTGAGTAAAACATATTGAGATACCCATGGATATACATATATAAGTGATAAGGTCTATTTTGACCGATTTCAATGACATCTTCGAGGGTGATTTCTTTGGCTAAAAATACACCATCAAAATTTAATTCTTTGTAGTAAAAAACATCGTACTGATTGGCTAATAAGGTTTCCGGGTTGTAAACCGCTTTTGATTCAATGCCTTTACTTTTTAAGATACTTGCAATCCCGATGTCGCCAATCATATAACCCGTGATAGCATCACTATCGACTTCGTTGATAAACGTCTCATAGTGATGTGCATCTTTGTTATGAAGCATCCGGTTCATCATGATATAAAATGATTTTCCAAGTGATTTGGCCAACAAACTGGCTTTTATGATGTCATCACTAGAAAAGCTTCTCGTGATTCTTGTGGATACTTGATCTTGTCCAACGATAAATCCGTCGGCATATTGACTGAGTGATTGAATCGATTGGATATCAAATAAGGTAACTAATTTTTTCATTTTTGGATCCTTTCTGAAACACTCATACCATCACCAATGTCTGAAAATGTGGTATCAAACGCTTGGTTGTCTTTTAAAAATGCTTTAAATGACGTTAGTCTTTTGATCAAATGTCGTGTGCTTCTTGAAACTTTGTTGATGTCTAAGTTATGGAAATTGAGGTTATCTGTGATGATAAACCCATTTTTTGATACATTTGGTTCGAATTTATTGAAGAACTTTTCATATTGGGCTTTGGCCGCATCAATGAATAAACAGTCAAAAGTTTCTTGGATGTCTATCTCAAGTGCATCTTTTAAAATCAAGGTGATTTTGTCTTCTAATCCAAACGCTTTAACGTTGTTGACGGCTTCTAGATACCTAACCTCATCGCGTTCGACAGAGGTAACCGTCACACCGGTTAATAAAGCGATGGCAATGGCGCTAAATCCGGTTGCTGTACCGATTTCTAAGACACTGCTCGCCTTTTTGCGTTTAATGGTTTCAACCAAAAATAAAAGCCCATCGTTAGATAGGATTGGTATGTTATCGTTTTGGGCTTTTAATTGTAGTGCTTTAAGCTCTTTCGTCATCCAGTGCATCGTCGTCATCTTGGTCATCTTCTTCACTATCATCACCTAAGTAATTTTCTAATAGTTCATCGAGCATTTCCCATTCTTCTTCGGTTTGCACATCCTCAAAAAAGCCTTCTCCATTTTCAGTTTCTACGAATACTGCCGCACTAATTTCGTCGCGGTCAGAAAATTGAAATACGACATAATTCTTCTCGTATTGTTCGCTAAAGTGTGTAAATAATATATCACACATGACTTCTTCACCATCTAATATGATGGTTAATTTGTTTTCATCCATGTTACGCTCCTTTGTTGTCTAAATAGCTTTGTAGTATAACTTGCGCCGCCATTTCGTCTTTTTTCTTTTTTTGTTTATCACGTTTAAAACCCATTTCAGCCATATGGTTTTTCGCTTGGAATGTCGATAACCTCTCATCCCATAATACCACTTTGGCTTGGGTTTTACTCTCAATCATGGCTTTAAAATCTTCACTAATTTTGGCACGAATCCCGATGTCGTTATTCATGTGCTTAGGGTAGCCTAGTATCACCACATCTACGAATTCTGCTTGGATATATTTTGAAATATAGTCGGCTGCATCTTCATAATGGTTTTCATAAAACCGATACGTGCTAATGGCTTGGGCAATGATACCAGAATCGCTTCTTGATATCCCGAGTGTTTTTTCACCTAAATCTAAGCCAATATAAATCAATTAAACCACTCCTCGAAAGATGCAATAATCGCTTGTAGTTTAGATTTATCTGATGTCCCACCTTGTGCGAAATCAGGTCTACCACCACCAGAACCATTTGATACGGATGCGGCTTTTTGGATCATCTTTTTCGCATCTAATTGATTGGTTTTGCATAGATACATCAACTTATCATCGGTTTCATTGATTAAGCATACTGCTTCTGCTTTTATTTTATCATAGATTGCATCGACGAGTTGTTTTAATACGTCTTTATCAAAATCTTTTACAATGACCACTTGATGTAAGCTATCTTGTTTGATGTATTGGTCTAAATTGGTTAACGCTTGTTTTTGTTTAAGTTGTAGAACGCTCTTCTCTAATTGCTTGTTGTCTTCTTTGATGGATTCAATATAACCTCTGATGTTAATGAAATCAAGATATGATCCCATTAAATGTGGTTTTTGTTTGTAGTCAAAGTCATAGGATTTGTCAATTGAATGAATCTCTTCTAAGAGACGATCTCTTTTTGATTCTAAGGTTATAACCTCATCAAAATGAGGCTTCAAGTATGGTTTAATGTCTTCTAAGACGTGACCAGTTACCGCTTCAATACGGTAAATACCTGATCCGATAGACTCATAGGATGCAATCGCAAATTGTTTAATTTGTTTCACATTTTTGACGTGTGTACCCCCACATAATTCAATGGAATACCCACCGATGTCAACGACTCTCACGATGTCATGGTATTTTTCACCGAATAAAGCCATGGCACCTAGTTTTTTAGCGTCATCGATTGGCATTTCTTTGGTAACCACATCAAAGCCCATTAAGATGGCTTCGTTGACGACTGCTTCAATTCTCAATAATTCTTCTTTGGAGAGTGCTTCATAGTTATTAAAGTCGAAACGTAGCGCTTCTTTGGTAACTTGTGAACCTTGTTGGTTGACATGGTCACCTAAAATGACTTTGAGTGCTTTATGTAATAAATGGGTCGCAGTATGGTTCATACAAATTGGGTCTCTATGACTCATATCGACTTTCGCAATTACCATTTCGCCTTCATCAAATGATGCTTCCACCACATGTAACGATTGGCCATTAGGTAGCTTGACGACATCTAAGACATCATAGCCATTGATCGTACCTTTATCGGCAACTTGTCCACCCATGGTCGCGTAAAATGGCGTTTCATCTAAGACTATGCCTTTTTCAAATACTTTGATGACTTGGCTTCTTGACTCAAATGTTTCATAACCGATGAATAAGGATGGTTCTTTAAATGCCAAATAAAGGGCTTCTTGGACTTTCATCGAACCGGTTTGGTTACGGTTAGCTCTTGATAACTCTTTTTGTTTTTCCATCAATTCATAAAAACCTTCTGTATCCACTTGCTTGCCGTGTTCTTCGGATAATTCAATCGTTAATTCGATTGGGAACCCGTAAGTATCATAGAGTTTAAAGGCATCTTCTTTGGATAAAACAGTTGTTTTTTCTAACGCTTCAAGTAAGTGTTTTTCACCAAGTGATAACGTTTCTAAGAATTTATTTTCTTCCGATAAAATGACACGTTTAACCATTTTTTCGTTTTGTAAAACGTTTGGATAAAATGGTGCCATGATGTCGATGACATCATCGACTAGTAGGTGTAAGAAGGCGTCATTTAATCCTAATTTTTTACCATATTTTGTAGCACGTCTTAATAATCTTCTTAACACGTAACCTCTACCTTCATTCGATAAAATCGCACCATCGGCGATGGCCATCGATAAGGTCTTGATGTGGTCTGCAATGACTTTAAATGCCATTTGACCATCATATTTAACACCCGATAATGTTTCTACCTTAGAGATGATTGGCATGAACAAATCGGTTTCGAAGTTGGTTTTAGTCCCTTGAATGACACAGGCAAAGCGTTCTAAACCTGCACCTGTATCGATGTTTTTATTTGGTAATTCTTTATAGTCTTTTCGTGGTGTCCCTGGTTTGGCATTGTATTGGGAAAACACGATATTCCAGATTTCGATGAACCGTTCGTTATCCAAATCTTGTTCAATCAATTCTTTACCGCGGCTATCGTAAGATTCGCCTCTATCATAATAGATTTCCGTATCCGGACCAGATGGACCTTCGCCAATTTCCCAGAAGTTAGATTCAAGTGGGATTAAGTGGGATGCTTCAACCCCAAGTGATAACCATTTATCTCTTGCTACCACATCATCTGGATAGTAAGTCATATATAATTTTTCAACTGGGAATCCAAAATATTTGTCGCTGGTTAACAGTTCAAATCCATATTCAATGGCTTCTGCTTTGAAGTAATCGCCAATGGAAAAATTCCCAAGCATTTCAAAGAATGTGTGGTGTCTAGCTGTTTTACCTACGTTATCAATGTCATTCGTACGAATACACTTTTGAATATTCGTTAAGCGTGGTTTTGGTGGAATTGCAGACCCATCAAAATACTTCTTAAGTGGGGCAACCCCAGCGTTGATCCATAATAACGTCTTATCACCCATCGGTATTAATGAGGATGATGGTTCGATTTTATGTCCTTTTGATTCAAAAAATGATAACCATGTTTCTCTAATTTCTTTTGCTGTCATGTATCGCATACATACCTCCATAAAAAAAGTCCTTAAGAATTGATATTCCTAAGGACGACATAATCGCGGTACCACCTTAGTTCTAGCGTCTAAACACTAGCCCTTAATTTATCGTTATGGCCGACTTACCTTTGCTCCCAAGTAGCTTCATTGTTGAATCTAAGTTACTCACACCAACCGTAACCTCTCTTTATAGATACATTCAATTACTCAGCTTGTTCATCGCTATATATGATATTTTAACATAATCCCTATTTTTTACAAGTGAAATTATGGTCTTTTAGATGGATTGTTTTGATAATATTCTAATTGACTTAAGACATCAGTTCTCTTGCCTTCAAAATAAGATTGACCTCTAAGTCCAAATGGGACTTTGATTAAGCCAGTTTCATCGTCATTCAAATATAAATCCATCACCGTTTCAAACAAGGTTTTATAGGATTCAAACGTGAAATGATTGTCTAATAATTCTTTTAAGTAAGCTTCATATAATAGTTGGTATTTTTCTATTTTTAAAATTTTGTCCACCAACGGATGATTAACGTCACGGCCAAGCATATGACTATTTAAATTGCCCCATGCATATATGTCAGATCCGATTGTATAATTGGAGAATATCGGTGCACCATCCCAACCTTGACCTAAACTGTGGTCATAGTCATATGGAATGATTTGCCACTTCAATGTCTCACTATTTTGATATAGATAATAATTATTGCCCATCGCCCTATAATCATCTGGATTGCCAATCAAGACACCTACTGCTAAATATCTAATTAATTGATCTACCTCGAAATTGGATTCGATGTATGATTCGAAGTATTTTCCATCGAGATCATTTAACATGGTGATGAGTGTTTTTAAATTTTGATGGGTGTTATCGGTCTTATTGGTCTTTAGGTCATAAGCAGGGAAATAATTATCGAGTTCGTTCTTAAGGCCCATTGCGCCTTCGGGATAGTTATCCTCTAAGGTCGCTGGACCAAATTGTTGCCAAAGTGATTTGTACAAGTCGCCATCGTTTTCATTGATTCTTTTTTTAAGAAAATCTTTATCGATGGATTCGATGACGTTATAAATACCCATATACATTTTCTTTGCGCCTATTTTTAAATAAACTTTTGCGTGTGTAACTTTGGGTGCTAAAACGCCAAAATCATCGAATAACTCGTAACTGTAACGTTCTGCCACATAAGATGATTCACCGTTTCGGTTATATTTAAAGTTTAATTCGGAAACGCCAAACGCACTTCTTTTATCAATCGCTTGATAGGCTTCACTTGTTTCATCTAAATATAGTGGCTTATCGAAATACACTTTATAGTGGGATGGATTCCAGGATTGATCATCGTTAACTAACCTAACGCGTGAGGTGTTCCCTCTTGCTCTAAAAGCAATGTTATCGAGTATCACGGTACCTAGGTCATCTTCGTAGGTGAGCTTCCCGGATACCACTTGATCGGTTTTATAATTGCCGAACTGATTTCTATATGACACCATGTATTGGTCTAGTTTATTAAATTCTGTTTGCGAGATGTCAATCGTGAATATTTTTTCTACATCACGGTCAAATAAACGGCTATAATTCTCATCGATTGGTGTTGGTTCTACGACAGGGTTATCGATGATTGGTTCATCCACTGGTGGAATGATTACCTCATCACACCCAACGATGAATAAGACCAATAATAAACTACTAATTAACTTCTTCATTTAACCTTGTCACCCAATACTTTTTTGTTGACGTACATTAAGCCTAAAGATGCCCAGATTGCAATCAAGAAGTAACGCACGAAATCGAGGAATAAATCTAAATTGGTTGGGTCAACGTCGACGTTTGCACTATAAGGGAACACAAACTTTAACCCTTCTTTAATGAGTAATGCCACCAAGATACCAACCACAACTTTAATGATTTGAATCATCACCGGTGCAGAAACTTTGGATTTGACATAAAGTTTCTCAATATAATAACCCACACTTAAACCCATATAAGCACCACCGGCAACAAATAAAGGTTCTTGTTTGACAAAAAACATCAATATGATAAGTAATGGGATTGGATAAAGCGCTCTGATGTGTTCTTTATTTGGATTGCCCACACCCAGTAAAAACATGAATAAACTACCTAAGAATAACCCTAAGGCTAGTCCAACCACTACATCTATCAAGTAATGCTGTCCTAAGTATACCCTTGAAAGTGGGACTAAAATCACCAATAAAATCATGGCGACTCTAACCCATTTGGCATAATAATATTCATTCCATAAGTTGATGCCAATTGCCCCTGCAGATTGTGCATGACCTGATGGCATGGATGACCCATGTGTTTCTTGTAAGATGGCTCTTGCGCCATCTTGATATGGTCTTGGCTTATTGGTCATTGCCTTTAGGCCGCCATTGATAAATGCACTACCCAAAAAGGCAATCATAAATCTAAATCCGAATTTCTTATCGACTGTCCAGTAAATCACAGCGGATAATAAAATGAAGAAATATTGATCACCAAACTCTGTGATGATACGCATGACCCAGTCTAATACTGGATTTGAAAACTGTTGTAAAAACTCAACTATTGCCATCTTTATTACCTCTACTTATTCTTTCAATAATTTTATGTTGTATAGAGGCCCTTTTCTTAGACTCTCTTCTGGGAATATGACGTTCTTGATTGGACGCCTTAATCTTATCGTATGTATCCATTGGTACATCCACATAGGTAAAGCGTTCTGGTGATCTAAAATTTTCATTAAAGCCAAACATCCCTTTTTTTAAGAAGCCCAAGGTTCTTAATTTTTGAATGACTTCCTTGGCTGCTAAGTAACCGTAGTTCTGTCTTTCTGTTAGTGCATCTTCAGTAAACCGGATGATGTCATAGGCATCTTGAATGGGTTTAGAAGAAAATACCGATAAGTCGGTTAAATTCACGATTAGTATATTACGATTCGTATACGGTCTAACATCAAAATTATAATCGAGTGGGACTGCTAGAATGATGTCACACCCTTGGTCAACCAATACATCAATTGGATTGTTGTCAATGACCCCACCATCGACGTAAGGCTCGTTATCGATATAAGTTGTCCCAAAGAATAGGGGAATCGATGCACTCGCGATGACTGGTTCAAATGGGGTTTGATGTTTATTCACGTGAAATACAACTTTTTCATGGTTGTCTTTTCTGATTTGTGATGCAATCTTTTTTGGATCGATGATTTTAGCAGCAACAGCGTATACATCAATTTTTGCATTTCTAATCTTTTTAGGATCAATATAGTGGTTAAAAACATCTCTTAATATGTCTAGACTATATAGCCCTTCACGGTCTGTTTTTAGTCTTGTAAAGCCTTGTTTATAGATGTTTTTTGACTGTGCATAACGCCATACTTCTGATAACTTATCGGTTGATTCGAGACTGGCTAACAACAAACCATTGATTGCGCCAATGGATGTACCGGCAATCACATCAATATGATCAACAAGTTTAGCTTCCTGAAGGGCACGAATGACACCAACTTGGTAGCCACCCTTTGCGCCGCCACCACCAAGCATCAATCCAACTTTAGGTTTCACGTCTAAACGCTTCCTTCAACGTTTTTTTAATATGTCTTTGAGCGTCTTTCTCTTTCAAATCTTCGCGCTTGTCATAAAGCTTTTTACCTTTTGCAACCGCGATTTCAAGTTTTGCTAAGCCTTCGTTGATATAAAGTTTTAGTGGTATTAATGTAAATCCGTCCTCTTTAGACTTGGATTCTAATTTAAGTATTTCTTTTTTATGCATCAATAGCTTTCTAGTTCTGGTTTCTTCATGGTTAAAAAGATTGCCATGATCATATTGGGCAATGTGCATATTCACAACAAAGATTTCACCGCTTTTGATCGTTACAAACGCATCATTGATGTTTGCTTTACTTTGTCTGATGGATTTAATTTCTGTGCCTTTTAACTGCAAGCCTGCTTCATAGGTTTGTTCTATGAAGTAATCATGCCTTGCCTTTTTGTTTTGGGCGACTATCTTTTCTTTCATATGATTTTTCCTCGTTTAACACAAATGTGAGTTGACGGAGTTTTAAGTCGACGTCTTTTAATTTTACTTTAACGGTTTGTCCCAGCTTAAAGGTTTGTCTAGATGCTTTTCCTTGTAGACTTAGATTCTTATCATCAAAGTAATAATAATCTTTCATCAATCTAATCGGACATAAGCCTTCAATGCCGTTATCCAGTCTGATGAACAAGCCTGCTTTGGTGACATTTGAAATCACGGCTTCAAACACTTGATTGACTTTATTGGCCATGAACTGAGTTGTCTTTAACTTATCGGTTTCACGTTCAAGTTCATCTGACTTTCGTTCCATAATAGAACATCTTTCTGCAATCACATCAATCGCAGATTCATAGTAAGCATAGTTTTGATCGAACCCTTCGGTATCGATTAAAAATGCTCTAATCAATCGGTGTAACAGTAGGTCTGGATAACGTCTAATTGGCGATGTAAAGTGTGAATAGAAGGTTGAAGCTAAGCCGTAGTGACCGATATTGGTTCCGCTATATTCCGCTTTTTGCATCGCCCTTAAAAACATGGTATGGAATACCAATTCAAGGGGATTACCTTCTAGTTTTTTAATGATATTTTGTAGTGTTTTTGGTGTAATATGGTTCAGTTTCGGTAATTTTATCCCTAAGTCTTTTACCATTGACATGACTTGTAGTAATTTATCCGGGTTTGGTTTATCATGGACACGGTATATACAAGGTAGATTGAGTGACGATAAATGCATCGATACCGTCTCATTGGCTAAGACCATGAATGATTCAATCAATGCTTGGCCTTTACCGGTTTCATAAGGGTGAATATCAATGATATGCCCTAAATCATCGGTTTCATATTTGAATTCTAATGTCTTAAAGTTTAACGAACCACGGGCAGTTCTTTTTTGTTCAAGGATATAAGATAGTTGGTACATTAAACGCATCATTTCTTCAACGTCTTGGTTAACCAATGGCGCTTGATTGTCTAAAAATTCATTGACTTCATCATAGTTTAAACGGTAATCCACTTTAACCCACGTTTGTTCGATTTGGTGAGAAATCGGATTACCATAGGCATCTAATCTCATCGTGACACTCAAACATTTTTTTAAGGTATCCGCATTTAAACTACACAAATCATTGGATAATTTTCTAGGTAACATTGGAATGACACGGTCTGCTAAGTAAACAGAGGTCGTTCTTTCATATGCTTCTTGATCTAAAAAAGAATTTGGTTTGACATAAGCCGATACATCGGCGATATGAACAGATAAGATATAGTCTGTTCCATCTTTTTTAAGCGCGACGGCATCGTCTAAATCTTTAGCATCTTTACCATCAATGGTAACGATTAATTCATCATTAACCGTTCTTCTAGGTGATTGATCTACTGATTGGACTTTCTCAGCTTCTTCTAGGGTTTCTGGTTTAAACTCATATGGCCAGTTGGCTTGGTAAACCAACTCTAATATATCCATACCTGGGTCAGTTTCAAATCCTAAATGACTAACGATTTTGGCAATTGCTTTTTTGCCTTCAAATTCGGTAAATTCGACCAATAAAACCTCACCACCTAAAAATGGTTCGGTATTAACAACCTCGATTTGAAGTCTAAACGGTTTAATTGGTAAAAACAAAATGGTTTCTTTAACCTTTTTCACGTGTACGACAATTTGCTTTAATGTACGTTCTAATACGTCGACAACCTTATTGTTTTTGCCAACATGGACTAAAACAAGGTCGCCATCTAAACTTAAACCTAGGTCTTCTTCATAGATGTATAAATCATCTTCTTTTTGAAGTAAAAAGGCAAATCCTTGGTTTTTGATTTCAAGGATACCAATTCGATAATTATGTTTTAACTGGTAAATACCATCTTTAAATTCGATTCTTTTTTTATGAATCAATTCATCTAATGCTTCTGTTAGTGTAATCACATCTAAGTTTGATACAGCTTGAAGTTCATCAAATGAATGGGTTTGATTGTCTTTAAAATATTTTAATATGGACATACTGCTCACCAACTTCTTTAGATTAATTATATCATATATGATGATATTTCTTGTCAGTTATCTGTAATATAAGACGGCTTTTTCGTCAAAATCAATCAATATCTTTATTTTCAGGATAAATTAATAAAAGTTAATGGTTTAGTTTGACACTTTTATGATAAAATCAAATCAAATTAAGGAGGGATATCCTTGAAAAAATTCGTTTCAGTGTTCTTATTAAGTCTATTAGCTATGATACTATCTGGTTGTCAAAGTGTAACGTTTGATTATACACTAACTGTCAATCCTGATAATCCTTTGAAAAGCCTTTATTTTGTAGAAGCGGATAAAGCTTCGCCATTTCTAGCGCATTTTTTGATTGATGATGAGCGTGCTTTATACATGACTACCCATGAGATTGCCTCATCTGGTCATACAAAATTAATCTATTCAAAAATAGAAGATTCCCTTGTCTATACACCCGATAACTATCAAATTGCTGAATATAGAAATCATGGTGGTAAGAAATTCATACTCGCTTTATTTGAAGATGAACCTTATGAATCCATGTTTAGCGCTTCTATTACAGCCGGGTATAAGAATTATAGTAACAAGAGTAACTCGGTGATTCTAGAGTCACCTTATCACAGATTAAAGGCACTGGAACAAGTTGGTGCGTTGATTAACCAAGACCAATCGATTGTCATAGAAAACTATGAAGCCTATCACGTACTTGATTTCAGATTCAATATGAATGAAAATAAATCAACCATTGATAGCGTTAGCGTACTTGCCTTAAACGGTAATCAGTTACACGATATGACATTCACGTCTTATGTTGAACCGGTTTTAGTCTCTGATGAGGTCATTGATAGTGAGGTCATTGATGCTTATTATGAGTTTGACCACGATGCCATTATTTATATCAACCACGAAAACGAAATCAACTATTTAGATGAATCAAGTGTCCTAACTACCTATCTCATTGAGGGTGAGATTAAGAACTTCTATCCATATAAAGCCTATTATGAAGGTGCTGCCCTCAGGTATCATGTGATAGAAACCAATACACATATTCTATTTTTTGATACAACACTAACCTTGATATATGATTTAGAAAAGGATTCTAATCTCATTTATGTGGGCTTAAATCACTTCTCACTCGATTATGAAGCGTGGATTACGTATTATTATTTGGAAGATAACATCTTAAAGAAAAAGTCGCTAGCTATTAGCGCTTTAAGGTAAAAAAAATGCTGACCGAAGTCAGCATTTTATATTTATTTCTTTAAGTTGTAGAAAGATTTTAAACCATGGAATTGTGCAGTATCACCAAGTTCATCTTCGATACGAAGTAATTGGTTGTATTTCGCAATTCTGTCTGTACGTGATGCAGAACCAGTCTTAATTTGACCAGCATTGAATGCAACAACGATGTCAGCGATGGTTGTATCTTCTGTTTCACCAGAACGGTGTGATACAACAGCTGTATAACCAGCTCTCTTAGCCATTTCCATAGCGTCGAAAGTTTCAGTTAATGTACCGATTTGGTTAACCTTGATTAGGATTGAGTTAGCGATGCCTTTTTCAATACCTGTCGCAAGTCTTTCTGTATTGGTTACGAATAGGTCGTCACCAACTAATTGAATCTTAGATGCTAGGGCTTCAGTCATTAATTTCCAGCCGTCCCAGTCGTTTTGGTCGAAACCATCTTCGATTGTGATGATTGGGTATTTATTAACTAAACCAACATAAAATTCAACTAATTCTTTAGAAGTGAATGCTTTACCGCCTTCGCCTTCAAGTACATATTTGCCAGTTTCTGCGTTGTAGAATTCGCTTGCAGCAACGTCCATACCTAAGAAAATATCTTTACCAGCTTCAAAGCCAGCTTTCTTGATTGCTTCTAAGATCACTTGGATTGCTTCTTCATTTGAACCTAAGTTTGGTGCGAAACCACCTTCATCACCAACTGCAGTGTTATAACCTTTTGATTTTAATACTGTTTTTAAGTTATGGAATACTTCAGCACCCCATTGGATAGCTTGTTTAAAGCTCTTAGCACCAACTGGTAAAATCATGAATTCTTGGAAATCGATGTTGTTATCAGCGTGCGCACCACCATTGATGATGTTCATCATTGGTACTGGTAATTGTTTAGCGTTGAATCCACCAAGGTAGTTATAAAGTGACACACCTAGGAAGTCAGCAGCTGCTCTTGCAACAGCCATTGAAACACCTAAAATTGCATTAGCACCTAATTTTGATTTGTTTGGTGTACCGTCTAATTCGATCATTAATCTGTCGATAGCAACTTGGTCAGTTACTGCATAACCAATAACTTCTGGGGCGATAATGTCGTTGACATTTTCAACCGCTTTAAGAGTACCCTTACCTAAATATCTCTTCTTGTCGCCGTCTCTTAATTCAACAGCTTCGTATTCACCTGTGGATGCACCGGATGGCACTAATGCTCTACCGAATGCGCCACTTTCTGTGTAAACTTCTACTTCAACAGTAGGGTTACCGCGTGAATCTAATACTTCTCTTGCATACACATCTGTAATAAATGGCATAATTTTAATTCTCCTTCTTTATTAGTATCTCTATATTACCGTAAGTATTATACCCCAAAGGGTATTGAAAATAAAGCAAATCAGGTATAAAAGCGTTTACGCACTTTATCTTTTCATTTGCATATAAATCGTTCTACAAATCCATATATATAACAAGATATAAATAAGATTAAAAAATATCACACCGAAGTCAAATGACCATCGCCAAATGAAATCAAAATACAGTAATGGATTTAAGAACTGTGCAAACCGGCTTAAATTGCCCGTAATCACCTGTAGATAAAATATTTGGCCAACCAACCCCATCATGTAAACCCCAGTCAGTAAAAATACCACCGCGAGGATTGAATATAAGATATGGTATTGGTTAAAGCTTCTATATAATCTATTGGATATAAAATAATAATAAATCAAAAATGTGAAAATCGATAAAATGGATTGGAAATAGACGGTTAAGTAGAAGTCTAAGGCACCAATAAAGGCCCCAAATATTAAACTACCTAAGATCCCTTCAATCACAAATCGGATTAAATCACTTTTGATGAAAGGTTGTTTTAATTCGTATAAAAACCGTTTCATCTAGTCACCACCTTTTAATACTATTATAACTCAACTTTTTCTAATCTTGATTTTATTGGTAAAAATAACAAAGTTGTCAATAAGCCTTTTGATACATTTAAAAGTGTGTAGTTCGTGATGATGTAGGTTAAATATAACCCCCAGTTAGATAAATCAACACCAAAGATATTGGCCATACCTGGGTCTTCTAACAACGTAAACACGGTTAAATGGAATTGATTGAACCCAAAGAAACTAAATACAGCATCGTATGTTGATAAATAGATTGGGGTTAATACAAGAATATTTAATCCAACCAATACGATGGTTAAGGTTAATGTCACACCAATTGAAACGAATAATGTTTCTTTTAATGACAGTGGTTTTGGATCCACTACCGCTTCTAATAATAAGGGCTTTTTGTGGGTTTGAATCAGCTTCGAGATCATGAAGTATGACCCTAAAATGATGGCGCTCGCTAAAATCGCGATTAACTCGCCCACTAATTCTGTTGGCATAAACAAATCCCCCTGAATGGCTTGTCTAAATATGCCCCTTACTAATACTAGGCTAAATGCCCCTTTGTAGCCAACAACAACTGCTGCTACAAGAATCGCAATCTCGCTTACGTCTAGTTTCAACCATGGTAATCCTAGTGGTATTTCGAATAACCCAAATACCACTGAAATGGCTGCAAGCGTTGCGACAAAAATAAGTCTTTTTGTGCTGTAATTTGTTCTCATTTTATCCTCCTTAAGAAACAAAAATGCCGCCACTTCAGGGTGACGGCAAAAAACAGGCTAAAAAACCTACTTTCTTCTCCCATCCAGACTGTACTGTCGGTACTGGAATTGCACCAGTTCAACCAAAAAGGTTCGCGGACTTTACCGCCGATCAAGGAATTTCACCTTGCCCCGAAGTATTAACTCAACCATATTATAGAGTATTTCTATTTTACTGTCAACGAGAATTACTCTACCAATAGTGTGATGATATCTTTTAAATCCATGAGTTCCTTTTTAATCTCTTCTGAAAATTGATCGTTGAATGGATGAAATAACCTTAAATCGAATGAGTCTTTCCCGTTATTAATCGCAATCACAAGTTTTTTACCAATAAAGCCAAACGAAATCTTTTTATAATATTGTTTTAAACCGATTAGTTTTTCCATGAATGCTGGCTTAAGTAATTTAAACGTTTCTAATTCATCTTCCCCATAGACATCAAATGCCTGATTGAAGCCCACCCATTCCATTTCCATTTTCTTTAAGTTTGTCCCGTTATTGAAAAAATAATAACGATTCTGGACAATATAGACAAATTGGTTGATGGGTTTATCGAGTTCTACTTCAAAATACTTACCTCTGAACACTGTGACAACAGAGGTGCTTTTACCATTGCTTCTAACGTCTTGTAGGTGTAAGTCAGCACATCTGATTTTTCTACCCAATAGTTCGCCTGTGATTAAATCTTCACTTTGATATCGATCTTCTTTTTTAAGTAATCTAGCCCCATAAACTTCTTCTTTGTTAAACCCATTTAACGGTTCATAAGTTCCATTTTCTACAATGCTTAATATTGCTTCTTTTACATAGTGTTCTTTAAACGTAATACTGACTTTCTTAAATCCTTTTTGAACAAATGCCAGCGAAAAACCACCACCCATAAATAATGGTAAGCCTAATGGTGGTAATGGTATGAATAATAAAAAACCTAATACGATGGATACAATCGACATATAAGTATAAAACTCGTATTTAGATTTCTCTTGTAAAATCTGTGCTTTTGTCATAATTACTCCTTATAGAACCCATTCATCATTCTAGCATATTTAAAGGCATATATAAATAGTTTATCGATTTAGGATACTAATCCCTAGAAAACAGACACATTTATAATGGCATAATCCATCTGCTACATTTTTATTCTCGTAAACACTTTCAATTTTCATTTTAACATACAATGTTATATAATAACTATGGTAAAAAGAAATGAGGCATACACATGAGTAATAAAAAATTCGTTGGATTGATCATCCTAGATGGCCAAGGTTTAGCACCTGAAAGTGACTCAAATTCAGTGACACTTGCGAAAAAACCTAACCTCGATCGCATATTAAAAGATTTTCCTAATTCAACCCTACAAGCATCTGAGGAAGCAGTTGGATTACCTGAAGGACAAATGGGTAACAGTGAAGTTGGACATTTGAATTTAGGTGCTGGTAGAGTTGTTTATCAGTCATTAACTAGAATCAACGTATCCATTAAAGATGGTTCCTTTTATGAAAACCATGCTTTTTTAGCTGCCATTGAACATGTTAAGAAACACAATTCAAAACTACACATTTTAGGGCTTGCAGGTGATGGTGGTGTCCACGCATCCAGCAAACACATTTTAGCGTTAATTGACTTAGCAACCAAACATGGCTTAGAACAAAAAACATACTATCATGCTTTTTTAGATGGTAGAGATACACCACAAACATCTGGTTTAGGTTATGTCAAAGAATTGATTGAAGGCGGCGCACGCATTTCAACCGTTCATGGTAGATACTATGCCATGGATAGAGACAATAACTGGGATAGACTACAAAAATCCTATGACACCATGACTTTAGGTTCTGGTGAATTGATGGATTGCCCAATTTGTGGGATTCAAGCATCATATGACAATGGCGTAACCGATGAATTCTTAGTGCCATTTGTTGTCAATAAAAAAGGGTTAATTGAAGAAAATGATGCGATTATATTCGCAAACTTCCGTCCAGATAGAGCGATTAGAATTGCAACCGCATTATCCAATCCTGATGCAGTAAGTAATTACTACTCAGAAGGTAAAGCTAGATTTAATTATGACCATGCACCTAAAGGCATCTTCTTTGTTTCAATGATGCACTACAATGCAACGGTGAAAGGCTTAATCGCTTATCCTTTACAAGACTTACAAAATATTTATGGTCAAGTCATTTCAAGAGCGGGTTTAAAACAATTAAGAGCAGCTGAAACTGAAAAATATGCACACGTTACTTTCTTCTTTGATGGTGGTGCAGATTATGAGTTAGAAGGCGCAACCAGAATACTTGTTCAATCACCAAAAGTACCTACGTATGATTTAAAACCTGAAATGAGTGCCTACGAATTAACCGATGAAGTGGTTAAAGCATTAAAGACAGGTACTTATGATACGATGGTACTAAACTTCGCGAATCCAGATATGGTTGGTCATACTGGTTCGATTGAAGCAACCAAATTGGCCGTTGAAGCTGTCGACGTTTGCTTAGGTAGAGTTTTACAAGCAATCGATTCAATTGGTGGGGTTGCAATTGTCCTTGCAGACCACGGTAATGCAGAAAAAATGCGCGATGAATTTGGCAAACCACATACCGCACATACGACTAATTTAGTCCCTGTTGTCGTGACAAAAAAAGGCATCACACTACGCAGTGGTGGGGCTTTATGTGACATCGCACCAACGATGTTAGACATCCTTGGCGTTGCCCAACCAAAAGAAATGACAGGCAAATCCTTAATCATTAAAGCATAAGATGGCTCGTCCATCTTTTTTTTCGATAGATTCTATGTGTAAACGCTTACGGAAATTTTCAGATAAAGTGCTTTTATGCCTTTTCAATGTTATAATGATTTATGGTAAAGTGAGGAAATATCATGTCAAAATTACTTAAACTTCGCGAAGCCTTAGTTGCAAACAAACCTGAATATCCAATGAACTATGCAATTCCTGCTACATTCAATTTATTTGGGCACGACGCACTATCGGTTTTAAATAATGGGGAACACTTAGTTAACCCATATGATTTTTTGGTCGATTTAATTGATCAAGTCTTATTAAAAAATTATGAGTCACAACCGGTTGGGTCATTATCTCAATTAAAAGGGGTAAAAGTACCAAAACCAACTAAAAAGAAAATGGGTGGCGATTGGATTTTAAAATCGACTGTCTATTCGATGATGATTAGAACATCTACTACTTGGGACCATGACAGAAACGGTTATATTGATGAAAACAATATTTACCATGTCAAAGAAACGGGTACATTCTTAAAAACATTAGCACTACTACCACTTTTAGACAAAATGGGTGTAGATGCCATCTACTTATTGCCAATTTCTAAATTCTCATTAAAAAACAAAAAGGGTGAACTAGGTTCGCCTTATGGGGTCTCAAATTTCTTTGAATTAGACCCATCCTTATCTGATCCAATGATCGATAATACCCTTTCCTTAGATGAACAGTTCCAAGCTTTGGTTGAAGCAGCACATACCATGGGTATGCGTGTGATGATTGATATCATCCCAAGAACCAACGCTACCGAAAGTGATTTAATCATCGATCATCCAGATTGGTTTTATTGGATTAATTCAAGTGACTTACCGTTTTATAAGCCACCTTATGTGGATGAAATCAATGATCGCACCGTTTCACCAACGATCAAGTATATGCCAACGGTTTATCAAAGTAAAGCTGTCTTAAGACACATTGGTATGTTCCAATTTGACCCTGAGACACAAGATAAAGCCAAATGGGCTAAATTGAAAAAAGAATACGCTAAAAAGGGTGGTTCTATCTTAGAACTCATTGATAAACATTTTGGTTTAACGATTGCACCAGCATTCTCTGACCATATCAATGATATTCAACCACCATGGACCGATGTAACCTTCTTTAGAATGTATTTAGACCATCCAATTGAAACAGCTAAATTCTTAAAAGATAAAAATATCCCACCGTATATCTTATTTGATACCATCAAATCTAACTTATATCCAGGTCATAAGCCAAACAAAGCTTTATGGGATACACTTGCTAATATCATTCCTCATTATCAAAAAACGTATGGCATCGATGGTGCCAGAATTGATATGGGCCATGCACTACCTAAAGAATTGGTAAATCAAATCATTGAAACCGCCAGAAAAGTGGACCCAGACTTCGCATTCATTGCCGAAGAGTTAAACCCTGAAAATGCCAAACATGCTAGAGGCCTTGGTTATAACATGATCATCGGTAATGGATTCTCAATGGAACCACACATTTGGGAAGGTAAATTACACCACTTCTACTATAAATCTGTAGACCTAGATTGCGCTGTATTCGCTTGTGGTGAAACACACGATACACCAAGACTAGCGGCGAGAGATGGTGGACAAAACTTATCTAAATTCTTAACTGTGATGAACATGTTTATGCCAAATGGTGTGCCATTCATTAACTCAGGTCAAGAAGTCTATGAACGTCAGCCAATGAATACAGGTATTGACCCAAGACCAAATGAGCTTTATATGTTAGAACCAACCGATCCATTCTACGCAAAACTAGCTTTATTCGATAAGTTTGCATTACACTACTTAAACCACATGCATAACGACATTCCAGATAACCTTGCGAAAGTTAACCCAATCCGCAAGAAATATTTAAATGTCATCTCAAATAAAAAGAACTATATCCCAGTTACTTTCCTAGAAGGCTATAACCCAGTTGGATTCGCCTATGAAACTAAAGATGAAATTCTATTAATCGTTGGTAATGCAAATCCATTTGATGCGCAACATGCCAAATTAGATTTAGCCCCAATTAGAAAGAAATTCAATATGAATCAAAACGAAGCCCGTATGCTTTATGCCATGCATGAAGCTGGCCCAAGAATGTTCTATGAGTTTGATGAAAACAAAAACCCATACTTCTTCTTAGGTGCAGGTGAAGTTAAAGTGCTTGCGTTCAAAAAATAGTATCAAATCGACCCCAGTTTGGGGTCTTTTTTATCTAACTTAAAAAATTGGTTTTTATACCTATGTGAATAAATAGCATTTTTCATAATTTAGATGTATAATATTCCAAAAATAAATGGAGGATATTTATGAACATTGGGAGAGTCATTACATTATCTGTGGTTGGCATTACATCTTTATTGATTTTAGTTTTTGGGATTATACTCATCAGTGGGTATAATAATTTAGTCGATTTAGATGAATCGATTGAATCAAAATATTCACAAGTTGAAAACAGGTTGCAACAACGTCATGATACCATTGAACAAATGGTTGCAACCGTGTCGGGTTTACAGGAACATGAAGTAGAAATATACAATAAGATTGTTGAAGCAAGAACTGCTTATGCAGCTGCGCAATTATCAGGTGACTTAGAAGCGCTCGCTGAAGCGGATGCTTTAGAGTCTCTAGCTATTACGGAACTATTAGTTGCGATTGAAGATAACCCACAAATCACGGTGTCTGGTAGTTTCAATACGCTACTGGATACGATTGCTTCAATTGAATCGACATTAAGTGTCTCCAGAAGAGATTACAATACCGCAGTTGAGAAATACAATAAATCTGTTAGAAGGTTCCCTGGTATGGTATTCGCATCGATGTTTGATTTCGAAGGTAGTAGAGATTATTGGAAGATTGAAGACGGCGTAACAGAGGTCCCAACTATCGATTTTGGCGATTAGTATGAAACGTTTACTCAGTTTGATCATCGTTTTTTTATTGTTGTTATTAACTGGGTGTAAACAAAAGGCATACCCAGACCCAACAAGTAAGTTTTATGTGAACGACTATGCAGACGCTTTGATGAGTTACACTGAACAAGAGATTGTCGCCTATAATCGCTATATGTATGAAGTTTATGGTGAAATCCAAATTGTATACGCTACTTTTATGGTATCTAGTTTTGAAGAGGTGGCAAACTATGACAAAACTGACCTGTTCAGACAATGGGAAATTGGTAAGAACGATATGGGGCTATTAATCATATTATTTTTCGAACCCATCCTAATCGATGATTACGAATCTGAAACACTGGTTGGCTATGCGTTTGAAATTGGCTATAATCTAGAACCTTATCTACCAGCTGGCTATTTAGGTAGAACAACCGAAGAGATATTTTCGATTGAGGATTACGCCGATATTACAGACCTCATGGTCATGCATTTGAATTACGAGTTGTTGAACAAACTATATGTTGATTTATATGACGAGACACCCATCGATTATGACATGGATTTATTCTATGAAGAGATGATGGATGCACCTTATATTCCAGACGATGAACCGAATGATTGGCTCATTTTGTCAACCCTCTTTGATGGTAGCAACACAAGCATCATTTTCATCATTTTATTTGCCTTACTCGGCGGTGGATTTGGGTTCTTAAAAATCAAAGGTGGCGGTGGTTCATCTGGTGGTGCAGGTATATTTAAACGACGAAGATAAAAAAGAGAAATCATTGGATTTCTCTTTTTTTTGCATATTTTTATGATGCATTATTGAATTTTATTAATCCTGTTAATATGCATTTAGTGATATTATTTTTGACTATATACAAAGTATATAAATCTTTATTAAACGTTAGGTAACTATTCCAACACTTGGTAAATACCTAAGACTTTTACATCAAAGTCTTTTTTGAGGTTTTCAATGACAAGAATGATGGTTTCATATTGGGTGTCAGTACTCAATAATTCGATGAAGAAATGGTAATTACCCATTTGTTTTTTGGTGGGTCTTGACATGATGGAAATCAAGTTCACAGAATGGCTTGAAAACTCTTTTAATATGTCATATAACAACCCTGGTCTATCTTGATATGGGGTGATGACGAGTGATACTTTAAACTCAAGTTTCGGTTGATATCGTTTAAGTGATACACTTTGATTTTTTAACACCAAGAAGCGTGTATGATTATGAGACTCATCGGCGACACCTTTGATGGCTAAATCCGATGCTTGTGTTAAATGACTTGGCACGATTGCATTGCCAGATGGGTCCGCTTGATATTGATGATAGGAGTCTACATTACTTTCGGTAATGATGACTTTTAAATTGGGATATTGCTCGATAAACTTTAAACATTGATTTTTTGTCGCGTATTGAACATAGAGATTCCCTGTTGCCTTATCACCTTTATAAACAAAATCAAAGTCAATGGGTAGCCTTAATTCACAATCGATTGCAAGTCCACTGTCTAATAACAGGTCCATATGGGGTTGTACATAACCTTCTAGCGTATTTTCAAAAGGCATAATGGCGTAGCTAAACGTTGTTGCATGGCTAATCACTTGTTGCATATTTTTAAAATAAACAGGCTCTAAACTCAAGCCCGTTTGTCCGATAAATTGATGATAACATAAATCTGAATAGGTCTTTGTTGGCCCTAGTATGGCAATTTTTTTCATCAGGCACCTCAATCTTTATGATTGATTATACCGATTTATCTTTTATTTGTAAATTCTTTTCCTAAAAGCCATCTAATATTTCAACTTGGATGATGTCATCTAAGGCTAAATTTACCCTTGGTTTTAGCACCATGGTTTGTGTATATGAATCAATTTTACTGATATACCCTGATTCATAATATAGGTAACCATCATCGTAATAAGTGACTCGAACCACTGCTTTATTTGATATCGCTTCTTCTATCACACGGTTCATCTCTTCTAGTTTATCTTCTAATAACACTGGCTTTTGACGTTTATTTTTAAGATGCACCATCTCTTTAATCATGTCGTGGTAACCAGCCAATGCATCAAATGGTTGCCACTTCATGATGCCTCTATCGATATAATCAGGCATGGTGACCACCAATCATCGCGTTTCGTTTCTTGATCGTCGATGATTCAAATTCACTGGATGCACGGTTAATGGCATTCTTACCAAAACGTGTTTTAATCTCATCCATTGCGAGACCAATTTGATATTCTCGATAAGTGTCATCTAAGTCTTCGAATAAGTTTGGTTGATAAATATCGTTGGTTATCAAGCTGGAGACAGAAATATGTACATGTCTAATTGGTAAGTCTTCATAGTAAGCTTCAAATATACTAATACACGTTTCAAAAATGACTTTAGGACTGGATGTGTGGCTTGGTAATGCAATTTGTCGTGAAAACCCACCACCGAATGCTTTTGAATACCCGCAGCCAAAATGAATGATTCTTGCGTGCTTTTTATGGAGTCTCAACCGTTTCGCAACTTCATCGGTCATCTCTAAAATGATTTGGTAAACCTCGCGACCATAATAGTCTTTATACAGGGTTTGACCCATGCCGTAGCTTTTAGATACCACCCTAAGCTTACCTTTATCTTGAATGTTAGACATATCAATGCCATGGGTATGATAGTAAAGCTCTTCACCAAGGATACCAAACGCCTTTTTAAGTCGTTTCGGATCGGATTTGGCAATGTCCCCTATCTCATAAAAACCCATCGCATTTAAACGCCTTTGCATGTTATGCCCAATGCTCCACATTTCTGATAATGGGGCAATTGGCCACAGTTTTTTCTCAATATCCTCATATTGCCACTTGGCAATGAAGTTTTTGGCTTTCTTAGACTCGATATCCAGTGCGAGTTTTGCCATCAACATATTCTCACCAATCCCACAAGTCGCGAATAAAGATAATTTCTCACGGATTCGGTTTAAGATGTCTAGTGCCAACGCTTCATCGGTCTTTTGATAATAGCTTAAATAGCTCGTGACATCCAAAAATGCTTCATCAATGGAGTAAACATATAAATCAGCCTCAGAAATGTATTCTAAATATATGCTCAATACTTCAGTTGAATAACTTAAATAGGTTTGCATCTGTGGGGTTCTGTAGATGATGTTTAAATTCGTTGGTAATTCATAAATGCGGCAACGTGATGGGACACCTAATGATTTCAAATAGGGTGAGACAGCTAATACAATCCCGCCACCACCTCTAGATAAATCTGCCACGACCAGTGGTGTCTTAAATGGGTCTAAGCCTAAAAGTGCGCACTCAACAGAGGCATAAAAACTTTTTAAATCAATGCATAATATATGCCTATGAATTTTATACTTTTCCATTCGATCACCACCTTTTGTGCTCCTATTATATCAAGTATGATGACGGAAAAAAGATGAAAATAAGCTTGTTTAAAATGTAACTAAAGAGTGGTTTTTCACCCAAAATGGGACATACATTACCTATGACATATTCAACCAAAAAACCGGTATTAGAAAGAAAAAAAGTTGTCAAATTGACAACTTTAGTCGCGATGTATATTAATAAATTGGGTTACTTAACTTGGTAATCTTGATGACCATATTGACCACTTGAGATTTCCCATAGATAAAGCGACGCGAGTGACCCATATGGGCTATACCTTTTTTCGTATTTTTTCATCAAGTCATCGGTGATTTTCTGATGGTGATAAATCATACTGATTCCACGTTTAATCCCTAAGTCTTGTTTAGAAAAAATGTCCATTCGGTTTAACGAAAATATCAGTAACATCTCTGCAGTCCATCTACCAATGCCCTTTAAATCATCTAAGACTAGAATTAAGTCTTCATTTGACATGGACTTAAGCTGGTTGATGTCGGTATGGCTAAAGTAGGTAGCCGCATGCTTCATATAAGATACTTTTTTATAGGATAATCCACAGGCTTGAATGAGATCATCCGGTGTTTTTAAGATATCTGTCGGGGTAATTGGTGTTAAAGCTTTTAAGCGCTTAAAAACCGTTTCATAGGCTTTGCCTGAGATTTGTTGTGCAACAATCGATGAAATCAAAGATTCAAACAAGTCTTCATTAATCAGTCGTTCGATTTTACCCACTTGTTCAATCACAGCTTTCAATTTGACATCTTTTTTCTTTAACGCTTCTAAGTCTTTATCTTCATATTGAAATATCATCGTATGCCCTCGATTTTTAAGAGTTTTTCTTTTAATGCTAAGCCCCCATAAAAGCCCGTCAAGCTACCATCTTTACCGATAATCCTATGACATGGCACAATGATCATCAATGGGTTTTTGTTCACGGCTTGGCCAACAGCTCTGGCTGCTTTAGGTTTGCCAATCATCGCTGCAATTTCGCCATAAGATGCGGTTTTCCCATAAGGTATTTTAAGTAGCGCTTCATACACTTTTTGTTGAAAAGGTGTGCCTTTAGGGTTCAGCGGTAAATCAAACGCTGTTTTTGTCTCTAAATAGGCAAGCATTTGTTGTTTTGCACTTAATAAGACTGCTTCATTTGAATCCACTTTCGCTTCATCTGTTAAATCAACGGTCTTTAGAAAGCCATTTTCTGATGTGATTTTCATATTACCTAATATCGTTTCAAAGATGATTTTATCCATAAGAAACCTCACTTGTTATGCTTATTTTATCACAAAGACAGAAAAAAAGATGCGTGCAGATTGCACACGCATCTTAATCAAGTGAAAAGGTTAAGTCAATATCGCCATTTGAGGTTATGGCACTGACAAAAGGTGTTTTTGTTTCGTGATAGGTATCATTACCATAATTTTGATTATTGATTTCAACATCGCCATTAGACGTCCTGGTTTTAACTTTAAAATCTGCGAATGCGCCGTTGATATTCAAATCAATTGAACCGTTAGATGTGGCTGTCGTTAGATAGTCCGATGTGATATTCGTACCACTAATTCTACCATTTGAACTAGATGCCTTAATGGTATCCGCAGTCAAGTTATCTAGGATAATTGGGCCATTAGAAGTGGTATTCTCGATGGTTTGAGCTGTGATGTTATTAATTGAAATTGTGCCATTTGACGTCACATTCTTTAATAGACCTACAAAGCTTGAATCTTTAACTGTGATTGCGCCATTGGAAGATCTTAATGTTGTGATACCAAGTGATAAATCGTTTAAACGAATTGCGCCATTCGATGTGCTAACATGCAGACTATATTGAGCAACTGGTAGGTAGACATAAACAGTTCTATTCTCAAACATGTTAAAGTTAAACACCATACTGCCGAAGAATAGTCGTTCATACCACTTAGAGGTGACTTTGATACCTAAATCCGTTTCGGTTTTGGTCTCAGTAACGGTTTCATACTGATCGTAATTAAACGTGATAACAATATCGTCTGTTTCACTTGGTAGGATGACAACTGGATTATTTTCAAAGGATAAATCGATAGTAGAAAATCTGGTTTTTTCATAAGTATATGTCACTTCAGTGAGTTCTAATTCATCTTTTAACGCATCGTTTGCCAGTAAGCCAAACGTGATTGAACCGATTGCACCGATGACTAGCATTAGTACGCTTAATTTGATAATTGCTTTCATGTTATACGCCTTTCTTTTGATTGAATAATTGATCAATCTCTTGAATCGTTTGTTTGATATAGCCAATCATCTTGATGGTCATCCAAACACCAATTAAGGTTAATCCAACTGAGAAAACCAATTGGCTAACAAAATAGAGGATGACCATGGTATCCGTGATACCAACTAACCGATAGATAGATGAGAAAATACTGATACCACCAGATGAGACAAAACTGATGCCAATGAGTGCTGTCACACCGCATAAAAAGACAATTGCGATTTTACCAATTAAAGTTACAGTCAAACTCACTGTTTTATCGACGACCGTGTTTTTCCGTTTGTATGCTTGTGGGTCCTTGCCTAAAGATCGGACGATTTGATCGACCGAATCGAGTCTTTGGATAACATCTGATTCTAATTCCCCACTAAGGGTTGCTTCATCGATGAGTTCATCGTAATAGTTGATGATTTCATGTGCTTCAGGTTCATTCCCCAAAGCTTGTTTAAGTGCTTGTAAAAATGCTTGTTTTGTCATATGCTCACCTTACCTTAATATATAACGATAGATTGCTTCAATCTCTTGATAATCTTTTCTTGCTTTTTCAATCTCAAGTCTACCTAAGGTCGTAATCATATAATACTTTCTCAAGCGAGACTGATGTTGTTCTGTATACGTTTTGACAAATGCTTGTTGTTCAAGTCTTTTCAAAATCGGGTATAATGTGGATTCTTTGATGTCAATGACGTTTGAAACGTCTTGAATGATCTTATAGCCATAAGAAGGTTCTACTTTCAGTGATGCTAGCACTAACATTTCTAGAAATCCTTTTTTTAATTGTGCATCCATGTTATACCTCCTCTCACATAATACTATACATTGCATAGTATCTAATGTCAACAAAAAAAAGAAGATATTTTGCAAAAAAGCGTATATCTTCTTCTATGAGTTATTGGATCATGAACTTTAGGATATCTAATTCACGCATTGGTTTGGCATAATAATAGCCTTGTGCATAATCACACCCAATTGACGTCAAGTAATCAGACGTTTCTTTGTCTTCAATCCCTTCAGCAACCACTTTATACCCAAGTTCCCTGGATAAAGCGACCGTTGCTGAAACGATTTGCTTAATTTGAGGTCTCGTTAAGATGTCAATCATAAAAATCTTATCAATCTTAATGACGTCCAGTGGAAACTGTGTGAGATAAGCCAGGGATGAATAACCAGAACCAAAATCATCGAGTGCAACTTTCAAGCCTTCTTTCGCAAATTGGTTTAAGACTTCTTTTGCTTCTGCTGGATTGACCATGAGTTCGGTTTCAGTGATTTCAATTTCGAGTTTACTAATATCTACTTTATGCTTTTTAATGATCGCCATCGTACGGTCAAAAAATAACGGGTCATATAAGTTTTTGGCAGATACATTAATAGAGATTCCGGTATCTAAGCCTTGATCACTCATTTTTTTAAGCATTAATAAAGCCTTTTCAACAACCCAATCTGTTAGTAAATGAATGAGTTTAGTTTCTTCTACAAGCGGAATAAACCGGTCTGGCATGATTAATCCTTTAGTAGGATGTTCCCATCTGATGAGCGCTTCAATGGATCTAACTTTATTGGTCTTTAAATCCATGATTGGCTGATACATTAAGAATGTGTGATTTTGTTCAAGTGCTTGAGTAAAGCTTGAAATCAGTTCATAATCACTGCGTTTTTTTAATTTACCATCGTCAAAAATGAACGTCGGCAAGTTATTAATTTGTGCGTGACGTGCCGCAATATCACATTCAGAAAAGGCTTGGATATCTAAGTGTTGTTCAACACAAATGGTTGATGTTATACCTACTGCATAGTCTACATATAGTGGAATTTGATGGACTGTCCTCGATTTATTTAATATCTGCATGATGTAGTTTAAATCTGATTCAATGTCGGTTTTCGCAATGATCAACCATAACTTATTACTATCTGGTTGAATCATCAGCATTTCTCTACTTTGATGTGTGAAATCCAAGTGTAGGTCTTTTAGTAATTGATGATAAACATCTACACCTAATATGTCTGTAATAGAATCGATGTTATTAACTAAAATCGTGATTAAGCTAACTTCTTTTTCTAACATGACTTTATTCATGTGTTTCAAGAAATTGGTATTTGGAATAAGCGTCTCTGGATCAATGGAAGATAGTGCATCAATTTTTACCGCACTTTTTCTGAGTTCATCAGAAGCATACCCACTGATTAATCCCATTAAAGAGAAAATAAAGAACCGGTATAACCAATTGGCTAACTCTTGATTGGTACCATCGGCCACACTTAAAGGCATGATTGGCCCTAGTAAGATACCTGCAATGATGCCAATCGCCAATCCAAACTTTGGTCCAAAAAAGATACCTGCTAAAAGAATAGGTATATACATCGTATGAGAATACACGTAGGTAATGCCACCTGTTGCATATACTAGTGCATATACTAAAGGCAATGCTAGCATAATCAAAACGCCAACTCCATATCTGACTTCTTTTTTCTTAAAGAAAGACCCAGAAATTTCTCGGTAAATACTTTGACTCATTGAAACACCTTCATTCTATTCATATGTTATATATCTCTATTATATCGAAAAGGATTTGAAATAAATAGAAATTTGTTTTAGTTCTTTAATTAATTGAAAAAAATTAGATAAAGGAAGTCAACACTAGTTTAAGTTTTATTTATCCCTATTTATGAACACACTTAAAAACCAGATTTGAAATCTAGTATTCTAAGTAGTATAATGGAATTGAAATTTATTTGTGGAAGTTCTTTCCACTCTTATACATGCCAAAGATTATTCTGAGTAGTTTATTGGCACAGGCAATTAAGGCAGCTTTATAAACGAGAGGGTTCGTTTGTTGCCTTTTTTTGTTGTAAAAATCTAAAATTATGTTTGTTTTTCCAATTCTCACATTACTCGACATAGCCAAGAATAATAACGTCCTTAGGTGTTTATTACCTTTCTTCGTAATGTGTAGATGTTCACCTGTCATTTGACCAGATTGATACACTCTAGGATCGATACCAGCATAGGCGACTAGTTGTTCACTACGTTCAAACCGGTCTAAATCACCTAACTCACCAATGAGTCTGATTGCGAGATTGTCTCCGATGCCTGGAATACTCATCAATTGATGATAAAGCGGTACTTCACTCACTAATTCTCTCATTTCATCCAAACATAACTCGATTTCAACTTCTTGATCACTGATCTTATTAACCATAGTCTTTAGAATGGTCACTTCAAAGGAACTACTACGACAACCTGAAGACACATTGTCAATATAACCTTTGAGTTTCTTAGCTTCATCCATTGCTTTTGGTTCTCTATGTTTGGTATCTTTCATGATATACTTCACAATTGTTTCGAAGCGCTTATTCTTTAGTTCGTCTGGATGAGCATATCGCTTTAAGATTGACATGGGAATGTCCAAATAAGGATTTGGATAAACTACATCGAACCTTGGATACACGATGTCTAAGGCATTTCTAAAATGGACCTTCATTTCTCTTAACTGCTGAATAAGAAAATTGTAATGTCCATTCATACTATGAAGTTTCTCATAGAGTTCATCTTTTTGATCGTGTAATCTAAAGTCTTTCATGAAGTATGCCTTAGCGATACTCTTACAGTCCCTAGCGTCTGTCTTAGTCGATCTTAAGTCTGTTTTACGAATTTTTGAAGCCTCTAAAGGATTTAGAATAATACACTTTTCATCATGATTCATAAGAAATGTTTCTAACGCTTTATGATAGATCCCAGTTGATTCAAATACGTAGGCGACATCGCTATACGTTTCCTTCAATGTTTGACCTAATTCATACACAGACTTAAACCCCTCTAAGTCGTGCTCGATAGGTGTCGCTTTGTTAGCTGGTTTATCTATTTCAATAAACCCTTGATAATAACTCTTTCCCTTTGATACGTCCACTGCTACACATGGACTCTTCACAGTAATTACCACCTTTCTTTGTTAGATGATACGGTTCGTTTCAGTTGGAATACACTTACTTTTTTTCGTTGTTCATACGTGTTCATTGACACCATTAGATCTAAACTAGTTTCGTGTATAAACTGAAATTTTGGACATTTTTTTTCACGAACTCAAGGTTCAAAAAAGCTCACGTCCTTCCTTTCAAACTTTCTTTTCTATATGCCTATAAAAAAGAAAAGCCAAGAGTCATCTCTCTTAGCTCGTAGTAAATCATAGGAAGGCGTAGACTATCATAAATACTCAAAGGTATACTAGTTTTTACGAACTCGAAGTTCAAATTGTTTAACTACGCCTTCGCCTTCATTTTACTACCAATTATATAAAAATAAAAGACTAAGAGAATAACTCCTAGTCTTAGTATACGAAAAGGCTCTCATAAATGAGTGCCTTAATCAAAATATGTATCAGAATCATCGTCTAATCCCCAACCATTATCGATTGATTGATTGGTTCTAACGACGTGAATTTCAAACCGTCTGGTACGGTTTTTTGTCCCACCGTTGATATAGAAATATTTGCCAGTGGTGCCGGTAACATAACTACTTAAATCACTTAATGTATCGCCATCAAATGTAATATAGTAGGTATAGTCATTGCCGTTTGGATCTTTAGGCAAGAGTACTTCAAACCCGTAGAACCCGGATATATTTCTACCGTAACGGTAACGGTAGTTACTGTTATTACCCACATAAAACATATAAATCGAGTTATTGGTTGTACCAATGGTTGTGAATGTTGGAAAATCAGCAACCGTTGGAGCTAGTGAGGTTGTCACTGCCACATCGGTATTAAAGTTTCTAACGTTAATTAAAACAACTTTGTTCGCGAGTTCTGAGTTAGCCGCTTCAATAGGTACGCCATTATCATCATAATAAACGTCAAAGATGAGTGATACATTATATATGATGTCAATAACCGTAATATGGTAGTAGACCACATTTAAGCCATTTTCAGATGTGACGCGGTATGTGATTACAACGTCTTCAAGTTCAGTTGGTTCTAAGCCAGTATCTGGCATAATTGTAAAGTCAGCAGCAAGTTCTGCTTTTATAGCAGGGTCTGATGCATTTGTCACTTCACTGGTCCAAGAGATGGACGGATTTTCAAGTGGATAAACTTTTCTTGAAATGGTTGCCCCAGCTGGTAAGAACTCTAGGAAGAATGGTATAAATTCATTTAATGGCGTATTGGAAACTTGGCCATCTACGCGGTAATTGAACACGATGTTTTGTGAACCATCATAGTCGATCCCGGCAAAGTAAATACTTGGGTCATAGGTCGATGTTGTGTCTACTGACCCATCAGGGTTAGCAACACTCATGTCGGCATAATCGGTTTCAGTAGCGGATTCTGAGAACTGAATATCTGTTAAATACGCACTGATACCCTCTTTCTTTTCAATCACCAATTGGGTAAATTGAATGGCATTACCAGCTCTAATATACTCAAATGTAAATGTGTAGAAGCCTGGTAATGTTTGATTACTCATGATGATATTTAAGAAGCTATCCGCTGAATAGGTGATGCCCTTTATATCCAGTGCTGGCATTGGGTTTAAATCATAATCGACTGCATCTACGGTAATTGAGAAGTAAGCATTTGGATCATCTTCAAATAGATTATACATTTGTTCAGATACCAATTCGTTAATCCCAAAGTCAACCGCGAAATTGGTTTGTAAAGCTTCTCTAGTTGCGAAAACATTAGAAATCAATACTTTGTTGTTATTTTTGTATATATTGGTAATATCAATTGGTCGTTCTTGAATGTTATGTGTATAAACAGTTTGAACGCCACTTTCAGATTCAATGGTATAAAGTAATTGATAAACACGATACCCATTGACATAACTAACGCCATTATAAGTCGTTGAAATCAGGGTTGCAAACGGTGCTAGGGTAAAACTATCCATAAATGAAATATCATAAGACATATTATCTTGATATGGTTTTAGTAATGGGTCTGTATTGGTATTTGGTGTAAAAGTAACACTAGAGAACCCTAAATCAAACCCGAAATCGACATACGATGTAAACGTGGTACCGACAGGTGTCACTGTACCAGACGAATAATAAGATAAGCTTTCAATGTTGCTTGCAGTAGAACTTGCTTTCGTGAAAGTAATCACTTTCTCCGTATCGGCATAGTAATACTTGTAATAGACCTTATACTCACCATCCCGCAGATTGGGATTTAAGGTAATCGTAAATTCAAAGTCATTCCACTGTCCATAAACAGGTACGGTTGTAAGCCCATAATCAGATAATTCAACCAGTTCATTTTGATACTCAAGTCTAATAAATTCTTTGATGTCTGCGCCTGTGTTTAAAACAAATGGCGATTGATCATCGAACATTAGCCTTAACGTCGATGATACAGGTTGAGTGAACACTTGATTTTCCGTAAATGATGCAGTTGTACCACCATCAATTGAGTATAAATATGGTTGAGGCAAGCTGGATGCTCTACCTAATACATTTAACCTCACCTGATAATCGGTGGTATAAGTTGAATTGATGAAGGCCGCATTATAAACAGCTGCTTCAGAATAAGATGTGAAATAACCTAACGTAATGGTTTGTGAACCACCATTCGGTACATTTGGTAAGGTTGTGGTTAATACCGGTGCTAATGTAGAAGCAATCCCACTATCGGCTTCTGCTTCTAATAAATCTTGGTACTCAGCATAATTAATTGGACTACCACTATAATAATCGCTTATGCGCTCTGCAATTAAGGCATTAGCAGGTATCAATGCATCGGTTAATTGATAACTAATCGATGTTTGACCGCTCGCAATCAAATCGAGTGACAATGTAAATGTGATGATTTTATTGTTGTAATCGATGGTTGGGTTTAAAAGTTTCGTCTGTGACCCACCATTTTCACTCATCGCGACATATTGATTGGTTTCAAGTAGTGCCGATTTATCGCTATATGCGGTTTGAAGTAACCCGTAATATGCCGTTGAAATGATTGGATCAATCGGCACACGGTTAATGGTTGTTTCATAGTTTGTATTATATGGTTGCATGCCATCTAATGGGTATAAATTGGTTAGGACCAAGTTAGCTGGTAATACAGAACCGAAAGCTGAACCGGATGAGGTTGAAAGTACATACATCCCATTGGTTCTTGAACTAGAGAATCTGCTTGCTAAAAGACCATTTTCCGCGTAATAAATATATGAAGTAATAGGCTGACCATTACTTAATAATGTACTATCATCACGCATTTCAAAGTTAGGGTCATATGCATAATCACCCATCCATGCAAAATCATCATCTTCAGTGATGACAGGTACCGGCAACACATCGTTAAAGAAATAGTAAGGTGACCCAAGGTTTGCTGTACTCGAACTACTATTTAATGTCACGATTGGATTAATTAGTTGTTCAGTCGTGCCAGCTGTATATGTACCTGCAGGTAGTGCCTGTTCTTGGTAAAAATACCAACCAGATGCTGTAACCGATGAATATTCACGAATACGCGTTTGTACGCCTAAAGTATTCATTGTACTACCAACTTGTCTCGATAGGACACCATAATGTTCGACGTCACTTCTGTTTTCATAATAGCGATCAGTTACTAAATACCATGTGCCACTTCTGTTTTCATATGTGTAACGTTCTTTTAGAATATATGTTCTATATCTAGTTGTTCTTTGAATATTAGATGATGACGAATCATAGAAATAATAGTAACCAGTAAAAACACCTTGCGTCGTATCATTATACTTAGCACTATAATATTTCGCATTATTGAATCTAAAGAATCTAGAGGATGACGTCCAGTTCATAACTTGGTCAAGTCGACCAATTAAGTCGACATTTTCATCAAAGTTGACGATAAAGTCAAATGTCCCACCAGCTGATGTCATAACTTGGTTAACCCCACGTTGAAGTCTACCAAATATCCCACCAATACCGCGTTTTCCTTCAGGGAACTTTCTTAAATCACCTGCGGATGATGCTGGTGTTGGAAATATAAATGTACTGTCGACTGCATAAAATGCGGATTGAATTTGTGTGTATTCAATGTCTTTCTTATCAATTTGACTGTAAAGATTATTGTTAATAGCTCTAATCGAACCATAGTTTAAGGCTGTATCAATATATACAACCGTTGTCGCATCTGATTCCCATACAAATGATGCACCAACGATACCGCCTGCGACATCGGTTGATGAGACTTCACCATGATTGATCATTCTTCTCATGACACTTAGCCCATAACCAATGACTCCGCCCGCTGATGCTGAAATACCTGGACGTTCTTCAGTGCCATACGTGGTTGTTAAGTTAGATACACCTGTGCTATTTCGCTGTGAGCCATTAAAGAAATATGTTGTGGTTAGATTATAAGGTGTTGTGCTGTAAATATGGATATTTTGTGTTAAGGCAACCACACTACCATAGTTTAAACTATTAGATAGAATTGAGGAAGGAATGGTTGTACTAAATAGGGTAGACGAGACCAAACCACTTTGTAACTCTTCGTAAAGGGCTTGGGCTAAAATCCCACCTGAACGTGTAAAGTTTGCAGATATCGCAATGATATCACCACTATTCACAACGTCATAAATTCTCGATGTCCCAGCGGTAACTGCGGCAGATACACCACCTGCGATAACTGCATATCTAAACTTGGTGACACGGCCACCATAACTAGAATCCGGATTATAAGTTACTGCACTACTGACATAACCGCTCGTGTTAGATACTTTAATATGACCTAGATTAACAGAGTCTTGAATAGAACCTGAATTTAGGGTCGATATACCACCAACAAAGACATTTGCCGCCCCACTAACACCATAATAGGTATTATCATACTTGGATAAAAAATCGCCATTATTCACACTATTGATGATACCGATGGTTGCTTTTGGTAAGTTTGACCCATCTTGTTGATTTAAATCACCAGATTGGTTGATATTGACAAATCCACCTAAATAGATATTTTGTGCAGTGGATTCATTGGTGGATGAGTTAATACCACCAATGATAATATTGCCGTCATGCAAACCATTCTTGATATATCTTCCAGCTGATAAGTTAGTAGAAAACCCAGCTAACCATAGTTGAGCAGACGTGCCGATATTGTAAGCTTTGATATCACCTGACATTGTCACATTTAGGAAGTCTACATTGTTGGATAAGGTAATTCCGCTGATTTTAGTTTCAGTCGTTAAGGTAGTTGGATGGAATATGATATCGCCACTATTTTCAACAAATCTTAATAAAGAGGTGGCATCTTCAGTGGAATGATATACCCCTGAAAAATCGATTCTGGTATTAATATCTGTATCGGCAGTATTTTCAGATTGAGATAATGTAATCCCTGATGTTGAGAGGTTTAATAATAAAGTAGTATAAGTTAAACCTGTATAACTACTGGTTGTAAATGTCTCATGGTTGTAAAGGAAAATGTATTCTGATTGTGCGGTATGATTTGTTACGACAACACCTGCACTATAAATTGTATTTGACCCTCTTTGTGTGAAATCTAGTAAACCATCATTGGTCCAAAGTCCAAACTGATTGGTCAACTCATTACTTGCGCCTGCACTTAAGCCAATGACACCAGCAACATATTGACTTACAGTAGATGATGCTAGATAGGTTTTTGGTGTGATGGTTGCGTTATTGGATACCAAGCCAATCATGTGTTTAATAGTACTTGTATTTTCGACATAGCCAACGACACCACCAAGTCTAATAGAAACTGGTGTGGTTGTGACAGATGCCGTGGTAGAAATTCCTGTGATTGTCGTATGATTTAACCCATTGTACAAGGATAAAGCAGTTGCACCTGTTTTCCCAACTAACCCACCTATTGAATAGGTAGGTATGACACTTTGACCTGTTGTAAATGTATGTTCACCGGCATTAAGTGTCCCTTCTGCGTACACATTTGTGATTGTCCCTGAAGCCTCACCAACGATGCTACCGACTGACGTTTCTCCGATTGAGGTTGAGCCTAATTGGATATTGGCGGATACCGAAACATTTGAAACGATCCCATTGTCCAATTTACCTGCAACCACCCCAATATAAAACGGCAGTGAATAATAAGTCGCACTATTGGTAATTGTAATGGATGCATTAGAGAAGGTTAAGTAAGATACTTCACCTGAAAGCACACTAAATAAGCCTGCATAGTATTCACTAAACGCAGTGCCATTGGTTAATGCTAAATTTTTAATGTAGTAATTGCCAACCAAGCTATTACCCTTTAAAGAGCCAGAAAACTCAATTTCAGGTGTTTTATATGCGCCGGCAGCAACCTGTGACATATCTAAATCATCCATGACCAAATAATCTGATTGTCTAAATGGTTGACCATTTTTAACCGTGATATAGTTAATCATCTTTGAGAATGCGATTAAATCAATCGCATCATAAATGAGATAACTGCCACTACTATAGACTAAGCCCATTAAAGATGGGTATCGGTCAGATGCATAATAAAACCAATTACCAGTGGCTAGACCTGTTTTAAGTTGCGTGGTTGTTTTAGGTGTGTTAAGCCCATTAACAGCATTCACATTAAATGTTTGACCACTAATATTAATTGTCGTTAAATAAACCGTCTGATCATAGTATAAGTTTGTTGCAGTCCCAGTATTGTAAAACAAGACTGGTTGGACTTGGAAGTTAGTAATATAGGATGCATTCACAACGACTGGTGATACATAATACGCATTGGTAAATGTACCTGTATTATTGTAAATAACGCCAGCTGCTTCATAACTTGAGACCCCAATCCCTGTAGCAGCTTTCATTCTAATGCCGGCTGTGGTGGCACTGGTTCTTGCATCAATCACATAAACATGATCGACTATACCACTGTTTTTACCTACTAGGGTAGCAGCTTTGGTTAAATCTTCGTGTTCGTATTTGATTTCTAAAGTCGGGTTAATCAAACCTAAGTTTTTGATTTCACCCTCGTTAAATGTAAACATCGCATAATAAGGTGTGATGGCCAAATCTTGGGCTTCTTCTCCTGTACCTTCAATGGTAGTCAACAGATTATATCCTGCAAAATACAGGTTTGAAATTTCAAACCCTCTACCATCAAATGTTCCTGTAAACTTATTTTCATTTAAGGTTAGGTTTAATGAGTAAAAACTATAACCAATTGGGATGAATTGTCTAGATTGCATGACTGAATAATCAATATCATTACCTAATACGTAATCAAGAGACAATAGCGCACCAATTTTATCGCTACTTAACTTAACGTCTTCTGTCGGATTACCTGTGATATAGATTTGATCCGCATGGTAACTGACATCGACACTAAATCGATACAATTCTTCAGCTGTATCGATTCTAACCTTTTTACCGGCCATATTAGTAATAATGCTTGCAGCAGTAGATGCAGCATTCGCAATATTTAACCTAAAATTCGTATAAGTCACATAGCTTGTATCCAAGGTTGAAGGTGTAATTGGATCAAAACTGTGATTGCCAAATTCAAACGTTGTATCATCCACATTAGATTGGATTGGTTTACTTGAAAACATGGCAACTAATAAAAGTACCATGAGGCTACTTAAGGTGATTTTAATGATTTTCTTCATTACCAGTTACCTCCCCATGGTGGATTTGCTAGACCCCAACGCATTTGTGGGCCCCTAACCGCTTGAACCGCTTCAATCTTGATGCCAAGTTGAAGGGCATAACCAATCGGTCTAGCACTGTAATTCACACCAGGAAAATACGCATTAATGAAATCCACTGTTAAAGGTGTGGTGACACTAACTTGTTTTACTGGATTCATCAAATAGTAATACCCATCGGTAGCTTGATAGTCATACCAAGTGGACACATGATTAAATGCGGTTTCTTGACCAACAATTGGAATCTCTGTGATGATGCCTTCGAAGTTTTCAAGGGTTAACGATAAATAATCAATGAGTTGAATCCTAATGTAAGTATCCACATTTGAAGATACAAAGAATCGAATACGTAAATGCTCGATAAAATTAATGGATTGGGCATCTGTGACGTTGACGCTATAAACACCAGGTTTGGTGATATTAAGATTTTCATCAATCACCACTTCAGTGGCTGGATATAAGATGCCATCTTTGTCAAAATAGATGTCATAATCGACTTCAACATCACCAATCAATAGTGGTTCTTCCGTGACGTCTTGATCTGTTAAATAGGCTAGCACAAAAAAGCGCGTTGACGCAACTAGTAGTATGAAAATGGATGTCATTGCGATTAATAGCTTTTTCATGTTGTCCTCCTTAAATGATTTGGTCTAGTCTGAGTTCAAAATACGATATTAGGATTGATTCACTTTGGTTGATGTTCCCAAGTTCAGGGTTTATGGTAATCGTAAAATCAAATATTAAACTACCTGTACTAATTAAAACGTAATTTTGAAATAAGGTTTCAGTACTTGAATCTAACAGCGTTTCAACCGGTAGACTGGTAACTGGGTTAATATACTTTATGATCAACGCTTGATTCATACCAACAGATGAAGGCAAGATATCTTGGATACTTATATCTAAGTGACCATTAATGGATCCTAAATTTGTTAGTTCTAGTCGGTATGTATAAACCATACCAGGGATGACTTCATTAAATGTTAATCCCCCTGCTGTAATCTCAACATATCCACCATCCAATATGCCATCATGATTGGTATCATTCGCTATACTGAATGTGTAATCTAAATCGAGTGTGCCTGTTTCAACAATAATTGGGTCTGATTTAAATGTCGCGATAATCCATGCATAACTAAATAACGCAACCAACACTAAAATCGCGCTAAAAAGCACAATACTTAATCCAAGTTGCCATTTTGTTCTCATGAATCACCCCTCCTAACTGGATGTGCCTGTAGTAAAATCGTAGTTTTGTGAACCGAGTGTTGCCCAGTTCACATAATCCGCTTGTTTTGCTTGAAATGTGATTTTGACGGTGATAGTTTCTCCCTCATGTTCATTTCTAATGACATAACCATCTAGTTCTAGATTGGATATGATAGCGATACTAGTTGTAGAAGTTAGAATTTTATGTTTTCCAATTTCTGTTTGATCTGTATCTAGCCCTCTATAATAGTAAAACCCATCCACTTCTAATACCCAATCGCTACTTAAGTCATGGATGAATATGTCATCTAATGCTAACGAACCTGTAACGGTTGACGTTACTTCTATTTTCATTCTCAATTCAGTTAAAATCGAGGATTGATTTGTCAGTGCTAATGGGGTTAAGACTAAGTTCTCACCCGGTATGACCAACTGTTCTTTTAAGTCACCTTGATATAAGAATGATACATCCCCTACTACAAACTCAATGGGTTCTGTCGTTTCAGTATCGACATAGTAAGCATAAATCAATGTAACGATGGCCGTTAAAGTCAACATGAGTGTGATAGTGGAAAGGACTAAGGCAAGTTTATTTTTTTTCATCATCGTCCTCCTAAGTATCAAAGACCACATATAAGCCACCAATGGTTAAGATACCACCTTGGTAAGCCATGTGTTCTGTGGTTTCATGATAAGTTAAACCAAACTCAATGAATACGGTTTGACCGATTGAAAGATTTATTTCTTCTATGATCATAAAATCATTCGAGCCATCAATCAAATTTGATAAGCGGTAGTTGGATAACAATTGACCATATTTAGTGACAGCTGTAGGATCATTTTGTGGGATTGGATTAGTAGAGGCATTCACGCTTAATAAGCCATCTGTAATCAAAAAAACATCGCGCATGTCATAGTTACTATCGGATGTTGTCGATAAGATATCATTAAAATAAATGCTTGCAGTCACTTGAGTACTGGATAAATTTTCAACTGTGATTACAAAGTCAAAATAATCAGACGGTACACTATTTGCTAAGAATTGTGCGATTTCTGATTGTGTTATTAGTGTTTGAGGTGCACCACCGTTTTTACTGATTTGAAAAACAATGTCCGCTTCATACTCATTTACCTCAACTATAAACGGGTCTACTTTGGCTGCATCTGATAACGCAAACCACGCAAAACTGGACGCTGTAAAAAGGAGTAAAGATAGCACAAGCATGATTATAGAAACACTCATTGATTTATGATTCATCTCGTCCACCCCTTTCCCACATAGTGCAGACAAAATAACTGTCATTTTGTGATAGTCAAATTATACCATTCACTTCATTTGTAAGTCAATTTGAAGTACTTCCGCCAAAAAAATGTCGAAAAAATGCATGTGTATACACATAATTGTGTCGACACACACATAATTTGCAGCAAATTTATGCCTAAATTGATTCAGTTTAATATATTCACTACTTTTAAAATTGATTGTGCCTATGATTGTCTTTTTATAAGTTCTAAATTATACTTTACCATTTTTTCTATCAATTCTAGTGGCAAATCATTATTAAAAGGCACTTGAAAACTGCCTTTAGCATGTTTATAGTCTTTCAAAGCAGATTCAAAATAAGCAATTGCATCTGGTCCTGGATATATACCGATGTGATGTTTTTGAACTGCAAAATGGATGATATTCTTTTTAACTTTGAATGTTGGCATTTGATAAGCAAATGTTTCTTCACAACCTGGCATTAATTGCCTTAATAATTGCGTTAGTTCATTTAATTTTACGATCAAATCTAAATCAAATTGTTGATTGTATTGTTCTATAGTCATCGTGTCCTCACATGAATAAAATTAAGCTTAGTGCCATTAACCCCATACCTGCTAACAAACCATAAATCACCACATGGTGTTTACCATATTTTTCCGCAGTTGGTAGGAGTTCATCTATGGATATATATACCATAATCCCTGCAACAAATGCAAAGACAAATCCAAATAACGAATCCGAGATAAATGTTCTTAGCAATAAATAGCCAATCAATGCCCCAATTGGTTCAGACAATCCGGACAAAAAGGCATAACCGAAAGCTTTTTTCTTACTCTTTGTCGCATGAAATATTGGGATGGCTACTGCAATACCTTCTGGTACGTTATGGATCGCGATTGCAACCGCAATCCCTACCCCTAATGTTCTGTCATCTAGTGCTGCAATGAAGGTCGCAAGCCCTTCTGGGAAATTATGAATCCCGATCGCAAGTGCACTAAATAAGCCCATTCTAAGTAGTGTCTTCTCTTTAAATTTAAAATCATCTGGGTCTTTAGGTTCGTGAGGATTTTCTTTTTCAGGTACCAATTTATCGATGACACCAATTAAAAGTATCCCTAGGAAAAAGGCAATCGTCGTATAGATATACCCCGTCTTTACCCCATAAGATTGTGATAATGCATCTTTTCCTTTAACGAAAATCTCGACAAAGGATACATAAATCATCACACCTGCAGAAAAACCTAAACTGAATGATAAAAATGTGTGACTTGATGCTTTTTTATGAAAAGCAAGTAACCCACCAATACCGGTGGATAGACCTGCAAATATGGTTAATAGTAATGCAAACCAAAAATCTGACATAGTATACTCCTTATATATATTATTTATGAATAGATTATAAAGGATGACAAGTTATTTTTCAACACTAATGATAATAATTATAATTTATGAGTTATTAGGCATAAATAAAGGCCTTATTTACAAGGCCAATAGTATATTAGATTCTAGTTCATACTTAAATTGATTCTTCCCGTTATCTTTTGCTTGATATAAAATAACGTCAGCTTTTCTTATAACATCTTCTCTTTGTTCTGCTTTTACCACGCCAATCGAGACGGTTAATGAAATTTGCGAAAACTTCGATTTGATTTGTCTGGTTTTACTTAAGATATCCTCTGCAATGGCTTTGGCTTTTTCTTCTGTAACGAAAAATAGCCCGACAAACTCATCGCCACCAATTCGGTAGAATCGGTCATATTCGGTTTCATGTGACTTTAATATGTTGGCAAATGACATTAAGGCAACATCGCCTGCTTTATGGCCATCTGTATCATTTACTGTTTTGAAATCATCAATATCACAATAAAAGACGTGTAGGTTAGATCTTTCATATCGTTGGCCATATTGATAATCTAATGTGTACTTATTAAATAACCCCGTTAATGCATCTCGATGTGTTTTCGTATATGAGGCTTCTTCATGCACCATGATATCAGACTTATTGGAGATGAAAAACGTACAAATATTAGGTTTTTTAAGAATTGGATAACTACTAATTTTAATCCATACTTTTTGGTCATTGACGCTGATTGGAAAAGTGACATCCGAGTCATCCTTGAAATAGAATAATCTTTGATTCACGTATGCTCTATATTCTGCTTTGCCGGCAACTTCAACATAAGCATTGTCGTATTCGAATAATCGGATGATGTCTTGTAAAGTATAGCTTTTTCTATCTTCAAGACCGATTAAAGTAAAAGACCCGGATATGACAAAAAGTTCAATATGATTTGGATTACTAATATCCGCATAAGCGATGATACGATCTTCCCTATTTAAAAGAATGTCTTCGATGACATCGATATTGTGTTCTTTCTTTAGTTTGTTTTTTGCATCCAAAAAATATTGATTCATATTTCCCCCATAGATTAAGTTTATACAACCGGTTACATGTTTATGTTTAACATCACATAACATTTTATCATAATTGTAAAAAAATGCTAGTTTTTTATGAATAAACTGTAAAAAATCCCGGATTATCATTGTTTTTAAAGATTAATCAATTATATTTGATTTTTAACCAATAATCATATACAATCAATAAGGGCGATTAAGCCTTTAAGTATAAAGGGGCTATATTTAATGCATATTTTGAATCAAATTTTATTACTAGCATCCAGCATCGATGATGCTTCTCATTGGATCGACCCAATCATTGCATTCTTCAGACGATTTGGCGAGTTAGGTCTATTTTTATATTCCATCATTGAAACCATTACACCCTTGGCTGGTGTTGAATTTTTCTTAGTACCAATGATTATAGATAGTCCAGACAGATGGCTTCTACTGACTCTAAACCTTGTTTTAGCAAATGCACTAGGTGCAGTCATTGTATATCTATTTATGGCGAAAGAGGACAACTTCTTTTACCGTAAGATTGTGAGTAAAAAAAATCAAGATAAGGCCAAGAAGCTATTCAATCGATATGGTTTTTGGGCAGTCTTTATATTTGCCATGACACCACTGCCATTCTTTGTGATCTTGTTTACGGTATCATTGGGTGGGATGAAGTTTACAACCTACTTATTATCTACTATCGTTAGTCGCGGTTTGAGATTCTTATTTACCACATACTTTATTCATAGAGCCGTGATTGCAGGTACAAGCGTCAATACAGGTTGGATCATTTTATGGTTAACCATTATTGGGGTAGCATTCACCGTTATCATGGTACTCATACAAAAACTATTATTGATTTATTTTGAAAAGAAGATTGAAAACTAACCCTAATCGGGTTTTTTTTATGTTTATAGGTGTATAAATACGCTAGAATGATTAGTAGATGAAAATCACTCTGTATTCTATAAATGCTTGGTTAGTATTCATTGTGTTAATGACGATTATGTCATTTAACAGCTTTGAAGACGTGTCTTTTTCAGTGGAATTCTTTTGTATTTTGATGCACAATCTACCAAACCTAGCAATATTGTTAAGCGTCGTAGTCATTAGGAAAAACATACTAAAAGGTTATACTCAGATTCTCATCTCGGTTATCTTTTCTTATATGGTAGCTATCGATTTAGTTGTGATCAATGGGCAATTTATATCATTGTGTTTACGCTAGTGGTTAGAAGTTTTTACATGTCATCGAAGAAAAAAACTTATAAGGCTATAATAAAGGCCGCGTAAGATACGCAGCCTTCAAATCACTTTTTCAAAAATGTTTCTAATATTTGGGTAGTTTCGATGAAACTATCCTTTTTTTCTTTTAATACGCTTTTCCCGAGATTTGTAATCGCATAATATTTACGCTTCACTGGGTTGGTATCTACCCAGTATGATTCGATTAATAAAGCAGATTCTAGTCTTTTAAAAGCGGTATAGAGGGTAGCTTCTGTTAACACAAAACGTTCATTCGTGCGTTTAGATATGGTTTGATTAATCAGATATCCATAGGAATCGCCTTCACTTAGAATAGACAATATAATTGCATCCGTGTAACCTCTTAATGTATCCCCAAACAAATCCATATCAACCCCTCCATTCTTGATTGTTTATCTTTTTTTACTTGATAAAAGCTTATACCCATATTGTATCCCATAAACCAAATAATAGATTATACTAAGCAATGCTGGTATCACAATGAAAATAGGTGAGAAGCCATAATCCCAAAAGATGTCTGCTTGATCTAACAGTGTTGCGTGAACACTGAATAAGATCAGTAATACGATATAGGATTGGTAAAGCAAATGCGTCGATTTCTTGTACTTTAATACTAAAATATAAGTAAAAATTACCCAAACGAAGCCAGTAAGCAAGCATAATCCTGGAAAGAATTCATACTGAAGTAGTCTAAATATGGAAGTCAACTGAATGCTTGCGTAACCATCCACCATTGTACCGGAAATATTTCTTTCAAACGATGCATGCGTTAATAGGAATATGCCAAGTGAACCTAAACCTAAAATGTAAGATAGTATTTGGTTAATGTTTTTGGCTTTTGGCATATCAGCAAATTGGATATAATCAAAAGAATCTTTGATTTTGCCTGGTAATTCTGATTCACCAGTTAAAATGTAGTACTTGAGTTTTAATTTTTGATAGAGATTATAGCTTATGATAATCAAAATGATGAATGATAACATAAATGTCAGGAGTGAAATTGTAAAAAGCGCTTGAACAAAAGGTGCGATAGTTTCATAATTTGGTTCAATCCCTAAGCTAACGATATATACAAACAATTGTGATAACATAGTTGGAATGTATGCAAATAAATACGCAATACTAATAGACCAAAATGCGAATGAGGTCTTCATATATTTAAATATCTTGGTTAAGTAGTTTTTATGTAGTTCGATGTCTAAATCATGTGATTTCGCATACATGGCCAAAGCATATAGATATTTCCCACCAACTGCATATAAAATGATTGAGACTGCTGTTAAGACACCGCCAACGACTGTATTTAAAAAAATCAAAATGACGGCAAATGCGGCTAGAATTGCAGATGCTGGTAATAAGTACTCCGGTAAGCTTGGCAATACTAAGTCACTAATATCCGTTTGATTATAGCTGGCTGCTTGAAAATCACCCATAGATTTGACCGTTTTGATATACGCTTCTGTTTCAGTTAATCCATTTTCTATGGCTTCATCATAACGGTCATATAAGTTCCCGACGATTTCTGACTTTAATTGTTCTAAATCTGCCCGTTTATCGAATCTGAAATAGTGATCGACATAGGTTTTAATCTTATTTTTCATAGTATCCTCCATACCTAATCTGACTATGTATATAAAGTAACATATAGATACCTAACCTGTCAAGGTATCGTTTGAATATTTTTTATGCCATATGTATTTATTTCTATTTGAGTAAATAGCCTTGTATGACTAACAGATAAGCCAAATTATGTAATATTATTTGTAGTTCAAACTGTTTTAAAGCGTATCATTTTGTCCGCATACCTTTAAAAGGTATACTGAAAATGAAGAGCTTAAGCGGTTGTTTAATGCTTAAATAACGAAAAATAGGAGGATATTATGACGTTTAGTGATTATGATCCACTCAAAAAAAAGGTATTTCAAATACTTGATCCAGAAGGTGTTATGGTTAACCCTAGAGAGGAACCCAAAATACCTAAAGAAACACTAATTAAGATGTATGAAACGATGACTTTAGGTCGTTTAGCGGATATTAAAGCCATTCAGTTTCAAAGACAAGGTAGACTTTTAACCTATGCACCAAACATTGGTCAAGAAGCTGCACAAATCGGTCCTATGGCCGCAACCACGAAACAAGACTGGTTGGTCTTAGCATTCAGAGAATTTAACGCCATGCTTTATAAAGGGGTTACCCTTGAACAGTACTTCTTGTACTGGTATGGCAATGAAGCGGGGAGTCATTTTGATGACGATGTTAAAGTATTACCGGTTAATGTGCCAATTGGTTCTCAAATCTCGCATGCTGCGGGTATTGCTTATGCGGCTAAAATACAGAAAAAAGATGAAGTCGTCATTGCCTATATTGGGGATGGTGGTACCTCTCATGGTGAGTTCCATGAAGGCTTAAACTTTGGGTCAGTTTTAAATGTACCCATGATTGTCATCATTCAAAATAACCAATGGGCAATCTCTACCCCAAGAGCGAAAGCAACCAAAGCTGAAATACTGGCTCAAAAGGCGATTGGGTATGGTATCCCTGGGATTCAAGTCGATGGCAACGATGTCCTCGCTATGTATGTAGCTACCCTTGAGGCCATCAAGTGGATAAAGGCTGGTAAAGGGCCTGTCTTAATTGAAGCCATTACATACCGTATCGGGCCTCATACCACATCAGATAACCCAAAGATTTACCGTACGGATGAAGAGGTTGCTTTATGGGAAACTAAAGACCCACTTAAACGATTTAAGCAATACTTATTAGAAAAAAAGATCATCACAGAAGCATCTGATGAGGCTTTAAATAAAACTTATAATCAACTCATACTAGATACATTTAAAAAAGTGGAATCCAGTGGTTTAGTACCACTTGAAGATATTTTCAACTATACGTATGAACATCTAACCCCACAATTAAAAGCACAGTATGAACAATTAAAGCAAGAAAGTGAGGACAACCAATAATGCCATTACTCAATGTATTAGAAGCGGTCAATAAAGCGTTAGAAACCGAAATGGAAAAAGATCAGTCAATCGTCGTTTATGGTGAAGATGCCGGTTTTGAAGGTGGCGTTTTTAGAGCAACCGCTGGCTTACAAAAACTATATGGCGAAGACCGTGTGTTTGACTCACCGATTGCTGAGGCTGCGATCATCGGTTCTGCCATCGGTATGGCGATCAACGGGTTAAAGCCTGTGGTTGAACTACAGTTTTCAGGCTTTATGTTTCCAGGTTATAACCAAATCGTAACCCACGCGGCTAGATACCGTAATCGTTCTAGAGGTAAGTACCACTTACCGATAGTTATTCGTATGCCTTATGGTGGTGGGGTCAAAGCCTTAGAACACCATTCTGAAAGTTTAGAAACTTTATTTGCCCATATTCCGGGGCTTAAATTAGTCATCCCATCGACACCTTATGATGCCCTAGGCTTATTAAGAAGTGCGATGAGAGACCCAGATCCAGTTATTTTTATGGAGCCAAAGCGTATTTATAGAGCGTTTAAACAGGAAGTCCCAGAAACGGATTTTGTTGTCCCAATCGGTAAGGCTAAAGTCGTTCAATCAGGGACTGATTTAACGGTCGTTGCCTGGGGTGCGATGGTTCGTGAAGTTGAATCCGCACTTGCTTTATTAAAAGATGATGCGTTATCGGTTGAACTCATTGATTTAAGAACAATTGCCCCATTTGACCTAGAGACCATTGTCACTTCTGTTAAAAAGACGGGTCGATTGCTGGTGGTTCATGAAGCGGTGAAATCATTCGGTCCAGGCGCAGAAATCATTCAAGCTGTAACAGAACATGCTTTTTATCATTTAGAAGCTGCACCTAGAAGGTTAACTGCACCAGATGTGACTGTCCCACTACCACGTGGTGAACATCACTTTATGGTCACACCAAAACAAATCGCGAAAGAAATCAAAACATTGATTTCACTGAAAGCGTAGGAGGTTTTTATGTATAATTTTAAATTCCCAGATATTGGTGAAGGCATTCACGAAGGTAAGCTCTTAAAATGGTTTTTTAAGGTAGGCGACCAAGTTGGTGAAGGTGAGACGTTATGTCTGATTGAAACCGATAAAGTGAATGCAGAGATACCAAGTCCCGTTTCAGGTATATTGAAAAAACAAGGCGTTGAGGTCGGCAATATCATTCATGTTGGCGACACATTAGTTCTAATTGAAGAACCAAATGAATCCAAACCTGAAGAAAAAGAACCTCAAACCGCTAAAGTTGAAACAACGTCTGTGGATGAAGGTGACAATGCAGGTGTCGTTGGTCAACTTGAAGTATCATCTCATGTGATTGCTTCATCTACAGATAGTGAGACAAATGAAACCACTAAAACCAAAGTGCTGGCATCGCCACTAGCTAGACAACTGGCGAAAGATAATCAAATTGACATTCAGTCCTTAAAAGGCACTGGTGAGTTTGGCCGCATCTTAAAAACCGATGTTGAACAAGCAATGTTTAACACAAAACAAGCACCGAACAAACCGCTTCAAGTGCCTAAATTTGAATCTGGTAGTGGTACCAGACGTGTACCAATCACATCTGTTCGTAAAGCCATTGTGAACGCCATGTCTTTATCGAAACAAATCATTCCACATACCATTTTAATGGATGAAATTGATGTCACTTCATTAGTAAAACTAAGAAGCGAACAAAAAGAACTTGCAAAATCTCTGGGCATTCATTTAACCTTTATGCCATTCATCATCAAAGCCTTAACGAAAACCATCGAAGCATTTCCAATCTTTAACGCTTCTTTCGATCACGAAAAAGGTGAGATCATCTATAAAGACTATATAAACATTGGATTTGCTGCCGATACACCTGAAGGGTTAATCGTACCAAACATTAAAAATGCAGATCAATTATCCATATACGATTTAGCCAGACAACTCAAAGATTTACAAACCCGTGCTGTTGAAAGAACCATCCAGTTAAAAGACATTCAAAATGGGACATTCACCGTAACAAACTATGGTGCATTTGATGCTCTATTTGGCACACCAATTATTAAATACCCTGAAGTAGCCATCATGGGTATAGGCAAAATTACCAAAAAGCCCGTTGTCAAAAACAATGAGATTGTGATTGCAGATATCATGCCAATCTCATTCGCTGTAGACCACAGAATCATCGATGGAGCCGATGCAGGCAGGTTTGTGATGATGTTCAAATCATTATTAATCAATCCTGTATTCATGTTGTTATCCTAATGACTTATGATATCTTAATCCTTGGTGGCGGTCCGGGTGGCTATGTCGCCGCTATCAAAGGTGCACAACTCGGGTTCAAAGTCGCTTTAATCGAAAAAAACACCGTTGGTGGTGTTTGTTTGAATGAAGGGTGTATCCCAACGAAAACATTGCTTAAAAGTGCGAAAGTGTTGCGTTTGTTTAATCACGCTTCTGCTTATGGCATACATGTAAAAGATAACGCTGTTTCTTTTGATTGGACAGACATCCAAAATCGAAAATCCAAAGTCATCAAAACACTGACAGATGGCGTCAGGGGATTACTAAAGAAAAATGGCGTAACCGTTTTTAATCACTATGGTGAAGTCATTGATGCCACACACGTTTTAGTCGACAAAGACATCATCGAAACCAAATACTTGATATTAGCAACTGGTGCTTCGCCTGTAATTCCATCAATAAATGGTTTAAGAGAAGCACTTGATAATGGCTTTGTCTATACTTATAAGAGCTTACTAGATTATCCAAAAATACCCAAGACTTTAACCGTCATTGGGGGTGGGGTAATCGGATTGGAATTTGCACAGTTATTCGCAAGTTTCGGTACGAAAGTTACAATCATCGAACGACTGGATGACATTTTGATGGCTGTTGATGATGAAATCAGAAAAGCTTATTTGAGACTACTTAAAAAAGATGATATCGACATCATCACACGTGCAACCGTGACTGATATCCATAAAAAAGATGTTACCTATCAACTAGATAGACAATCACATACAATTGAAAGTGAGATTGTATTGTTATCGGTTGGGATGAAACCGAATCTGGAAGCTTTTAAGTCATTAAATATAGAGACAACTCAACAAGGGGTTGTCGTCAATGAACACTTAGAAACCAATCTAAAGGGCGTTTATGCGATTGGTGATATCATCGGTAAAATGATGTTAGCACATGCCGCATCTGCAGCAGGTGTTGTTGCCATCGAACACATCAGTGGTAAAGATGCGAGATTCTACTTTGATCATGTCCCATCAGCAATTTATGGATTTCCAGAAATTGCTTGGATTGGTTTAACGGAACAAGAAGCGAAAAAAGAGGGTATTGCTTATAAATCCAGTAAATTCCCACTACTTGCTAATGGTCGATCACTGGCTGAAGGTCAAACGGATGGATTTGTTAAAGTCTTAATGAATCCAGATAATGGTGAGATATTAGGTGCGCATATTCTGGCGTCAAATGCATCAGACTTACTAGCTGAAGTCGTGCTCGCAATCAAATCAGAAGCAACCATTGCGGATATTGCGAATGCGATTCACTTACATCCGACGGTATCAGAATCTGTGATGGAATCTGCGATTGGTGCGATGGATAAGCCCATTCATATATAAACAAAAAGGCATTCGCGAGAATGCCTTTTTGTTTAATCAAATAATAAAGCTGTGAATTTTTCTAGTGCAGTTTTGGTGTTATCTTCTAGTTGGTTCAATGTTTGTTTGTAGGATGCTTGATCAAACTTGATGCCACTAAATGTGTGTATTCGAATTGATTGGTCTGCGTATTTATATAAGAACTCCTCAATCAATCCTGCTGTGACTTTGATACGGACTGAATCCTCGTCTGTATGTTTATTGATTTCAAATGCAGGCGATTCTCCAAAGTTCCAAGCCCAACTCATATATTTCTGACGCTTCATTTGTTCTATGATATCCAGGTCTTCTTGTGTGAGTTTGAGTGTATTAGACTTTATGTCTTTATTTAACCAATAGGCTAATAAGCTTTGTTTGAATGTACTTAAAGACATGCTTACTTGTAAGTGGTCTATGACATTGGTCGTCATGGTGCGATTTGACTCAACACCAACGGATTCGATATCATTGGTTTTATTTTTGATAACTTGGTGCAGTCGATTCAAATCGGTATCAAATAAGATTGTACCATGGTGTAACATTCTATTTTGATGATACATTTGTGCATTGCCACTGATTTTTTTATCGCCAATTTTGATGTCACTTTTACCACTAAAAGTCGCATTGCACCCGAGTTCATTTAGGAATTCAATCACTGGCTTTGTAAAATAACTATAATTACTTAGGACATCTTGATAGTTTTTCGTAATGACAGAATAGTTGATATTACCTAAGTCGTGATAAACTGTCCCCCCACCAGAAATTCTTCTGATCGTCGGGACATGTTTTGATTGACAGAAAGAGACATTGACTTCGCCAAATATATTTTGGTTTCTACCTACAATGACCGCAGGCTCATTTTGCCATAACAAAAGTATATCTTCTTCTAACAAAGTGTGTTTAAAGATATACTCTTCCCAAGCTAGATTAAAATATGGGTCTGTCGAATTGCTAATGATAGTTTTCATTAATTAACCTACTTTACTTAACTACTACTGTTGACTGTATAATGATATTTAATCCAAATGTCAATAAATTGCATGGGAAAGCTATGAACTAAAGTCGTTTAATATGTTAATTTGGTATTAATCAAGTTTAACTAATAAGTTTGTTTACGACTTAATGAATCACGTTACTTAATCCAGTCTATTACCTCATAATTCCGAGTTGGTTTTGGATACTTTTTTTCGACATCCTCATAACCAAAACAAATAGCATAATGTGGCTCAAATCCATCTTTTATATGTAATAGCGTATTGGACTCCTCAAGTTTAAAGAAGTATTTTGATAAACCTACCCACACAGAACTAATACCAATACTCTTGGCTGCCAACAGCATGTTTTCTACTGCAGCACTACAATCTTCTATTGGTGAGTACGCATCATTGTTTGCAGACACCACGATGACTGTTGGTGCATGATGTAATAAATGATATCTTTCACTAGAGCCAAACCTTTTAATCCAATCCACATCAGACTTACACATTTCTTCTTTTGATTTCCTACTAATATAGTTGATTAAATCCTTATTTTGGATGACTGTATACCAGACAGATTGAGCGTTATGGCCACTTGGCGCATGGATTCCAGCTTCAATTATGGTATTTATGTCTTCATCTGACAACTGTACGTCTAGGAATTTTCTGACACTTCTTCGTTCTCTTATTACATTTAGCACTTCATTCATTTATTATACCTCCAGCAAAAAAATTTCAAATAGTTGATACTCTATTATCCAAAATAAATAACCATGCGCGTGAAATTGGTATCCATTATTATACTATACAAATGATTTCAATAAAACCTATAGATAATAATGTTAGCAGTATATCATATAAATGACTACGATACGATATCAAACTTTTTAAAACCTATCTTATCCAAGTACATTCAACTTTTGTGCCATCACTCAATGAAAAGAGCATCCTTTTAACTTTGCGGATGCTCACTACAAAATAACCTTTATACTATTCGTCATACATAATTACTCTAAAAATTGTTTATCAATCTAACTGATTTATTTAATCATCCCTGTATTTTATAAGTGATCAACTGATATAATTTTTTCAATAAAAATATCAATCAGTTCAGGATCGAACTGTGTCCCAGCACATCTACAAAGTTCTTTAATAATTTCGTCGTGGCTTAACGCTTTTCGGTAAGGTCTGTCCGAACTCATCGCATCATATGAATCAACAATAGCTATCATGCGAGCACGGATTGGAATATCTTTACCTGCTATACCAAATGGATAACCTTTTCCATCATATCTCTCATGGTGAGCTAAGATGTCTTCTGCAATAATTGCATAGTCATCTGAAGCTGAAATGATGCGTGCGCCAATTTCTGGATGTTTTTTTATGACTTCCCATTCGTCATCAGAAAGTTTTCCTGGCTTGTTGATGATTGAATCATCGATTGCGATTTTACCAATATCATGTAAATAACTGATAGCCTTAAGCTTATTAATATCTTCATCACCCATATTGACAGCATAACCAAATTTCTCACACAAGGTCGACACCCGTTTTGAGTGTTCTGCTTCTCTAGGATTCTTTTCATGATATGCGGTCATTAGTGACTGTATTGACTGATTACTAGAGGATTCTGATTCGAATATTTTATTAGAATACATGGCATTCTCAGAAATTAGAAACAGTTGATTAATATCTTCATTATTTACTTTCGAAGCAACCCCATATGAAATTGATAATTGAGTGTCTTTAATCTTGAAATTAAAGACTTTTTTAACAACTTGTTTTGCGATCATCTCTGCTGCTTCTTTCGAGGTATTCTTTAAGATTACGGCAAATTGGTCACCACCAACTCTTGAGATAATATCCTCTTTTTTGAAACAGTCTGTCAATATATTCGAGACATGTATCAATAGTTGATTCCCATATTCATAACCGAATGCCTCATTGATAATCCTCAGTCCATTTATGTCGAAATTGATGACGGAGACAGGTAAGCATTCAATTAAATCCACCTTTAAAGTCATCTGATCAAAATATTGTCTATTCGTTAATCCAGTCAACGCATCATGTGTTCTAAGAAATTCTTTCTCTTGTTCAAGGTTTATCTCACTTGTAATATCATCAACAACAACTGCAAAATAGCCTTTATCGGGTGAGTATACGGAAGATCTTAAGTGTTTGCCTAGTTCTTTAGCGTAATTTTCAAAATGATTCGGTTCACCAGTGGTGGCAACTCTTCCATAAAGCTCAATCCAGTATTTTTCAGTATTTGGGAATAATGTCATGACGCATTTTCCAATGACGTCTTCTCTTTTAAGTCCCATGACACGTTCCCATTTATCATTTACATTAATGAATCTAAAGTCTACTGGATTATTTTCATTATCCAATATAACCTCGTGCAAAGCAAGACCAGATTGCATTTGAGTCGTTAAAAGTCTATACTGTCTTTCACTTTTACTAAGCGAATCATTAGAATTCTTAAGTTCAGTAATGTCCGTAAACGTTATCAATATTTCAGTGGTTATGCCAGCATCATTTGTAATTAATGTTCCATTAGTATTGACCCAGACAATATTGTCATGTTCATCGTTGGAAATACCATATATTCTATTTTTAAATGGCTTTTTATCTTTCAAGACAAGATTGACTGGATACTGTTCAAATGGCGTAGATGCGCCATCTTCATTGACAAACTGCCAATTAGAATCAATTGAAAGTTTGCCTAGCAACTGCTCTTTACTCAAACCTAATAACTCTGATGCGCGATTATTGCAATCAATGATTGAACTATCTGGTGCATGAAAAACGACGCCAGCATCAATATTCAGTACCGTTTCACGGAACCTTTTCTCACTTCTTTCTAATGCTCTTTTTTCATTCATACGAATCGAAATATCTTGTGCTACTCCTCTAATACCACTGATGTCACCATTAGAATCGCGCACAACTTCAACACTAACAAACATAAAGCGATTCTTGCCTTCTGCTGTAATCATTTCGAGTTCGAGTTCATAAGGCGTTCCCAATGTGCTAGTCATTTCAAGCGCTTCAGATAACATTTTCCAACTTTCGGGTGTGAATAGCTTCATATGTTCAGTATAAGGTGGAACTGGCAGGGCTGGATCGAAACCGTACATTTTATAAAGTTCTTCTGACCAAACGACTTGATTTGTCTTTATATCTAATCTCCAAGTCCCGATTTTGGCAATTTTTTGAGTCCTCACTAAATCGTTCAAACTCATATTTAATTCCTTTTCTACTGCTTTCTTCTCAAGTATATCATTTATAAAATGAGTGCGTGCTTGTTGTTCATAGTGATATGCACCTACAATACCAATTATATTAGCACCCATAAAAAACAACATCCCAAACAAAAAGGTCTCGGTAAATTCGCCTATTAAAATACTATGGAAAATAAGATGGAATAATAAGATGGCTATTCCTGCAGAAACTGCATATATATAACGCAATCTAATAACAAGATATCCGGAAAAGTAAACCATGAACAATCCGCCGTAATAAACCATATTGTCAGGATGTAAAATCAACATGAAAGCAATACCTGCGCCACCAATGAAGAAATTTAAAGCAACAATGTATTGATGGAATCTAAAAAGATGTTTATTGAATGATGCGATTATTGTTAAAACAAATGCTGGGATGACAATTGCAAATCTTATGATGAAAAGTGCAGTTAATGCGTCTGGGTAATAGTAATAATCTGATAGCGCAAAAAAGGCATATAAAAATATGAATATTAAAAATACTCTCCGAATATATCTCGAATTTGTCGATTGTTGTTGTTCTAGAAATTCCTGCTCGTCTTTTTCACTAAATCTATCTTTTATTTTCATTATACATTTCCTTTGGTCCAAATCAATTTGAACTATATTTCAATTTTCATGTTAGACGGATCTTTGTATGATGCTTGCTAAATAATCAAGTTATATTACATATATTATATCAAAAAAAGATATGCAAATAGATTTATTTTAAATTACTTTCAATACGAGTCGTTTGAAATATACCGTCTGTCTTCTTTTTTTACTATCAAATATTATTATAGGCACAATGTAATGACCTAGGAAAAGCTGCTCGTGTGGCTACATAGTAAATCTTAATCTCACCAAAATGAATGTAACTATTCTATCAGTGTTTGCTTGTAATAAGGTTTTTGTATCAAATCAATTCAACCTACCTAAACTCTATTTATCGACTATAGATAGACTTTTGAAGAACCATATAAGCAGGATAAACTTGCCGTTTTGCAAGAAAAAAGGTCTGATAATAGGACGAATAACTAATTCGCTTATGTATCAAACCTATGCTTATTATATGTGTTGAATGACCTATTTTGATACAATTACGCACCCCTAGAGTTTTTTACGCACCCCTAGCAAGAATTTACGCACCCCTGCTAAAAAGTTACGCACCCCTAGCAAGAATTTACGCACCCCTAAAATATGGCTTAATTTCGCCCTTTTATTCTGGATTTGTTTGAAAGTAGTGATTTCTTTGTATCAAAATAGGTTCTTCAACTATCTACTTATTGTGGGGTGTTGAGCCAATAAAATATTTTTTTCAAT
>CAKMJY010000055.1 GCA_927433595.1 uncultured Acholeplasmatales bacterium | reverse complement strand
TTTTGCTTTTTTTGAGATTGGCACAATTTTTTGCTTTTTAATTAATAAATCAAACATGTTTTCCTCCCAAATTCAAAAATAATAATCTTGTCTTAATTATAATCGTTAATGCTAATATTTAAAACACTATTAATTTTTAGGCACAAAATCACTATAAATAACCATTTTTCAGTCAAAAAATATATTGTTGTAGTTTTTCATTCTTTCTAACCTATCAAGCGACGATTCATTATATTCTATATTACTATTTATAGCAGATTCAAGATAAGGTTCTCTATTTGTAATCTCATATCCATGTTCATCCTTCCATTGTTTGTGATTTATTCGCTTAATAGTATAATAGATTGCCTTTCGGACATCATCCTTATTCCGCTTGTTTGTAACAGTATATAGATAGTCATTTAACACGGTTATCCATTCTTCGGTTCCTGTAACGACATTGTTTTTGATTAGAATTAAAAGATAATAATTAAGTTTAAATGGAATAGTAGCGGGATCGACAGATCCAATATCATGATTTATCATTCCTTTATCCTTTTTCCTTTTACTATTACTATTACTTTGTCTATGCTTGTTTACATCCATGTCATCTTTGTTTACATGAATGGTATCTTTGCCAACAAGGATAGAATCATTGTATTCAGACTTGCTATCAATCAAGTTCATGTCCTCTTGACTTAATAAACAGCACTCTTTAAGAATCCTGACTTTTCTTCTCTTTGTTGCGTAATAATATCTTCTTTGGATTTCATGCGAGGTGAAGTATCCTTGATCAAATGAAGCTTTATCGAATAAACCTACTTCAACTAGAAAGTCGATAATCTGTTTAATTCGTTCTTCACTCACAATAGTTGATTCAGATAACCCGAAAATGACATCTTCAATGTTGTCATATCGCCAAAATTGTCCTTTTTCATATACCCAAGATAAAAGGAACATTAGGATGGTATACCCCTCTGTCCCATATTCTCTCATCAATCTTCTTACTTTCATGTTTCGATTCATATCTACATCAACTGAAAAGAACTCCAGTCCGAGTTTAGGTTTTCCAGCCATGACTCTGTTCGCTTAAACGAATGAATTCATCGAGCGCGTCTTTCGTTACTAACCAACTATGACCCACTTTAAATGCTCTTATCTTCTTCTGATTAATATATCTGAGTACAGTTACTCTTGTCACTTTTAATAGTTTCATTAGGTCATTAACGTTATATAAAACCACATTATCATTCATGTTATCGCCCCTTTCCTTTAAATAGTAATTTGCTCATTTTCAACTCACCATCGTTTTGAGATCTTGCGAGTGAATGATTATAAATCTGCGTTGTTGATATATCCTTATGTCTTAAAATCTGTTTTGCTTCTTCTAGAGTTCCATTGCCATGAAGTATCAAATTGGTAGCTAAAGAATGTCGTAAGCTATGGGCTGTGTATCTCATATCATCGATACCGATTTGTCTTAATATTTCTTTAACAATACCTCTAATAGACCTGGTTCTGATTCGTTCACTAGAATTATTTCTTCCATGGGTGATAAATAAAGGCTCTAGATCATCATTTCTATCCATCAAATACGTCATGATGATTTGATAAACATCTTTAGATATTTTCACATACAGATCTTTATCATCCTTACCTTTGCCTTGAATGAAAAGTTTGTATCCACCACTATTCATGACTAAATCTTTCACATTCGCTCTTTCTACTTCGATGGTTCTCAATCCCGTCGTCGCAATTAATGCAATGATAGCGTAGTTCCTTTTACCTTCAATAGATATGGCAAGTTCCCCTGCTTTATTGATTAGTTTTTCCACTTCACTTAATGTGAGTGCAGCTCTTTTGAATGTTGGTTCTATCGAAACACCTCTGATTCCAGTCATGATGTTTCGATAGAGCTCTTCTGAATCTAAATATTTAAAGAAGCCCCTTAAGACAACTATTGTCTTTTGAATCGTTGCTGATCTCACATGCTTTGATAGGTATTCCTTATAGCCTAAGATATCCTTTTTTATTTGGCGATAAAAGTGAATGTGCTAACAAGTACCTATAAAAACATTTTATAATGTCATCATATTATTTATTTGTTATTTCTTTTAGATCTAAACTTTGAATATAAAGTTCAATCTGCTTCCGTTGTTTGAAGCTGAAAGGTATCAATACATTTTTTGACTGT
>CAKMJY010000054.1 GCA_927433595.1 uncultured Acholeplasmatales bacterium | reverse complement strand
TTATCTAGACATTCAAACACCAAAATGTATCCAACACACACAGATCAAAGAAATCACCATCAAACCACTATTTGATGGCAGATACATCGAAGTTATGTATGTCTTTACATTAACTTCTGGTTTAATAGGTTCAATTTCATAGACATACATAACTTCGATGTATCTGCCATCAAATAGTGGTTTGATGGTGATTTCTTTGATCTGTGTGTGTTGGATACATTTTGGTGTTTGAATGTCTAGATAAAGTGAATCTATGTGGTCTAACTGTTTTGTGTGTTTCATAATCCTTTGGTCAGCTAGTTCTAGCTCATTAGATACTTTCTTAATGAAGTTACTTCTAGGTAGTGTATATATAGTTTGATTTGGCTTATAGACCATTCGATCATAGAGTGGATATAAAGCATCTTTCTTTAAGTATCTTGGTAGACTGATTCTATGTTTAAGTTTCGCTTCCAATGACCCAAAGAAAGCTCTCATCGCTTCATCGACTTTACGAATGACCATTTGAGCTTGGGTGGTACTCAAATAACGGTAGTGTTCACTGTCTTTCAGTAACATATAGTTATCGTTATAGGATAGGTACTCATTCGTTGTTAGAAAATGTTGTCTCACATTATAAAGTGCTTGATTATAAAGACTTTTAGATGCACGCATTAAAGATAGAAGAAACTGGTGTTGATGATCTTCTAAATAAAGTCTTGATTTAAGTGCTTTATATGGCATAATGACGACCTCCTTCCTTACTAATATTATACCATAAAAGTACCATTATTTATACATTTTATGACAATATTTAATTATATATATTTTCACTTAAAAAGGTGATTTATCCCAGATAATTGGTAACTTTATATAAAAACATCTTAGTCAACGTTCTGAGAGCGAACAATAAAAGACGAACTTTAATAGTAGACAAAAAAAAGTTAAGCAAGTGCTTAACTTTTTGATTATTAATTTATTTTATTTTTTCTAAATGCCAAATGTCTTTGTTATACTCTTCCATGGTTCTATCCGTTGAGAAGAATCCAGATTTAGCGGTATTTGTGATAGACATCTTTAACCATTTTGAACGGTCCTTATAAAGCTTATTTGCCTTTGCTTGAGCACTGACATAGGCACCAAAGTCTTTTAAGACAAAGTAAGTGTCACGATCCAGTAAGTTACGTCTGATTTCTTCAAACTCGTTTGCTGGTACATTCGTAAAGAATCCATTGGTTAATTGGTCTAGTACTTTCTTGATGCGTGGATCACTTTCATATAAATCATAAGGTCTATATGTATGTGCCTTCATTAAGTCAGTAACTTCTTTTGCATCCATACCGAAAATGATGATGTTGTCTTTGCCAACTAATTCAGCGATTTCAACATTTGCGCCATCCATTGTACCAATGGTAATGGCACCATTCATCATAAACTTCATGTTACCTGTCCCTGATGCTTCTTTAGATGCCGTTGAGATTTGTTCGGATAAGTCTGCAGCTGGCATGATGGTTTCTGCATAGGTTACGTTGTAATCTTCAACAAATACTACTTTTAAGTATTGGTTTGTTTCACTATCGTTGTTCACTTTTTCTGCAATCGTGTTGATCAACTTAATGACTTTTTTCGCAAAGTAGTAAGTTGGTGCTGCTTTTGCCCCAAAAATGAATGATTGCGGATGGAAGTTTTGTCTCATTTGTGGATTGGACTTCAATTCGTTATATAAATGCATGATGTGTAGTGCATTCATCAATTGACGTTTGTATTCGTGTAGACGCTTAACCTGAATGTCAAAAATCGAGGTTGGGTCTAATTTGACACCTTGTTCTTTAAAGATTTTATCCGCTAAGGCTTGTTTTCTAGCTAGCTTCATTTGATCGTATCTGGTTTGAATGTTTTTGTCATCCACGAACTGCATTAAACCTTCTAGTTTCATGGTATCTTTAATCCAATCTTCGCCAATGGTATCTTTTAAAATCGATACGATTTCTGGGTTCGATTGTAATACCCATCTTCTATGTGTAATACCGTTGGTTTTGTTGTTAAACTTGGTTGGGTAGTAATCGTTGAATACCTTCATTTCGATTTCTTTTAAGATATCGGTGTGTAATTGGGCAACTCCATTAACTGAGAATGAGCCAACAATGGCTAAACTTGCCATGTGGATCATACCATTTTTGATGATTTGCATGTCGTCTACTTCTTTTGCATAATCGCCAAACTTCGCTTTTAGTTCAATTTCAAAACGACGGTTGATTTCTTCTGTGATGGTATAGATTCTTGGTAATAGTGGTTGGAATAAACGAATTGGCCACTTTTCTAGCGCTTCTGCTAAAATGGTGTGGTTAGTATAAGCAACCGCATTTTTTGTGATATGCCAAGCTTTATCCCAATCGATGCCTTCTTCATCCACTAATATACGCATTAATTCTGGAATGATTAAGGTTGGATGGGTGTCATTGATATGGAACACTGCTTTTTCATTTAAGTTTTCAAGTGTACCATACATTTTTTTGTGTTTTCTGATGACGGCATTAACTCCAGCTGATGAGAACAAGTATTGTTGTTTCAGACGTAGGATTTTACCTTCATCTGTGTCATCATTTGGATAAAGCATTTCTGAAATTTGTCTTAGCTTTTTATGGTACTCGAATGTGCCACCTTGATTTTCATATAAATCACTTGGTTCAGCACTCCATAATCTCAATGTGTTGACGACTTCATTTTTATACCCTACGATTGGGACATCATAAGGCACGGCTTTGACGTATTCAGCATTCTTATGATAAACATGTAGTTTGCCTTTATCGTCGACGTTTAATTCGATGTGGCCATAGAATGGAATATCCACTGATTCTTCATCACGTCTGATTTCCCACACGTGAATGTCTTTAAGCCATCTGTCTGGATATTCTACTTGATAGCCATTTTCTATTTTTTGTTTAAAGAAGCCATAGCGGTATCTGATACAGTTACCATGTACTGGTAAAGCTAGGGCTGCAACTGAGTCCATGAAACATGCGGCTAAACGGCCTAATCCACCATTACCTAATCCGGCATCGGTTTCTTTGTGTTCAATCTCATTAATGTCAAGGCCTAAGTGGTCGAATGCTTGTTTCACCACGTCATAAACGCCAGCGTTCATGAGGTTGTTGGTAATCATTCTACCCATTAGAAATTCCATTGAGAAATAGTATACTTGTCTTTTATCCGCTTCGATTTTATTGGTTTCTTTCCAATCTTTCGCGATGTGCTCTTTTAATAGTGTCCCTAGTGCGACGTATTGTTGATAAGGATTGGTATCTTTAAAATCAACGGCATAGGTATTTTCTAATTGTTCAACGAATGCTTTTTCAAATGTTTTTGCATCTTTGAATATATTGGTCATGGTCATTCTCCTTCTTTATTACTTCCATAAGAATTATATCATAAAGGCACCCACATCATGGGTGCCTACATCATTGCAAACGATTACATTTTATCCCTTGAACTTCAAAATAACTGCTGTTAATGGCCCAATCGTGACCTTAACGTAGTTTTCTCTACCATGACATGACCCTTCATGTGTTTGAAGTGGTAAGCCATTATATTGATCAGAACCACCATATCTGACAAAGTCACTGTTGATGAGTTCTTCATATACCCCTTGGTTAGGGACACCAATTTCATAATTGTGGTATACCGTCGGTGTCATATTTAGAATAACAACCACGTGTTCGTTTCTATCTTTTGCGTATCTAACAAAGCTAAAAATGCTTTGTTCGCTATTAGTTGAATCAATCCATTCAAAACCTTCTTTTTGATGGTCTAACTCATGTAGAGCTCTTTCGGTTTTATATAAATGGAATAAATCTCTCACATAATGATTTGCTTTGTCATGTGATTGAAACTCAAATAAATTCCAGTCTAACTGACGGTGAACGCTCCATTCTTGGAAGTGTGCAAACTCTTGTCCCATGAATAAAAGCTTTTTACCTGGATGGGTAATATATAACCCCATTAGTAAGCGATAATTGGCAAACTTTTGCCAGTAATCACCAGGCATTCTGGTGAGTAATGTGCCTTTACCATGGACTACTTCATCATGTGAAAATGGTAAGACAAACTGTTCTGAGAATGCATAGGTTAAGCCAAATGTGATGTCATGATGATGCCACTTACGGTGAATTGGTTCACGTTTAAAGTATCTAAGCGTATCATTCATGAACCCCATATTCCATTTGTAGTTAAACCCAATACCGCCCATATCAACTGGTCTTGTAACCCCTTCATATGCGGTAGAATCTTCAGCCATAAATAAGACGCGGTCATCTTTTTTGAAAATGACTTCTGAGGTTAATCTTAAAAATGATTTCGCTCCTTCATCGGTGCCGTTTCTTGAGTCACCTAAGAAATATAGTAAATTGGATACTGCGTCTACTCTAAACCCATCTACATGGAAATAATCCATCCAAAACATGGCATTGGATATTAAGAAGCTTCTTGTATGGCCTTTAGCTAAATCTAGGTTAGCTGTGCCCCATACTTCGTTTTCACGCTTCCACGTTTCATTGTGTTCATAAAGCGGTGTTCCATCGAAGAAATAAAGACCATGTGGGTCTTTGCAAATGTGACCTGGTACCCAGTCAATGATGACGCCAAAGCCTTCTTGATGGAGTCTGTCGATCATATACATCAAGTCTTTTGGTACACCATAACGCGCGGTTGCAGCGTAATAACCTGTCCCTTGATAACCCCATGAGTCATCGAGTGGATGCTCATATATAGGTAGGAACTCTACATGCGTGAAATTTTGTTCACGCAAATGTTTGATCAATTGTTCGACTATTTCATTATACTTGAAGAATTGACCATATTTAGTGCGCCATGAACCTAGGTGTACTTCATAGATAAGTAATGGTTTTTCATAGACTTTGCCTTTGGTATACATATAATCTTGGTCATGCCATTCATAGCCATCGATGTCATATACTTTAGAGGCTGTATTTGGTCTGTTTTCAGCAAATTTAGCATAAGGGTCTGCTTTATATAACTTGCCTTGTTCGGTAAAAATGACGTATTTATATTTTGCCCATTCTAAATTCCACGGAATTTCAATGGACCAAACACCCATCTCATCGATTTTTGTCATCATATGCGCCTCATCTAGCCAGTTGTTGAATTCCCCAACAACAGATACCATACGCGCATTCGGTGCGAAAACCGTGAACCTCGTGCCTCTAATGAGGCCTTTGTCATCTTTGATTAAATGTGAACCAAAGATACGATAAGCATCAAATAATTTGCCCTCGTTGTAAAAATACGCATCTTCTTGTGAGATCTTAAACATCATTATTCCCCATTTCTGTCAAAGTATCTATGATTGCCTGATGGCTATAGCCCTTTTGATAAAGTGCCTGTTTGATTTTTCGTATTTGATTGTAATCATCTAATGCCGCATACTTCTTAAGTAACCTGGTTACCTCTTTTTTAAGCGTCGATGAGGGATTAAAGGTATGTGCTTTTAGTTGTTCATCTAGCAGTTTTGACACCACATCCAGTTCGTAACCTTTTGAGACAAACTGTCTTAACAATGTATTTTTAGCTTGATGATAATTTGGTTTTTTATTTAAACTGACTGCTTTTTGGATTTTGTCTTTGAGTGACTCAATATCCAAATCCATCTTCAGTGTTTCGATGATGTCTATTTAAGAAACCTTGGGGCAGATAAAACAAATGTGGATACGATTACAACCGAATTTAAAAAACGTCATTATCTAGATGATACATATTATGCTAAAATAATGGTAGATAGATACA
>CAKMJY010000053.1 GCA_927433595.1 uncultured Acholeplasmatales bacterium | reverse complement strand
TATGGATAGGGAGTAAGGGAGTGAACACTCCTAAGCGTACATACTTGTTTGGTATGTAGGTTTGAAATAAGACGATTTATGTCGTTAAGAGGCAAATCACTTGTTAAAGGGTGATTTATCACCTCTTTGTTCTTTTGATTTGCAAAGCACTTTCGTTGAAATATCAATTTGGCAGTGCTAAAATTGCTATAGTAAAAGGAGAATTAAATATGAAATTAATTTACAAACAAGCATTTGCCGAATTCTTAGGCACATTCGTGTTGGTGTTATTCGGTACTGGTGTTGCGGTTATCACATCTGTGTTTACATCACAACACGTATTATATACTGCGCTTGCATTTGGTCTATCTGTCGTTGCCATGGCATACACAGTCGGTCATGTATCAGGTGGTCATTTTAACCCAGCTGTATCATTCGCATTTTTCTTAAAAAAACAATTAGACGCTAAAGGCTTATTGGTTTTTGTTGCTAGCCAACTAGTAGGGGCATTATTAGCATCACTATTATTAGTTGTGATGTTTGATTCAAATGCTGCATTAGGGGCAAACTTGGTATCTACAACTTTACCTGGTTCTGGATTCGTAGAATTGCTTTATGGTCTGTTGGTTGAAGCATTATTAACCTTTATCTTCATCACCGTTATCTTACAAGTCACTAGACCTGAAAAAGCATCCGCAACCACTGGTTTAGTCATTGGTTTAACCTTAGTGGTTGTCATTCTATTTGGCTTCTATCTAACTGGTGTTGGTGTGAACCCTGCCAGATCATTCGCACCTGCATTATTCCAAGGTGGCGTTGCACTTGAACAAGTATGGGTATTCATCGCTGGTCCATTACTTGGTGCTTATTTAGCATTCTTAGGTTCAAAATTACTAGATTAATAAGACGTTTTTTAAACGTACTGACGTTTTTTAAAACGTTAAGACGTTTACTTTTAAACTCCAAAACGGTTGTGTGCTGACATAACCGTTTTTTTGTTGACACAAGCGAACATTCGACTTATAATATAGATGGTTATCTATATAGACATTTATCTATATAAGGAGGTTTTCATGACAGAAAAAATGGCATTGATGTTTAAAGCATTAAGTGACCCTAACAGGCTTTTGATACTAGAACTACTATTACAAGGCGAGACGTGTGGTTGCACACTCATTGATAAATTACCGATTACCCAACCGACGTTATCCTATCATCTAGATATCCTGACAAAGGCTGGATTAACCGTCGCTTATAAAGAAGGCACATGGAAGAAACATACAGTGAATCAACAAAACCTAGATATCATCATTGGTTATATTGAAAGCCTAAAACAAATGAAGGCGGTCTGTGTAAAATGATTGGCAATTTCTTTTCTTTCATAAATGATCAGTTCTTAAAAATGCTTTGGCTTCAAGATATAATCGATTGGTTTTTCTTAAAGGTTTTAAAGATGGATGCTGAATCCTTGTGGTTTAAGAGCTTATCGTTCTTCTTCTATGATGTGATTAAAATATTCATCTTACTATCGGTATTGATCTATATATCCTCTTATATTCAAAGTTACTTTACACCTGAGAGAACTCAAAAAATTCTATCTAGGTTTAAAGGCGTATGGGCAAATATCATTGGTGCTTTATTAGGTACCGTTACACCGTTTTGTTCATGTAGTTCAATCCCCATCTTCATTGGGTTTACGAAGGCTGGTTTACCAATTGGTGTGACGTTTTCATTCTTAATTTCTTCACCACTGGTTGATTTAGCTTCTGTGATTTTACTAGCCAGTATCTTTAACTGGCAGATTGCGATTGCTTATGTGGTGGTTGGCTTATTAATTGCCGTACTAGGTGGGACATTCATCAGCATACTCAAATTAGAAGACGATGTTGAAGACTTTGTGAGAGCGAAAAGTAACATGGTTATGATGGATGACTTTGAGCCGTATAAAATGACTAAAAAAGATAGACACATCTATAGTTATCAACAGGTTATAGATATCATCAAAAGAGTGTGGCTATATATATTAATCGGGGTTGGGATTGGTGCAGCAATTCATGGTTTTATCCCACAATCGTTTATCGAAACCGTATTAGGCGATAAAAATCCATTTTCTGTCATTTTAGCAACGCTAGTTGGGATACCAATGTATGCAGATATATTCGGTACATTACCAATCGCAGAAGCTTTGGTGACTAAAGGAGTTGGGATTGGGACTGTATTAGCCTTTATGATGGCTGTTACTGCGTTATCGTTACCAAGTCTGGTCATGCTTAAAAAAGTCGTTAAAATGAGACTTTTAGCAACATTTGTAGGGATTATCACAGTTGGTATCATTGTGATGGGCTATTTATTTAATGCATTTGGTTATTTATTCATATAGGAGGCAATTTTTATGACAATTAAAGTTTTAGGTTCAGGCTGTGCCAATTGTAAGAAATTACATGAAGTAACAGAAAAGGCAGTTCATGAGATGGGATTGGATGCTACACTACTTTATGTCACAGACATGAAAGAGATTGCGTCATCTGGGTTACTTAGGACACCAGGATTAATCATCGATAATGTGATTGTATCTTATGGTAGAGTAACCACCGTTGAAGAAACGAAAGCCATCATCAACAACTTTATCAGACTACGAAAAAACAAAATATAGAAAAACAACTGCCAATCTCGGCAGTTGTTTTTCTAATGTTTGATGTTATTGAGATTCGTTTTAAGCAAGTTAGCGGAATGGGCTAGTTTTTCCTGTTCAGTGGCATCCAGTTTTAGATGGACTACGTGGTGAACACCATCCCTATTTAATACGGCTGGTAAACCAATATATAAGTCTGGTTCAATGTCATAAACCCCATCGTTATAAACAGAGACTGGTAAGATGCTATTTTCATTATTGAAGATGGCTTGGGTGATTCTCACTAAAGCCATCCCAATCCCGTAATAAGTAGAGACTTTTCGTTGGATGATTTCTTTAGCAGCATCTCTGACTTTGATATAAATTTGATCGAGATCTTCAAATTCAATACCGGACATGGATTCAATCACATCTAGCATCGGTTTTGCCCCTACATAGGCTTTTGACCAGCAGACAAACTCACTGTCACCGTGTTCACCCATGATATAGGCATGTATATTTCTAGCATCAATGTGGATGTACTTGGATATTTCATATCTGAGTCTAGCTGTATCTAAAGAGGTTCCACTTCCCAGCACTTTACTGGTTGGTAGACCAGATGCTTTTTGTGCAATATAGGTTAGGATATCCACTGGATTAGACGCAACCAATATAATCCCATTGAAACCCGATGCCATGATGCTTTTGGTCACACTTTCAATGATAATGGCATTTCTATTCAATAAATCGATTCTAGTTTCACCTGGTCTTTGTGAGACACCTGCTGTAATGACGACTAAGTCCGCATCTTTACAGTCTGAATACGTGCCTGCTTTAATACTCATTTTTCTCGGTGCGAAGGCTAACCCGTGGTTTAAGTCCATCGCTTCACCCATGGCTTTTTCTTGATTGACATCAATTAGTACCAATTCTTCTATTGTGCCTTGATTGACAAGGGCGTAGGCATATGACATACCGACAAAACCAGTGCCAACAATGACCACTTTACTTCTATTCATAGAATCACATCCTTATACGGTTATGATATCACAAATATCGCTTAAAGATGGTTTAAGTGCCTAAAGAAAAAAGTCCTTTTTGAGGACTTTTACATAAAATCATAGGGTGATATACCATCCGTATCTTGAATGGTTTCTTCTAATTCGCTATTTAGCCATGTCGCAAGGCTGGTTTGTCTAGATTCATTTAAGACTCTGCTGGCTTGTTCAATTAAATCTAGGTCACCAACCAAGGTTAGATGTGTCTTTGTTCTGGTAATTCCTGTATAGAGTAATTCTTTTCTAAGCATTCTTGAATACGCTCTAACCAAAGGCATGATGACGACTTTATATTCACTACCTTGAGATTTGTGAATACTAATCGCGTAGGCTAAGTTTAGGTCATCTAAAGCATCCTTTTGGAAAGTGACAATGTGGTCATCAAAATCAATATAGAGTAAGTCTTTATCGTCTTGATCCTTCGATATATCTTTGATGATACCAATATCCCCATTCATAATCCCTTTTTCGGGATTATTTTGAAGTTGGATGACTTTATCGCCTACTGCAAATACTTTATCGCCATAGGCTATTTTTTTACCGGACAAGTTGGTATATCTACTTTGTAAGGCAAGATTAATAGCATCAATCCCAACTTGACCTTTATACATTGGAATCAAGACTTGGATGTCATCTTTCAGTTGATATCCAGCATCTAAGGCTTGGTCAATCGTTTTGATGATAACGTCTGTAATCTCATCTGATTTTTTACGCATGAATTTGATATCCGATTGAGATTCATAATCGTAGGATGTGACTGCTTGATTATTCACCTTTTGGGCAAGTGAAATGATATTAGAGTTCTTCGCTTGTCTATGGATTTCCTTTAAATGAATCACGGGTACGATATTAGATTTAATGATGTCTGCTAGTACTTGTCCAGGTCCAACCGATGGCAATTGGTCTTCATCCCCGACAATGACCACTTGTGTGCCTTTAGGGATGGCTTTGAATAAGTTCTCAGCTAAGAATATATCAATCATCGATGCTTCATCGATGATCACCAGTTTATGTGGCAATTGAATTGAGTCGTTGTAGTAAAAGACACCTTCATAGTTGTAGCCTAAGGCTCTATGGATGGTCATGGCTTTCATGTTCATGACTTGTTGCATCCGTCTAGATGCTCTACCCGTAGGGGCAATCAATAGGATATCTTCTGATGCGGATTCTAAATCTAAATCAATCTCGTGCTTAATCGCATACACTTCTAATAGACCATGGATGATAGTGGTTTTCCCTGTACCAGGTCCACCAGTGATCACCGATAAACTATGACTTAATGCGCTTAAAATCGCATCTTTTTGTTTTTCTGTGTAGTTAATGCCTAACTTTTGTTCCGTCAAATACACTAAGTTTTCGACTTCATTTTGATCGGTATCGATTTTATCCGTAATCAGATTTTTGATATGTTTGGATAAAGCTTGTTCACTCTCATAAATGAAGTTTAAGTAGTATTTATCGTCTATTTTAATGAGTTGTTCATGTTGAATGAGGTTTTGTATGGCATCCAATATGAGGCGTTCATCGATGTCTTTTGACAAGATTTCAAAGGTGGCATGGATGAGTTGTTGATCTAGGATGAAGGTGTCGCCTTTTTGGAAAGAATAGGTTCTAACACCAAATAGAATAGCAGCTTCAATCCGTCTAGGGTCATCCGGTTTAATCCCGAATAGTGTTGCCATGTCATCGGCACGTTTAAAGCCGATGCCTTCGATGTCATCGATTAATCGGTATGGATTTTGTTTTAGTATATCTAATGCATCACTGCCATACTTGGCATACAGTTTCATCGCCATTTTAGAGGTTAACCCAAACCCATATAATGACACCAAGGTCGATTCAATGACTTGATTATCATATAGTTGTTTATAAAAACGTTCGATTTGAAGCCTGTTTAAGCCAAGTCCCAATAATGCTGTTTTATTGTCTAGTATCTTCTTAATCGCATCGTCGCCTAATACCTCAACGATTTTCTTCGCTTTGACTGGCCCGATGCCTGTAAATAAGTCAGACGATAAATAAGCGATTAAGCCTTCTTTGTTTTGAACTGCAGCTTTATCAAAATTAATGACTTTATATTGAACCCCATATTTAGGATGCGTCGTTTCTTCGACATTAAATTGATACGTTACTTCTTTTGATAATTCAGGAAAATAACCGGTGATGATCACTTCTTCCATATTTTCTAGTACAATTTTAGCGATTGAATAGCCATTATCACTGTTTCTAAATAAATAGTGTGTGACATTGCCGGTTAGTAATTTCATAAATGAATACTCCTCTT
>CAKMJY010000052.1 GCA_927433595.1 uncultured Acholeplasmatales bacterium | reverse complement strand
AGCCCCAACTCCTGCGATGATGCCATCTGAGACTAAACTTGCAGTGTAATCATGTGCACCTAGCCCCATTAAGAAGTCATAAGTGGCATTCGATAAATTACTCACCCCTTGATCGACTAAATCAACCGTGAGTGAACCAATGACACCAACTGACAAGAAGTAGATCATAAACATGATGAGCGCAAATATAGGAATGGCTAAGAATTTATTTAAAAATAACTGATCTAAGCGTTCCGTCATTTTATCGCCATAATGCAAGCGCACAAACGTTTGAGACTTGATTGTCTCAATAAAGTCGTAACGACCAGTCGCAATAATGGTTTCCATATCTTGTTGGTAAATCCGTTCAACGGGTTTGACCAAACTAGAGATATCCAAATCTTCATTGATGATGGGGTCAGACTCCAACAATTTAACACTCAAGAAGCGCTTATGTGTCTCATTGATTTTAGATGACAAGTAGTCAATAAGCTTTTCGATATTGGGCTTAAAAATAGCCAATGGTTGATGCTTGATATAAGATTGATGCTCAATGGTATCTATAAGTTTTTGAATACCTGTTTTCTTCAATGCAGAGATTTCAATAATGGTCGTATTCAAGTGACCTGATAGCAACTCTTTATGAATCGAAATCCCTTTTCGTTCGAATACATCAGCCATATTTAAGCAAATGACCATATCGATATCGAGTTCCATCAATTGCGTTGTTAAGTATAAACTACGTTCAATGGATGTTGCATCGATGATATTGATGATTAAGTCAATTTTCTCTTGGAGTAAAAATGATCGAGACAAGGATTCTTCTAATGTATAAGGTGATAATGAGTAAATACCAGGTAAATCAATGATTTCGTGTTTGCCACCTAAAATGTAGCCAACCTTTTGTTCAATGGTCACACCAGGCCAATTGCCAATCTTTTGATTTGAACCGGTTAAAACATTAAATAATGTGGTTTTACCACTATTTTGATTACCGATTAAAGCTATTCTCATAATGGCTTCACCTCAATCGTTTTCAAGTCAGACTTTCTGATACAAAGATCATAATCTCTGATATGAATATCAATCGGATCACCCAGTGGGGCGATTTGTTTGATGGTGACGATTACACCAGGTGTAATCCCCATATCTAATAAACGTCTTTTGATCTCTTTGACATCTGTATTTATTTTAAGCACTTTGGCTTTACCATGAAGTTTTAATTGGTCTAACGTGATGGTTTGATGGTCACACGATTGCATATAAAAACACCTCTACTAACTATCTATAAATATGATAGTGTAAAAAGGTGTTGGATTCAAATAAAAACATAATTTTTCTAATTAAGTCTATAAATTACTTTTAGGCTTTCTTGGCTTAACTTTCTTTTCAGGTACTGGGTCATATTTTGGCTTAAAAAGTGGGTTACATGTCAAGACCCGTTTAGCGGTTAAGAAGGTAGCTTTAGGGAATGAAAAGCGTTCATAACACCCTAGTGCATAATTGGAACAAGACGGCTTATGTCTACAAACAAAATGCTTGTTACCGGATAAGTTTTTTTGATACCATTTAATCAATTTGACGGATTGTTTATCCATATCAATCACCACTAAAATTATACCATAAATTTCACATCAAAAAGATTTTGTCACTCAATATGAGATTATGTTATAATTTAAGTAGTAGTGAAACCGATTTCAAGGAGGAAAATGATATGAAGGTTTATGAAACAAACCAAATTAGAAACATTGCAATCCTAGGACATCTAGGATCTGGAAAGACCAGCATTGCTGAAGCATTATTATTTTCAAGCGGTGCGATTGCTTCACGTGGGAGCGTTGAGCAAAAAAACACAGTATCAGATTTCATGGATGAAGAAAAAGCGAAACAAGGTAGCTTATCTACAAGCTTAATCCCTGTTGAGTACAACGGCATTAAACTCAATTTCTTAGACGTACCAGGCACAGACGAATTAGATAATGAAATTAAACAAGCATTATCCGTTGTTAAAGGTGCAGTTTTAGTCATTGACGCATCAAAAGGTGTCGAAGTTGGCACTGAAAGACTATGGAATGAAATTAGAAAAATGCACATTCCTGCGGTCATCTTTATCAACAAAATGGATAAAGAAAACGTCAAATTTGAAGAAATCTTAGAAAACATCAGAGAAAAACTCGGTAAAAAAGCCGTGCCTTTCTGCTGGCCAATTGGTAAAAATGAAAATTTCGAAGGCTTCGTCAATGTCATTGAAATGAAGGCTCGTATTTATAATGGCACAGAATCATATGATGCACCAATCTGGGAAGAAAAGAAACCTAAGATTGAACAATTAAGAGAAATGATCATGGAATCAGTTGCTGAAACCAGCGAAGATTTACTTGAAAAATTCTTTGGTGGCGAAGAATTAACAGAAGAAGAAATCAACACAGGTTTAAAAAATGGGATTTATCATGGTGAATTAACACCATTGATTGTGGGTAGTGCAACTAAGAACATCGGTATTAGAACCATGTTGGGCATGCTAGCTAAATACTTACCACAACCAGATGATTTAAGAGCACTAGAAGGTATCAACCCAAAAACTGAACAATCTGTTGTTAGACATACAAAGGATGAAGAACCATTCTCAGGTTATGTATTTAAAACAACCATTGACCCATTTGTTGGCGCAATCAATTTCATTAAAGTGAATTCAGGTACGTTAAAAACTGGTCAAGAAATCATGGTGCATGATTTACATAAATTAGAAAAAATTGGTGCCATGTTCGTGATGATGGGAAAAAACCAATTACCAGTTGATTTAGCCCATGCTGGTGACATTGTTTGCGTATCTAAACTAGAAAATATTCACACAGGATTCACCATTTCTGATCCAAGATCACCAATTATGTATCCAAAGACTGAAACCTTAAAACCAACCATTTATGTGGCTATCACACCTAAAAATAAACAAGATGAAGATAAGATTTCTAATGCCCTTCAACGTCTAAACATTGAAGACCCTTCCTTTGAAATCGTTAGAAATAAAGAAACAGCTCAACTACTATTAGGTGGATTAGGGATGACACACATCAACTTCATCCTAGATAGAATGAAGACAGTCTTCAAAGTTGAAGTAACAGTTGAAGAACCTAAAGTTGTTTATAGAGAAACCATTAAGAAACGTGTTGAAGCAGAAGGTAAACATAAGAAACAATCCGGTGGTGCAGGCCAATTTGGTCACGTATGGATTCGTTTTGAACCGTCTAAAGAACTGTTTGAATTCAGTGAAGAAGTATTTGGTGGCGCAGTCCCTAAAAACTACTTCCCAGCAGTCGAAAAAGGCTTAATAGAAGCATTTGAACATGGTCCACTTGCTGGATTCCCAGTTATTTTCGTTAAAGCAACCCTATTTGATGGGTCTTACCATCCAGTCGATTCTAATGAAATATCATTTAAGCTTGCAGCTGCACTAGCGTTTAGAGAATCTGTTAAAGCAGCAACCCCTACTATCTTAGAACCAATCCTTAAGATGTATATCACCGTTAAAGACCAATACGTTGGTGATGTGATGGGCGATATGAACAAACGTCGCGGTAGAGTCTTAGGTATGAGCCAAGTTGAGGGTGGACAAGTCGTTGAAGCAGAAGCACCAGAATCAGAAGTACAAAAATACATCATTGACTTAAAAGCCATGACACAAGGTTCGGGTATCTTCCAAAGAGCATTTGCTAGATATGAAGAAGTACCACCACATCTAATTGATGGTATCATTCAAAAGTATAAACAAGAACACTAATAGATTAGGACAACTTCGGTTGTCCTTTTTTAAAAGAAAAATTGATTATCTTTTGGTATATATCCTTTAGGTGATATAAATGAAGTGTTTAATTTGTAAGAAGATTTATTTTGAAAGAAGGACTTTATTGACACTGTTTTCAGACCCTATAACGGTTAAATGTCACAGTTGCCAAGAAAAATATCACATCATACCATATGAAACGGTATATCCTATTACGAACTATTTGTTATATATGACCACATTATTTTTAGAAAAGAATGACTTAAGTGAAGATGCCTTTATGCTAGAAATGAGGGCTATTTTGATTGATTATATCGAAAAATCACTAAAAAACGCAATGATTCTATTTGTAGATGAATTAAGTGAAGCACTTTATCTTTGTTTAGACCAATTAAACTTATCGGATATTTTGCTTATTTCACTTTATCCGCCATCTTTTTTGGTATAATATAAGTGTAAGGGAGGATACATGTATGAAATATGATATCATTGGTAAAAACGGTTTTGAACCGACTGAAGCGATTAAGAATTATGTAACAAAAAGACTAAACAAAGTCGTCTCCTTTTTCGACCCAGCCTTAATTTTGGACGTTAGAGTCGTCCTAAAGGTCTACAAAGACCACCACAAGGTAGAGGTGACCATTCCTGCAAAAGGCATCGTGTTAAGAAGCGAAACCAGCGATCAGGATATGTACACAGCAATTGATAAATCTGTGGATAAATTAATTGCCCAAATCAAGAAACACAAAGATAAACTAAAGAGTCATCTAACTAAGAAAGGTAATCAAAAAGTCTATTCTGATGAGTTTGAAACAGAAGCCATTGAAAAAGAAATTTTGGCTAGCACGTTAGTTAAAAACAAAGAAGTGAAACTAGAACCGATGAGTGTTGATCAAGCACTGATGGAAATGGAAATGTCTGGACATGATTTTTATGTATTCTTAAATGAAGCAACCGATAAAGTCAACGTTGCCTACTTAAGAGACGATGGCGATTATGCCGTGATTGAAACTAAATAAATGATAAAAGGCGTTCAAAATCTGAACGCCTTTTTTTTTAAGTGGTACTTTTCTTAAGTTTGTTTTGTTGGTAAAATGCTGCATATGCTGCTTGCATGTAAGGAATGATCCATATGAGCAAGATACCAAATGTTAAAATCGATAACAAGAACCAGCCAATAAATGAGAATCCAAGTTTAAAGAGCTCCCACTTTCTACCTTCCATTATCACCTGTGATTCATCCAGTGCGTCAAATGCTGACATAGTAGGGTCATCTGCCAAGATATAAGGTGCCATCGAATAAGCAAAAGCCTTAATAATGCCAGGCACGATGAAACACAACAACCATAACAACGTAAATAAACCAGTAAAGAAATAAAGCAAGATGGATTTACCCCAAAGGAAATTAAATCCATAAAACATATCACGAATTCCTAGGTCTTTATTTACGATAAATTGACTGAAATAAAATGCCACCCCAAGGTAAAGTGGTCCGAAAATGATGATTGAGAATGCTCTAAGTTGTGGTATGACTTCTGTAATAAACCCAGTACTTGCTGAAATCAAAATCATGATGATATTAACCATTATTGGTTCAAGCCATCTGCCGGAAAGGCTTTCTTTAGCCCTTTCACGATAATCACTAATATATATAAAATATTCCCCCCCAATTTAAAAGATAACATAATTCAAAAAAAAAGTACAATGGTTAATTGTACTTTTTATAATATAGATTCTTATTTAACGCTTGAGAATTTAGCTGCTACAACATCCCAGTTAATGACTGAGAAGAATGCTTCAACATAGTCAGGACGTCTGTTTTGATAATTTAGGTAGTAAGCATGTTCCCATACGTCTAAGCCTAGTACAGGTGTGCCTTCAGCAAGTGGTGTATCTTGGTTTGGTGTAGATGTGACAACCAATCCTTTAGGCGTAACGACTAACCAAGCCCAACCTGAACCAAAACGTGTTTTAGCTGCGTTTGAAAAAGCAGTCTTGAACGCATCAAATGAACCAAATGCATTATTGATAGCGTCTAGTAATGCGCCTTTAGGTGCTTTTGCACCACCAGGTGTTAATACTTCCCAGAATAATGTATGGTTGAAGTGACCGCCGCCATTGTTTCTAACTGCAGTGCGGATATCTTCAGGAATTAAGTTTAAATCCTTTAGTAGCGCTTCAAGTGGTGTAGATTGCTCTGGGTGTTTTTCCAGTGCTGCATTTAAGTTTGTTACATATGCATTGTGGTGCTTGGTATAATGGATTTCCATTGTTCTAGCATCAATTGCAGGTTCTAATGCCTCATAAGCATAGTTTAATTTTGGTAATTCATATTTCATAATTAAATCCTCCTTCATTCACTATCATTTTATCGCATCTAACTAATTTATACAAATTATATGCTTAATTATAATCATGATATGCTTTAAAATTTTATATAGTTGTGTTATAATTGGGCATGCAAGAAGGTACTATATGAAACTATATAAAAAGATCCATAAGAAACTCAAAAATATATTTTTCCAAACACCCGCACGTACGATATTTTCAATTTACTTAATCACCACTTTAATTGGGGCATTCCTACTATGGTTGCCAATCTCATTAAATCCAGGGGTTAAGTTACCATTTATCGATGCGATTTTTATTGCTGTATCACAAATTTCTTCAACCGGGTTATCCCCTGTCTCACAACGAGATACATTTAGCCTATTTGGTGGAATCATTTCAATTATCATCATTCAAGTTGGTGGCTTAGGTATTGTCTTATTGGTCGCCTCTTATTGGGTCATCATTGGTAAGAAGATTGGCATGAAAGAACGCAGCATCATCGCCGCTGAACAAAATCAGTTTTCAGTCAAAGGGATCATTAAACTGATCACGAATGCCGCGATTGCCATCTTTATATTCCAAGGCATTTATATCGTCATGATGACGTTATATATTTATATTGCACAGCCATTTGAAGCCGATATCGGTGAATCACTATTTCAAGCGTTTTATCTAGCTGCTGCAGGGTTTGCGAATGCTGGGTTTGATTTCCTACCAGGAAATCAAAGCTTCATGGTCTTCCAAGGTCATGCATTCCCACAAATCATTACGATGATCATCATCTTTATTGGTGGGGTAGGGTTTTGGCCATTGGCGGAGTTTACCTTATACATTAAAGCCCGTTTTAAGGGAAAACGTTATAAAATATCGTTTATCTCCAAATTATTAACCATTTCTCACTTAATGTTCTGGATGATTTCTGCAGTCATATACTTTGTCATGGAATATGAAAACTCCATGAAAGGTCAACCAGTTGGCGATATATTATTAAATGTATTCTTTATGACCAATAATGCACGTAGCGCAGGGTTCTATAACACCCCTGTGACCGAGTGGGCAGAAGCCACCCGTCTATTCTTTTCATTCTTGATGTTCATTGGGGCTGCCCCAAATTCATCTGGTGGTGGGATTCGTATGACGACATTCTTCCTATTAAGTGCAGGGTTAATTTCATTTGGTAGACACAGAAAACAAGTATTTTTTGCAGGTCGAGCATTTAAAGATGCTCCTGTTAGAAAATCTTATATCGTCTTTGCCTTAGCCGTTGGACTTGTGATGATTTCTACTTTGTTTATTTCGATTATTGAGCCGAACAGGTGGACCATCATGGAAATCGGATTTGAAGTATCCAGTGCCTTCGGGACAGTCGGCTTATCCTTAGGGTTAATCCCATATATATCCGTATGGTCTAAAGCCATCATCATCGTCAATATGTTCGTTGGTCGTATCGGGATTCTAACCGCGATTGCGATGCTCGAAGATAAAAAAGAGACGACAAATGTCGTCACTTACGCTGAAATGGATATGTTGGTAGGCTAGTTTGTAACCGATTCATATCAATATCAATATACATGGTCTTTTGGTGGTCATAACTGACGTTATACCCCGGAAGACCTTTTATTTTTTTAATATACTTGATTAACGTATAATCCACGGCAATAGAAGAACTGTCACGCATTGGTGAAAAGTATGCTGCTAACATGGCAGCTAGTCTTAAAGATTGTTCATTGAATAAGCCTCTTAATAACACGTGTGCACCTGGGCCTTGCTGGACGTGAAACCAGTAGTCTGTTTTTTGTGAGAACGTGTGGGTTAAATAATCATTTTGAATCGATGATTTACCGATATAGATTGCAAAATCATCTGTAACAAACGACAATACCGTTGGTTTTTGTTGTTTGTTATTTTTTTGTTTTGTTTTTTGAGCTTTGATTAAACCACGCTCAATGAGTTCATCTTGCAGGTCCTTTATATCCGCCTTATCGGCATAACTTAACGTATCAAGCAACGATTGATAATAAAGAATAAGCGCATTAGTTAAGGCCATTTGTCCTTTAATCGGTACGATTGCTTTTTTAGCACGGTGGTATTTATGATAGAGTGCTTGAGCATTTTCATTGAGGGTCTTTTGACTGTCCAATTTTAAATCATCCAGTTGGCTCGTTTTGGTATTTAAGTCTAGACCGGACATATAAATATAGTCAGCTTGGTGTTTAAAGGATTCATAATTTGCATTCAAATCTAAATCCGATTGTAAGTTAAGCTGTTTTAATGTGAGTCTTTTGAGTTCTTTTTCGATGATTTGAGTTAAGGATTTATCTTTGATGATCATTTTTTGATCGAGTTGTTCTAAGAGGCTAGACAATGAGTCAAAGTAAATTGGATTGTCTAATCCAATATCAAACGCACTATAGACCTTTTTATCTTGTTGATATAAGGTCGGTTTAATTGGTTTTTGATAGATATTAGTCCCTTTATGATTATAAAGGTAGGTCGCACTTTGTAAAGAGAAGCCCATGAATTGGTCCATAATGGCTTTTGGCGATGCTGCATAAAGTAATCGAGGATCGTTATCATCGATTAGCTCAATCTTATCGGTATGAAAGAATTCGAATTGAGACCCAACCAAGATACTACGATGTAATGGTGAAAACTGTTTATAATAGGCATCGATGATGACGCCATTTTGTGTCAAAATCAAATTGGTAACTCTACCCATGGTCTCAAATATGAGTTGATAGTCACTATAGCCAAAAATCGAGTCAAATTTGGAAAAATAAAATATGATGACACGGTCTTTTTTGTATTGTTTAATGTCTGTAATTAAGGCATTCTCTAAGTGTTTCTTTAAAGCAGACAAGAGGTTAGATTTCTCATCAAGTGGTAAATCTTTTTTGGTAATCCGGACATGTGGGAATGCAGGATTTAATGAAAACCGAATGTATTGTTCTGTTTGTTTATGAAAACTAAAACTAAAAATATCAGCTTGTGGTTGTCTGATTTTTTTGATTCGAACGTTTGATAACGTAGACTTTAATTCGGTTGTTAAATAATGCATGAATAATCCATCGAACGTCATATAATCACCACATAATAGTATAACATATCTTTTTCAGTAGATTTGAAAAATGTAAACGTATTACTTATCCCAATCATGGGTTTTGTCTTTACTATTGGGCTTTTATGGGGTATAATAACATAAAATATAGCGCACAAGAAAGGTGGGACACTGTGAAATTAAACGATCGCGGATTACTAATTGTGATATCAGGACCATCTGGCGTGGGAAAAGGAACCGTTCGTAAAGCCTTATTCCAAATGACAAACCATGACTTAACTTACTCTGTTTCGATGACGACCAGACAACCTAGACCAGGTGAAGTTGACGGCATAGATTATTATTTTGTCACGAAAGAAGAGTTTTTAAAACGTATCAGCGAAAATAAGTTTTTAGAATGGGCAGAATTTGTTGGTAATTATTACGGTACACCACTTGACAAGGTTGAAGAACAATTAGATAATGGTAAAGAGGTAGTACTTGAAATAGAAGTTGAAGGCGCATTACAAGTGAGACAAAAAGCACCGGATGCCGTCTTTATATTTATTGTACCACCAGGCAAAAAAGCATTATATGAACGACTCATTAAACGTGGCACGGATTCACCAGAAATGATCAAAAAGCGTATGGAAAAAGCAGATCGAGAATTTGTTTTAGCCCATAAGTATGACTACATTGTTGTCAACGATGACGTCAATAATGCTGCGGATAGAATTATGGCAATTGTCAGAGCAGAACATGCCAAAACAGAACGAACTATTCATGCTTACATGAAGATGCTCAAGGAGGATTAAAATGATCGAACAAAAAAGTGGGATGAGATACCCATCAATCGACGCATTATTAGAAAAAGTCGATTCAAAATACAAATTAGCTTACATCGCCGCTAAAAGAGCGAAATCGATTCAAGCTGAAGGTACATCACTCGAACACTCATTATGCAAAAAACCAGTCGGAATCGCATTAGAAGAAGTGTTAGAAGACAAAATTCAAGTAGAATTCCTAGACAAAGTAGAAGAGTAATCTCTACTTTTTCTTTTTTTATGTTACAATAATTTTGAGGTGTTTAGTGTGAATATCGTCCAAGAAAAACTAAAAACACTACCTGAATCGCCCGGCTGTTATTTAATGTTAAATGACAAGGGCGTTATCATTTATGTTGGGAAGGCAAAAAACTTAAAGAACCGCGTGAGAAGCTACTTCACTGGTTCTCATAATGCGAAAACAACGCGGTTAGTCCAAGAGATTGCCGATTTCAACTATGTTCAAACAAGAACCGAACGCGAATCTTTGATTTTAGAATTACACTTAATCAAAGAACACATGCCAAGGTATAACATCAAACTAACCGATGATGCGACTTATCCATTTATTACCATTACCGATGAAAAAGACCCAAAACTCATTGTTGAACGCGATTCAACCTTAAAAGGCGGGAAACGATTTGGTCCTTATCCTTCCGTCTATAAGGCAAGAGACACGGTTAGACTACTTAATAAAATATACCCACTTAGAAAATGCGATACACTGCCTAAAAAGGCATGTCTTTATTACCATATGAAACAATGTCTAGCCCCATGCATCAACAAAGAACCCATCGATTATAAACCAATCATCGATGAGATTACGGCATTCTTAAAAGGGGACACCAAAAAAGTCACCGATGATTTAAGACAACAAATGTATGAAGCATCTGAACAACTCCACTTTGAAAAAGCCCAAGAGATGAAAGAGATGCTAGAATCGATTGAGTTTACAACTGAAAAACAACTCATGAGTTTAAATGATTTTAAAGACCGTGACTTCATCGCTTTCCATGGTGACCATGAAGATGTCTCTATTCAAATACTAAAGATGCGTGCTGGCAAAATCATCGATGTTAAAAGCGACATATTTTCATATGTTGGCGCAATAACGGATGCGGTCAATAACTATATCTTACAAATGTATGAAGAAAAAACCATCGAACCAGATGAACTCTTGTTCTCAAATCTATTTAATGAAACCGATATCGAGTTAATGTTTGGCAAAAAAGCATCGATTCCAAAGATTGGTGATAAAAAGAAACTCATCGATATGGCATTTAAAAATGCCAAATACGATTTTGATAATTACCGGTATTTAAATAAACTTCAAACCGAAAAACAACAAGAAGCGGAAGAAGCATTTAAAAGCATGCTTAATATTGAATCTGTATCGAAGATTGAAGTATTTGATAATGCCCACTTATTTGGGTCTGCCAGTGTGTCTGCCATGGTCGTATTTAGATCGGGTAAACCCTCTAAAAAAGAATACCGCAAATACCACTTAAAACAAACTCAAAAAATGGATGATTATGGTGCCTTAAGAGAAGTCTTATATAGACGCTATCAAAAAGTATTGCTAGAAGGCTTAGAATTACCAGATATGATCATCATTGATGGTGGTAAAGGACAAGTCAGTACGGCAGAAGACATCATCGGTAGTTTAGGTTTATCTATCCATATTATTGGCTTACAAAAGAACGACAAGCATCAACTTGAAAATATCATATACAAAAACGAGGTCTATCCACTTAAAAAATCATCTTATCTTTATTCATATTTAGGTAAAATGAGCGAAGAAGTGCACAGGTTTGCGATTACATTTCACAAACAAACACGCGCCAAGGCATTGATTAGATCGTATTTGGATGGTATCATAGGAATTGGTGAGAAACGAAAACTTGCCATTTTAGAAAAGTTCGTGACCATTGATCAAATGATTCATGGTGACGTTGAAACCTATAAGTCGATTGGCATAAGTGAAGATTTAAGAGATAAAGTCATCGCCCACCTAATCGAGTTAGAAAGAAGAAAAAATGAAGAGAGTCATATTTAGTATCAACGAAGATAACAATTACTTTGGCGCATTAGTCGATGGTAAAATTGAATATTACTATTTGACAAAAGCACAAGCAAGAAAATATTTTGCTTACTTAGCCAAAGGTCATATTGTGAGTTTCGAATTATACAATAAAAGAAAAAAAATTGACGGTAGATTTGCATGGCAAGTCGCTTATTTTAGTTTAATTGAAGCCCCGTCATATCGAAAAAATAAAATATTATACGAACTAGCCAGTATTAGACGTCAAATGAAAGATGTCTTAGAAGGCTTTGATTACCTGTTATTCCTAGACTTAGAAATGACGATGCCACCTTACTTTAAAGGACCATTTGAAGCGGAAATCATTCAAGCAGGTTATATCTTAAGAGATTCAAATGGTGAAATATTGATTCAAGATGGCTTATTCATTAAACCAACTAAGTACCCGAAAATCAGCCCAAGAACAGAGAAATTCTTAAAACTCGACCAAACTTATTATGATAGCGCATTAGATTATATGACATTTTATGACCGTTTACGTGATATCATAGAAGTGTATAATCCAAAAATCATTGTTTGGGGTAAAAATGATATGATCGCGTTAAAAGCATCTTATCAGATTAATCAAGTGAAACCATTAACTGCGGATCACCAATTCATCAACTTACTCCAAATTCATAAAACGTATTATAATTTATCAGATGATTTAGGTTTATTTAAAGCATACGAACTTTATTATAACCATGCCTATAACCAAGCACATGACGCACTCGATGATGCGTTAGTGACCAAGTATGTTTATGACGCATTATTGCTTCAAATGAAGGAGGTCATTCTATGAACCTATACAATAATTTTGCAGCGTACTACGATAAAATATTTCCAAGAAATCCAAAAATCATACAATTCTTGAACCAATCATTTAAACCAGGTGAAATCCTTGATTTAGCCTGCGGGACAGGTGAATACTCAATTTCTCTAGCTCATCTAGGGTATCAAGTCACTGGTGTCGATATCAGTGAACAAATGATTGCCTATGCCAAAGAAAAAGCTATCAAAGAAAACGTCAATGTCAACTTCGAAATCGACGATATGCTAAACCTATCCAGCGAAAACCGTTATGAAGGTATCATCTGTATCGGCAATGCTTTGGTACATTTAAATAGCGATGAAGACGTTAAAAAAGCACTATTCAAAATGCATCGCTCACTAAAACCTGGTGGGGCCTTGGTCATTCAAGTCATCAACTACGATTTAATTTTAGACAAAAAATTACCAGGCTTATCGACCGTTAAGAACGATGAATATAGTTTTTATCGTAATTATGAGTTTGATGGTAAGAAAATTCATTTCAAAACCAGATTAACCGATGGGTTGAGGGTGTTTGTCGATGAAACGTTGTTGTTGCCACTTAAACATCAAACCTTGATTGATTGTTTGAAAGAAGCAGGTTATACCAATATTAAAACAGCTGGTGGATTCAGTCATGCATCATTTGACTTAGACAAAGACATCACCTATGTTGTTACATCAACCAAATAAGGACTTCGGTCCTTTTTCTTTTATAAAAATAAAAAAAGACATCTTATTAGGATGCCTTTTGAGTTAATAACATACAAACCGGAATGACCATTGGTTTTCTTTGGGTAATGTGTTTTACATACTCAGTGATTTGATCAACCAGCGATAACTTGAGTTGTGTTTCGGTGAATTGTTTCTTTTCAAATTCAGCCATTAATATTTCTTTTGCTTTAGCAGCAATCCCGTTTGTGATTTCTTCGTTGCCCTTCATATAGATGAAGCCACGCGAAATGACAGTCGGTTCAGTTAGTAACTTTTTATTGACTGGGTCAATGGATAATATGATTGATAATAAGCCATCTTCAGATAATGCTTTTCTTTCTTTGATGATGGCACTGCCAATATCGCCAATACCAGTGCCATCAATATAGACATCACCAGCTTGGACTCTACCTGCATTTCTAATCTCATTTTCGTTTAATGCCGCAACTTCGCCATTATCCAATATTAAGACGTTGTCTCTTTCGACACCAAGTTCAACTGCAATCTCTTTATGGTGTTTGAGCATTCTATGCTCACCATGGACAGGGATGAAGAATTTAGGTCTCGTTAGCGATAACATTAACTGTAGGTCAGGCTTATTGCCATGCCCAGATGTATGTGTATCTGCAACAGGGCCATTGATGATGACATTGACGTCTCTTCTATAGAGTTGATCAATGGTTCTATTGACCGATTCTTGGTTACCAGGAATTGGTGAACTTGAGAAGATGACGGTATCGCCAGGTTGTGTTTTGATTTGTCTATGTGTACCATTCGCGATTCTACTTAATGCAGCTAGTGGTTCACCTTGGGAACCAGTACATAAAATGGTCACTTCATCGGCTTTACATTGGCTAATCTCTTCACCAGAAACGATGGTACCTTTAGGGGCTTTGATATAACCGGTTTGTTGACCGATTTCCATCGCACGCTCCATTGAACGACCATAAACAGCTAGTTTTCTACCGTTTTTATAAGAGGCCTCAACGATTTGTTGCATACGGTACATATTAGATGCGAATGTCGCAATGATAATTCTACCTTTTAATTTAGAGAAGATTTCACTGATTGCATTACCAACGGTTCTTTCAGAAGGGGTTAACCCGTCACGTTCCGCATTGGTTGAATCCGATAATAAACATAAAACACCTTCATTACCAATTTGTGCCAATTTATCATATTCAGCAGCAGGACCAACTGGTGTATAGTCAATCTTAAAGTCGCCAGTATGGAATAAAATGCCTTGTTTGGTTTTAAACACGAATCCAAACATATCTGGAATCGAGTGGGTTAACCTAATGAATGATATTTCTGTACTACCAAATGTATAGGTATGATGACTCTTATACTCGATAATGGTTGGTTTCTTAACATCTTTCGCTTCCATTAATTTATGCTCAATAAAATCCACTGCAATACCGGATGCATAAATCTTTGGAATTTTTACTTGTCTTAGTAAATATGGTATACCACCAATATGGTCTTCATGACCATGGGTTATGAAAAGTCCTACGATTCTTTCTTGGTTTTCTACTAAATAAGTATAATCAGGAATGACATAATCAATCCCTAACAGTGAATCATCTGGGAATAAAATCCCCGCATCCACAATAAATATTTTATCTTCAATTTCATATACGTATGTATTTTTGCCGACCTCACCGAGACCACCTAGCGCAAAAATACCGATGTCGCCATCTTTTAAAAGCGCGTTCTTACTCATATTTTAATCCTCCTTCAACAGGATATCGCAGTAACTTTAAGTCTATTTTACATGAAATGAACTTAAATTCATAGTCTAATGCACAAATTAGTGGTAAAATAATTCAGGTGATAAAATGAAGACGTTATTATTCTTTGATGTCGATGGGACGCTATTCGACAATGATAAACAAAAGGTAAGCGAGAAAACAATAAACGCTATAAAACAATTAAAGGCAGACGACAGGTATGTGATTGGGCTTGCAACCGGCAGAAGTATGGACCAATTGGATGCGATTGCTAGCATAAAAGACCTATTTGAGATAAAAATCCTGATTAATGGGGCTGTAGCCTATTATCATAATGAATTTATATATGGCAAACCTATGGATAAAAAAGATTGTGAAGCCGTATTAAAGTATGCTAATCGCATCAACACAGGTATCGGATTCATCGGTAAAAACGGGCACGCGATTAGTTTATTAGACCATGTGGTCAGTGATTCATTAAAAGACTACCAAATGAGTATCCCACCGATTGACCCACTTTACTATTTGAATGAAGATATCTACCAAATTTGGGTATTTTCTAATGATAAAACAACGATTCAATCCTTTAAAGATAAGTTTCCAAACTTAAAACTATTCCCTTGGCATAAAGACGGGGCAGACTTGGTCCATAAAGATGTGTCCAAAGGTGAGGCGATTAAACACATCAAAGAAACGCTACAGTTAGAAAAAGTCATCGCATTTGGTGATGGCGAGAACGACGTTGAAATGATTGAAGTGGCAGATATTGGTGTTGCCATGGGTAACTCTAGAAGTGTTGCCCTAAAAAGTAAAGCAACCTTTGTGACAAATCATGTGGGTGAAGAAGGCCTTTATAACGCCATCATTAAACTAAATCTATTATAAGAAAAAACTCAGACGCGGTGTCTGAGTTATTTTTTGTCTCGCTCGATGGCTCTTTTAATCCCTGCTAGTATTTCTTTATGAATGTCACCAGGGACATACATTGAAATATCTGCATCATAAGTGACCAATTCTTTGATCGCAGAACTGGATACATACGTATGCTTATAAGACGGAAATAAAACAATCGTTTCAATATTTTGATTCAAATTTCTGTTGAAATGGTAAAGGGCGATTTCGTTTTCGAAATCCTTCACATTTCTTAACCCACGAATGAGCGTCGTCGCATTTTGTTTTTCTGCGAATCTAACGACTAAATCATTGGTTTTTGATACATACACATTTGGAATTTGTGCAGTTACCTTTTTGATCAAGTGCACACGTTCATCGGCACTAAACATAGGATGCTTTTCAACGTTTTCTGTGACTAACACATAAAGGGTTTCAAATTGTTTTGCTGCACGTTCCATGATGTCTAAATGACCTAATGTAATTGGGTCAAAGGAACCAGCATATACGGCTTTACTCATATCATCACTCCATTAACTTAAGTATAACATATTTTTCTTAATTCATCTCTTTTTGAGAAAATATGATAAAATACATTCGAGGTGTATAAAGTATGCATACATATAAAAGAAGTGTCATTTTACAATTAGGCGTGTTCGCATTTTTCTTTTTTTACGGAATTGATAACATAATCAAATCTTTAGTTTTACCAAATATGGTGTTTAGTATCATTGAGTTAGTCAGCCTTGTCTTAATATTAGGCGTTGGGCTATTCTTTTACTTCAAAACCCCAAAAGATATTGTCTATGTGGTTCAAAAAAAACGATATCGATAAGATTAAATACGGCCTATACGCCATTTCAATCGGATTAATCGTGAGTATCTTTTCATCCGGTTTAGGGGTCGATACCACTGCCTATCAATATATCAATATTGCAACAGGTGCCATCATTGCTTTAACAGGTGTGGTAGGTGTTTATATTGGTGTCAACATTTTTAGAAACAATCAATAGCCATTTTGGCTATTTTTTTTAGTTTTTTTCACATGATGTTCATTATTTAAACAAATGAGTTGACTGCTCAACTCAAGTAGCGCTATAATGAATCAAGTTGATTGCTCAACTGATAAAGGAGTCTCTATGATAAAACTATTCAAGTATTTTAAATGGTGGTATTATCCACTCATTATTTTAATTGTTGGACTAGTCTACCTACAAGTAGATTTTGATCTAAAATTAGTCGATTACATGCGTGTTATTGTCACGCTAGTTGGCCAAGCTGGTCAAACAGGTGAATCACAAACATCAGAAATTCTAAGAAACGGTTTAGAAATGCTGGGATACTCTTTGGTATCGATACTTGCTACCATCATTGTCTATTACATTTCAGCGCGTATCGGTGCGAACTTTGTTAAAGACCTTAGAAAAAGATTGTTTGATAAGATTGATGGGTTCTCACTAGAAGAAATCAATCAATTCTCAACCAGCTCATTGATTACACGTTCAACCAATGACATCACCCAAGTTCAAATGGTGACCATCATTTTATTAAGACTAGCTGTGACTGCGCCGATTACGGCCATCAGAGCGATTCTTAAGATTACCAATATTGATATCACGTTGACGATGCCTGTAATCTATGGTGTCATCGCTGTTGTGTTCATGATTAGCTTAATCTTCATTTTCGTCACACCTAAGTTCAAAGTCATGCAAGCATTAAATGATGAACTCAACCTCGTAACCAGAGAGAACTTAACTGGTTTAAGAGTGGTTAGAGCACATAATGCCGAACGATATGAACAAAGTAAGTTTGAAAAAACCAATACCAAACTAACTGGGGTGAATCTATTTGTGAACAGAGCCATGCAGATGATGATGCCAGGGATGCAATTGGTCATGAATTCTGTATCGTTAGCAGTGACATGGGTTGGTGCGTCATTGATATTCAATAATCAACTTGGCAGTAACCCGCTAGAAGGCATTGGGATTCAATCTCAGTTTTCGATTTACGGCTTTCAAATCTTATTCTCATTCATGATGTTAACGATGTTATTCATTATGGTACCACGTGGGGCTGTATCAGGTAGAAGAATTTATGAAGTTTTATCCACTGTACCGAAAATAAAAGATATCGAACACCCACTAGAAATTCCAACCGATGTTAAAACCACCATCACATTTGATAATGTTTGTTTTAAATACCCTGGGGCAAATGAATGTGTCTTAGAAAACATAACATTTGAAGCCAAAGCAGGTGAAACGGTTGCCTTTATTGGGTCAACAGGTAGTGGTAAATCAACCATTATTAATCTTATCCCTAGATTCTATGATGTGACCTCTGGAGAAATCAAAATCAACGGGGTAAATATCAAAGATGTTAAACAATCGGATTTATTAGATCAAATCGGCTATGTGCCACAAAAAGGTTTATTGTTCTCTGGAACCATCGAGTCGAATTTGAAACTTGGTAAACAACATGCCACAGAAGTAGAAATTCATGAAGCACTAGACATTGCGCAAGCAAAAAACTTTGTGAGCAGATTAGACAATGGGCTACAAAGTGAAGTCGCACAAGGTGGGAAGAACTTTTCAGGCGGTCAAAGACAAAGACTTTGTATCGCAAGAGCCATCGTTAAAGACCCACAAATCTATATTTTCGATGATTCATTCTCAGCACTCGATTATAATACAGACCGTGCCTTAAGAAGTGCCTTAAAGGTGAAAACCGATCATGCGATTAATTTTATTGTTGCACAACGCATCGGCACCATCTTAAATGCTGACCGAATCATTGTGTTGGATAAAGGTAGAGCCGTTGGTATTGGAACACATAAAGAATTACTAGAACAAAATCAAGTATACCAAGAAATGGCATACTCACAATTATCTAAGGAGGAACTCTTAGATGCAACAAAATAAAAGACCACAAGGACCAGGCGGACATGGTCCTGGACAAATGATGATGGGACAAAAGCCCAAAAACTTTAAGAAATCCATGAAACGCTTAATCAAAGAACTAAAACCTTTTTATGCCTTGTTATGGGTTGCCATGTTCTTTGCCGCATTCTCAACCTTATTTAATATCTTGGGGCCTCGCTTAGTAGGCGAAATGACCAACCATATACAAGATTCCATTACACTAGTTGGTGGTATACCAGCTGCTAATATTGATTGGAACTGGTTTAATATGATCGGATTCGTTTTGATTGGCCTTTATGTCTTAAGTTATTTATTTAACATCGTACAGTCATTCATATTAACCAAAGTCACACAAAAATTTAGTCAAAAACTCAGAAGTGATATCTCGACTAAGATCAATAAATTACCTTTGGCTTATTTCGATAAAAGAAGTTATGGGGATGTCCTTTCAATCGTTACCAATGACGTTGATACGATTGCAAACGCACTTAACCAATCAGTGTCACAAATGATTAGTTCGGTTATCGCAATGGTAGGGATTGCAGTCATGATGTTACTCATCTCACCACTGTTAACTTTAGTCGCATTCGTGACATTACCATTATCATTTTTAATCATCAGTTTAATCATGGGTAAATCTAGAAAGTATTTTAGATCTCAACAACAAACCCTTGGTAAACTCAATGGCCATATTGAAGAAGTGTATAGTGGTCATCAGCTGATAAAAGTATTTGGTGCGAAAGCCCAAGTCGATGAACCCTTTATCAAAGACAATGAATCCTTAGAAGAAAGTGCGTATAAGAGTCAATTTTTAAGTGGTCTGATGATGCCTTTAATGGGCTTTATCGGTAACCTATCTTATATTGCAGTATCCGTATTTGGTGGAATACTTGCAGCCAATCGAACCCTAGGGATTGGTGATATCATCGCGATGATTCAATATAACAGAAGATTCACACAACCGATGAATCAAATCGCCCAAGCACTAACACAACTTCAAAGTGCAGCTGCCGCCTCTGAACGTGTATTTGAGTTCTTAAGTGAAACTGAAATGCAAGATGAACAAGCATTACTAGCAGATGTACTAGAGAAAAAAGGCAGTGTGACATTTAAGGATGTATCGTTTGGTTATGTTGAAGACAAACTCATCATTAAAAACTTCAATCTAAATGCCCATGCTGGACAAAAGATTGCGATTGTAGGGCCAACTGGTGCAGGTAAAACAACTTTAGTCAACTTACTGATGAAGTTTTATGAAATCAACCAAGGCGATATCATCATTGATGGTGTATCCATTCACGATTTAAAACGTGAAGGGGTCCATAAACAATTTGGTATGGTCTTACAAGATGCATGGTTATTCTCAGGCACCATTTATGATAACCTTAGATACGGTAACCCTAGCGCAACCAAAGAAACGGTTAAAGAAAAAGCTAAATTAGCCAACATCGACCATTTCATCGAATCACTACCTGGTGGCTATGACCACATCTTAACCGATGAGTCTGGCATATCTCAAGGTCAAAGACAGTTATTAACCATCGCAAGAGCCATGGTCACAGATGCACCTATGTTAATTCTAGATGAAGCAACATCGAGTGTCGATACAAGAACAGAAGTATTGATTCAACAAGCGATGGATACATTGATGAAAGAAAGAACCTCATTTGTCATCGCACACCGATTATCCACCATTAAGAATGCAGATGTAATATTGGTTATGAGGTATAAAATCTTGTAGTCCGGGAGGCCGTCTCATAATAAACAAAGAGATGGCCTCTTGACATGAGTCTGGCGACAGAAGTTTACAATGTAGCCTAAAACAGGTGTAC
>CAKMJY010000051.1 GCA_927433595.1 uncultured Acholeplasmatales bacterium | reverse complement strand
CTTCAAAAAACAATATATAAGGTAGGAATAACAGGGTATTGATTACCCCTAATACCATACCAAAACGATATTGTTTTTCATCCATGATGCCAACCAAAAATATGAATAGCGTCATACAAAAAGACAAGATAAGTGGGAATAAAGGATATAACGTCATGGTGTCCCCCATTATCTAAAACAGTTTTTGATCCATTACATAATAAGCAATTACTAAAATAATCACGATGATAAATGTGATTAACACTTTAAACCATGGGTTTTTATTTGAATAATTAACGATATTATCCGATGCCCTTGATAATCCGATTTTACGAATTGGGTCTAATAAGTATGACCCAATATTGATTAACCATTGTTTCATAGACCCTCCTTATTTCATGAACATATTTAAATATTCATAAATCTTTTCTTTGTCATTCGCTTTTAACATAATGCCTTCAATGACGATTGAGATGGTACCTGTTTCTTCTGATACGACAATCGTTAGTGAGTCAGATACTTCAGAAATACCTAGTGCAGCTCTATGTCTTGAACCCATTGTTTTATCATACTTATTGGTTTCAGATAACACATAATAGGCGCCAGCACATCTAATGGTATCCCCTCTAATGATCACAGCTCCATCGTGTAATGGTGTTAGTGGTGTAAAGATATTCACCAATAGTTCTTTAGAAACTTGGCTGTTCATCATAATAGCTCTTTCAGCATATTGGTCTAATGAACTGTGTTTTTCAATCGTGATTAATGCCCCAATGTTTTGACTACTTAGGTAACTAACTGCTTCCACGATGTGTTGCTTGGTTTCCGTTGAACCCATTGTCGCCACATCTCTTTTGTTGTCAATGACGAATGCCGATTCAAAGCTCTTTCTAATATCTGGTGCTAGTATCACGACAAACATCAGTGGTAAATACTCAAGCGAGTAATCGAGGATTCTTGCAGACAACTCTAAACCGAGTCGTTTCGCCCCTAACGCAATCACATATATAAAAATTAATAATAGTAACATTCTGAATACACGTTTACTACTTAAGAAAAAACTTAAGAGGAAAAAGGTAATCATCCATACTATATAGCCATCTAAAAGGATTAAAAGCCATTTGTCCATATTGTCACTTCCCTTTCTTAAATTATATCATAGATGATAAAAGTTTTTAAATCGAATTAACGGCGAATTGTTCCGATAATATTCTTGAAAATTATATGCATTATAAATAATCGTTTAATCGATATCCAAATAATAAAATGTAAAACCGCTAAATAAAGACATATCTAGAAAAGGTGTTAATAATTCGGTAAAAAATATGCAAACTTTCTACTTGTTTTTAATACCGAATACCCTTATAATCAAACATACAAGGAAGGGTGTTTGTATGAGTTTATATCAAAAAGCTTTAGTTCAAAAATTAAATCAAGACATAGAAAAGTATTACCCACACTTATTTCCAATCACGGATGATATGCACATGTCATTCTCAGGTGTTTCAAGATTGGTTATGCTTGACCGCTATACACAAAAAGATATGGCACTGGTTTCATTATCTGTTGGTGATTTAGTCGTCGCAATCATTAAGCATGATCCTAAGTTCCCTGCACGCGGTATTGGTTTCGTTACAAAGATTGAAGACCACCACGTCTATATTAAAGTAGATGAAGAATTTGTCGGTCAAATCGGTGACGATCACATCGATGGCGTTGTTAAAAGAGAATTGAGAGAAATTGAAAAACCACTAGAAATCTATTATGAACAAATCGCAAAGCGTGTTGGTTCAAACCTTGGTGAAGGTGAGTCCCAAGAAACGGTTGATGCGTTTATTGCTGAACTTAGAGACCTACATCTAATTCCAGCAGGCCGTATTTTATATGGTGCTGGTTCAAAATCTAAAGTCACTTATTTTAACTGTTACGTCATGCCTTTTATTGAAGACTCAAGAGAAGGTTTAGCTTTACATAGAAAAGAAGTCATGGAAATCATGGCTAGAGGTGGTGGGGTAGGAACAAACGGTTCTACTTTAAGACCTAAAAATGCCCTTGCTAAAGGGGTAAACGGGAAGTCATCCGGTTCTGTTTCTTGGTTACACGACTTAGCGCAACTAACACACTTAGTTGAACAAGGTGGTTCAAGAAGAGGCGCGCAAATGATTATGCTTGCGGACTGGCACCCTGATATCATCGAGTTCATCATTTCGAAGATGCAAAACCCACGTATCTTAAGATTCTTAATCGAACATACCAATGATAACTACATCAAGCAGTTAGCCAAAGACAAACTTAAGTTTAAACCATTAACCAATGATGAGTTCAATATGTATCAACAAATCATTCACTTATCAGAACACAATAATTACTTATTTGGTGCAAGCGTCGTTGAAGAAGCCAAGAAATTGGTATTCGACGGTGGTAGATATGAAGTCACAAACCCTGATTTCTTAACGGGGGCGAACATTTCTGTTGCCATCACGAAAGATTTCATGGAAGCCGTTGAAAACGACACAGACTACAATCTAAAATTCCCTGCACTAGATACCTATACCAAAGAACAAAAAGCATTCTATGATAAAGAATGGCGTAATGTTGGTGATGTCCGTGTTTGGGAACAAATGGGTTACCCAAGCCATGTATACCACACCATTAAAGCCAGAGAATTATGGAACTTAATCAACGTTTGTGCAACATACTCTGCAGAACCTGGTATTTTCTTCATTGATAATGCCAACGACTATACGAATGCAACCTCTTATGGTCAAAAAGTAGTTTGTACAAACCCATGTGGTGAACAACCACTTGCCCCATATTCCGTTTGTAACTTAGCAGCCATTAACCTTGCAACCATGGTTAACCCTAAGACACAAGAAGTATTATGGGACCAATTAGGTAAAACCGTCTCTAATGCTATCCGTATGCAGGATAACGTCATTGACCAAACGTACTATTTCTTAGAACAAAACAAACAACAAGCCCTTGGTGAAAGACGTATCGGTATGGGTGTGATGGGTCTACATGACTTATTAATCTATGCTGGCCTACGCTATGGTTCAAAAGAAGGTAATAAATTGGTTGATGAATTATTCAAGTTTATCGCAACCAAAGCTTATGAAACCTCCATTGAACTTGCTAAGACAAAAGGATCATTCCCATTCTTGGATGAGTTTGGTTCAAGAGAAGCGTTTGTTAAAGGCAAATTCATTCAAAAGCTACCGAAGCATATCCATGAGGGTATCTTAAAGTATGGTATTAGAAACTCTCACCTACTAACGATTGCACCGACAGGTTCAACCGGTACAATGGTTGGGGTATCCACAGGCTTAGAACCATACTTCGCATTCACCTACTTCCGTTCTGGTCGTTTAGGTAAATATATCGAAGTCAATGCGAACATTGTTGAGACTTATCTGAACTTACACCCTGAATATACAAAAGAAACATTACCTGACTTCTTCGTCCCTGCAATGGAACTTGCACCTGAAGAACATGCGGATGTTCAATGTATCATTCAAAACTGGGTTGACTCTTCTATTTCTAAAACCGTTAATGCCCCTAAAGGCTATACCGTTGAAGAAGTTGAACGTGTTTATATGAGACTTTACAAAGGTGGCGCTAAAGGCGGTACCGTCTATGTCGATGGATCTAGAGATGCCCAAGTATTATCGCTTAAGAAAGAATCTGAAACACCAGTTCAAGTCGATATGGCTGACCTTGGTGTTGAGATGCCTAAAGCACAAAGTCAAACACACAACGACGAAGTCCCAACACCACTTCGTTCAGATAGACAAGACAGAGAAATCGGCGCAGAAGTCGGTAACTTATGTCCTGTATGTCGTGAAGGCGTTGTCCAAGATGTTGGTGGCTGTCATACGTGTACAAACTGCGGTGCACAACTTAAATGTGGATTGTAGTAGAGCGTAAATCAAAATTAATGTATAATGAAGAATAGCCGAGTGCTATTCTTTTTTTTGGTGGTGATATATTGGATAGGGCAATCGTAGTAGGCCTAGATTTAGGCAATTATGACATGAAAGCATCGTTAAACGAGCTTTCAAATTTAGCAGAGGCCGTTAATATTAAGGTCATTGATCAGTTTACACAAAAAGCTGAGATGCCAAACGGTAGAACCTACATTGGTAGTGGTAAAGTACAAGAAATCAAACAAGCAATCGCTGTTTTGGATATCCAAATCGTGATTTTTGATGATGTCTTATCCCCTGCTCAAATTAGGCATTTAGAAGAGGAACTAGAGGTACAAATCATGGACCGAAGTTTCTTGATTTTATCGATATTCGCAGAACGTGCACAGACAAAAGAGTCTGTGTTAGAAGTCTCTCTTGCCCAACAACGATACATGTTACCAAGACTGGCTGGTATGTCTTCAAGTCTATCCAGACAAGGGGGCGGTTCATTCAATGCCAAAGGTGCTGGTGAAACCAAACTAGAGCTCGATAGACGAAAAATCGAACAAAACATTACACGCCTTGAAAAAGAATTATTGAAGATTCAAAATGAAAAAGAAACCAGTAGAAAAAGGCGCAGTGATAACGATATCCCAGTAGTGGCATTGGTTGGCTATACGAACGTTGGTAAGTCAGCAACCTTAAATACCTTATTAAAGATGACCACGTCTGAAGCACAAAAAAATGTCTTCGAAAAGAACATGTTATTCGCAACCCTGCAAACCCATACAAGACGCATCAAGCAACCAAAAAGACCTGCATTTATCTTGAGTGATACCGTTGGTTTTGTAACAAGACTACCACATGAATTGGTTAGAAGTTTTGAATCAACTTTAAGTGAAGTGAGACATGCTGATTTAATCTTACACATCATGGATGGGTCTAGTTCTTTAAAAGATATGCAAGAAGACACAACAAAAGCCGTCTTAAAAGACTTAAATGCAGATCAAATCCCAAGCTTACGTGTGTATACCAAAAAAGACTTAATGCTTGGTGATCAGTTGACCAACAACGCAGATGTTGTCATC
>CAKMJY010000050.1 GCA_927433595.1 uncultured Acholeplasmatales bacterium | reverse complement strand
AGTTATTGATAATTCCAGTGCCTTTAGAATGGATGAAGCTATACCTTTGGTTGTCCCTGAGGTCAATGGGCATGATGCCTTTAAACATGACTACATCATTGCTAATCCAAACTGTTCAACCATTCAAGCAGTCTTAGTGTTAAAACCGCTACATGATTTATACAAATTAAAGCGTGTAGTCGTGTCTACCTATCAAGCCGTATCAGGTGCAGGCATTCAAGGCATTTATGATTTAGAACATGAACTGCCAACTGGTAAAACCACAAAGTTCCCATATCAAATTTATAATAATGTCATCCCACAAATTGACGTATTCTTAGATAATGGGAATACAAAAGAGGAAGAAAAAATCATCCTTGAGATGAGAAAAATCTTACATATCCCTAACCTAAGGGTATCTTCTACTTCGGTTAGAGTCCCTGTCACTAATTGTCATAGTGAATCCTTAAACCTTGAATTCGAACAACCTTTTGATATCGAACGAGTCAAACAAGATCTAGCGACTGCACCAGGCGTCATCCTATACGATGACCCTAGCAAGCTTAAATATCCAATGCCTGTGATGGTATCTGAACAAGATGATGTTTATGTCGGAAGAATCAGAAGAGATGATTCTATTGAACATGGCATGAACTGTTTCGTCGTTGGTGATAACTTGAGAAAAGGTGCAGCAACCAATGCGGTTCAAATACTAGAATTACTTATAAAAGGTCAATAACAACAAAAAAGATGAAACCTCAATTTCATCTTTTTTTTACCCTTTTTTATGAAACTATTGTATAGCAGTTTTTGCCTGTTTCTTTTGCCTCATAAAGTGCTTTATCTACGATTTTAAGCAAATCATCAATGGTTTGATGACCATTACCGTCATAATGTATGACTCCAATACTCGCAGTTAGTGGCATTGAGACGATATCTTCCCACTTCCCAAATGTCTCAAGCATTTGTTCTAACAAAGCGGTTAAGCCTATTGGCTCGAGCGTTTTTGGGATGATTAATAGGAACTCATCGCCACCAAGTCTAAAGGCTGTGCCACCGACAATCGGATCAGAAAATGATCTTAGTTTATACGCAAACGTTTGTAAAACACGATTCCCAACTAAATGACCGTATGTGTCATTGACTGACTTAAAATGATCTAAGTCAAACATCATCATTATCCCACCATTCGGTGCCAATTCATGGAATGATGTATGTAAGTATTGATAATTGAATAAACCTGTTAATGCATCTCTATAGGCTTTATGTTCAAGTTCTAGATAATAAGAAAACATATTCGCAATCTTTTGTAGTAACTTGATTTCCTTGTCGCTAAAAGTTTGTGCCTCATGGTGAGCGGCACATAGTGTACCAAATCTTAAACCGTCTGATAGGACGATTGGCACGCCAAGATATGCATTGACATTGAGTGAATCAATCGTAGACTGAATGTCCGTTAATGCTCTACTACCCTTAATGTCCTCATAGACTAACGGCTCGCCTTTTGCATAATCAATCTTATTACATATTGCTGCCTCAACAGGAATTTCAGTACCTTCTTCTAGCGTTACATTCGTGTTATGCTCTGATACCTTTAATGTGATTTGTGTTTGATCATTTAAAGAATTGATGTAAATGATTTTATCAGGCATCACTTCTTTTGCAAGAACGATGACGTCTGATGCTAATGCTTGGAAATTTTTATATTTGTAAACTTCTGTTGTACTAATACTCATAATAGCCCTTCTTTCGCACACTTATACATAAATTATATCATTATTATGTAAGAAAAAAAGATAGTTTCATTTGAAGTACTTAATATAGATGTGTCTATTCTTCTTGCCGTATAGCTTTAAGTTCTCCTTATGAATTGTAAATCCCTCTTCTGTGAAGTTATCCACACTCTTGGTATTGTTTGGATCAATGGTACAAATCGCATAGTCATAATCTGCTTGATACGTATCGATGACATACTTAATGAGCTTGTTTTGTATGTTTAACCCGCGGTAAATGACATCAACAAACACGGTATCAATTAAGATGCCTTTTTTGGTTGGGTCTACATACTGATAGAACTTGTGTTTTTCGTCCATAATCAAAACACCGATATAGGCTTGAATGGCAAAGTTCACTTTTCTTACATAAAGCATCTTCTTTTCGATCATTTGGTTAAACTCACCAAATGTGGATGGTTCAAATAAATCACCTAGTCCAGCTTTTTTCATACGTCTATAGCCATAACGTTGGATGTTGTATATCTTAAAGATATCTCTTCTATTGGCAGGTTCAATCTCAAACGTGTTATATTCTTTCTTTAGAAATCTAAGAAATTCTGGGTGGTTTTCATATAGATTATTTTCCCACATAAAGACAAACTCTCTAAGTTTATAATTGTGTTTGATGACCATTTTAATACGATATTTTAACCATAAGTCGTATAACCTAAAGATATTGACATAAGATGCCATCACGATTGGGTTAGTAAGTTCAATGTCAATGACTTTTTTGTTATGTAACATCGAAAAGAATCTGTAACCAAATAAATCATCGACATTTTCGATTTTGATGATTTTCTTTTTTATCATGTCGTATAACGTTTCAAAAAAGGTGAAGTATACGACAAACGATAAGACATCTTCATGATCTTTAATCGCAGATGGTTCATTTGGATAACGGTAATCATGTTCAAGTTTTTCAAATAATTGGCAGATGTGTGTATTTGTAATGTAGTCCCTATTTAGTTCTGACATGAACTCAGCTTCTTTGAGTTTTCTGGTTTTATTGGATTCATATATCAGTTTAACAAACCCGGTACCAGCACCAACCAATGTCGCTACTTCAATATACTTACTCCACTGATCAAACCACATGGAACCGACTAGTACCAAACCAATACATACTAAAAAAACCAAACCGTAAATCGCTAGTTTACTAGAATTCATAATAACCCCCTATAAAAAAATGTCTTTGACATGTTTTCCCACATTAGTGTCTAATTTGATATAGTATAGGTTTTTAAAGGGTGATTTCTTAAGTCCATTATATATAAATATTATAAAAGATACAATAAATAATTAAAAACCATCAAAAAAGATGAGCAAAATGCTCATCTCTAGTTCATGATACAGCATTAGATTTGATTAGAATTGATGACCTGTTTTAAGGCTTTTTTGTCCAGAATTTTGATGGTTTTATTATTGATGAGTGCAATGTATTCATCTTGTTCAAGTTCTTTTAATTTACGACTAAAGGTTTCTGGTGTGATACCAATTTGTGATGCTAGGTTAGCTTTGGTCGTTTGGAACCGGATGATTTGGTCTTTCTCTAATGTTAATAACAACTTAACCAATCTTTGTTTGGCTAGATATAAATTACCTTCAATCATAGATTCTGCTTTCTCCAAACGATTAGACAACTCGTGCATCATTTTAAGTGCTAAATTTGGACTTTTTGACATGAGGTCTTTTAGTCTTTTATTATCGACTAAACAGACGATTGCATCTTCTAAGGCTTCCGCATGTGTGGTAGTGATTTCTTGATTGAATAAGGCGAGTTCACCTAAAAACTCACCATGGCCAAGAATTCTGATGACTTGTTCCTTCCCGTCTTCTGAATATCTGGTAATCTTAATTTTACCTTTATGTACCACATATAAACTGTTTAAAGTATCCCCTTGGTTAAAGATGAATGCCCCTTTTTCTAGTTTCTTATGTGATGAAATCATGATGATTTCTTCTAATTCTTCATTGGATAGGTTTTTAAAAATAGGTACCTTTTGAATACAGCTACTCGGTTCTAGTTCTTTTTTCATGGAAACGCCCCTTATACTTTAAAAGTCTAATTGCGTTGATTAATACAATCAACACAGATAGTTCATGTACTAACATGCCAAGTGACATGTTCACTACATTAAATATAACACCTAACATCAGTATTATAACAACAATTAGCGCAAATCCAATATTTTCAATCATATTTAGTCTGACCTTACGGCTGATATCGATGGCATCGATTAATCGATTTAAGTCTTGCAAGAGAACAACATCCGCTGTTTCCATGGCCAAATCTTTACCTAAACCACCGATGGCAACTGATGCATTTGCATAGGATAATGCGAGTGCATCATTAATACCATCTCCTACAAAGATGGTATGGTGTGAATCTTTATATTTTTGAATGATGTTTGCCTTATCTTCTGGTAGTAAACTCGCAAAATGCATATCCATTCCTAATTGATCACTGATATGCTTAGCAATGAGCGGTTGATCTCCAGTTAACATAATGGTTTCTTTAATACCCATGTCCTTTAATGACTGGATAACTGCTTTCGCATCTTTTCTCATTTCATCTGCTATCCCAAAGATACCCAAAACTAAATCACCTTCACTTAAGATTAGCGTTGTTAGACCAGATGATTCGAAATCTTTTATGTCTTTGACTACATCTGTCGTTAGGTTTTTTGTTAATTTTCTATTACCAATTTGATAATCTTTACCCTGATAACTAAAAATGATGCCTTTTCCAATGACTAAGTCTGTTTTATCTGGTTTATCACTTAAATCGATATGAAGCTCTTTCGCATAATCTATGATTGCTAGTGATAATGGGTGTTCACTGTATGACTCACCGACTGAAGCAATCTTCACCAACATGGTTTCATCTAATCCATAAGATTTAATGCGTTGAACGCTTGGTTTACCAATGGTTAATGTACCTGTTTTATCAAAGAATACAATATCGCCTTTGGCTAGTCGCTCAATCGATTCACCGCCTTTAAACAGAATACCCTTTTTAGCGGCATTACCAATCCCTGCAACAAATGAAACTGGTGTTGCAATCACAAGTGCACCAGGACATGAGATGACTAACATTGTAATTGCAAATCTAATGTCTTTGGTCACTATAAAGATTAAAATGGCGATTGTTACTACAAGTGGTGTGTAAAAAGATGAAAAACGTTCCATGAATTTCTGTGTGATGGCTTTATTGTCTTGGGCTTCTTCTACCATATGAATAATTTTACTTAGTGTGGTATCATCCCCAACTTTTTCTGCCTGCATCTTTAAATAGCCCGATTGGACAATGGTTGCACCAAAGACTTTGTCAGCCACTTTTTTATCTACAGGCATAGATTCACCTGTCATCATTTGTTCATCGATGCTGACAAAACCTTCTAATATGATGCCATCAACTGGTATCTTTTCACCAGCTTTAACAAGGATTTTGTCACCAATTTTAACATCATCTAGTGATACCATGGTTTCAATGCCCTGATTTATGACTCTTGCCATATTAGGTTTTAAATCCATCAAGGCTTTTAATGCGCCTCTTGTCTTTTCTAAAGATCCCTTTTCTAAAATGTGACCTAATGTGAATAAATATGTCACTGCGGCCGCTTCAAATAAGTCACCAATGATAAATGCAGCAATGACTGCAATGCTAACCAATAAATCAATCCCGATGATGCGATATCTGATATCCATTAAGGCTTTTTTAAATATGTGTGCACCAGCCAGTATCGTCAACGTCGTCATGACAATCATAGAAGATATCATCTTAGGATCGATTTCATTTAAAACAATTGACGATACAAATAGGATAGATAATACAATGATTCTATGATGTTTTTTTAACCATATCATTTAACATCAGTCACTTTATAGCCAATAGATTCAACCAATTGTTTGATATCTGTGGCGTTAATAATTGTTTCTTGATATGTAACATCCACTTTGGATGCATTAAACTTCACTGTAGCAACTTCAATCCCTGGTTGTTTGGAAAGTGTTGCCTCAATTCTTCTAACACAAGATGGACAAGTCAATGTCTCTAATTGTAATACTGTTTTATTCATATAAATCACCTCTTCTAGCTAAAGTATATACTAATCTGCACGATATTTCCTTGATATATATCAATTTTTTGTGAGAAAAAAGACGAATGAGATTTAGTGCTCACTCGTCTAAAAATAGGTGTTATAACATGTATCTTATAGTGACTAGAATGTTTTGATGATGACTTTATTTCTACCTTCGGCTTTGGCTTCATACAAATGTTCATCTGCAGCCAAAATCCACTCATACTCAGTAGTTCTATTTGATGTGACAAATACCCCACCGATCGATATTGTCATGTTAATGGTTTGTCCTTGATAACTAAATGCATATTGTTCAATCTTGGTTCTTAAACGTTCCGCCACTTCAAGTACGACTTGCTGGTCAAAAGCATCGATCACATATACAAACTCTTCACCACCATACCTGGCAATGAAATCTTGATTGCCACGTTCTTGTTTTAATTGGGATGCGATACCTTTTAGAATATCATCGCCACAACCGTGACCGTATGTGTCGTTGATTCTCTTAAAGAAATCAACATCGATCATGAGTAGTCCAAATGGTCGTTTATTATGATTAAATGTGTCTTTTCTTTTTTGCATGAACTGATCAAAAGCGACTCGATTATTGACGCCTGTTAAGTAGTCTGTGGTTGCTAAAAGTGATAACGTCTTTTGGGCATCTTGAGCAATCCTGATATAGTAATAAGCGGAATTGGCAACCCCTGTAATATTAAGGACAAAGTTAATGGAATGGAAGAATATAATCCAGCCCAATTCTAGTGGATAAAAAGGTGCATTATATATAGCATATATGAATGTTACACCAAATAAAATGATTTCAATTAAAACCCCTATGAATTTTAAACTTGGACGCCATTTGGTATATACAATCAAAACACTCATGTTGAAAAAATAATACATGAAGCCTGAGGTTAGTCCAAATAGTAATACTTGTAATACCCCTAAAGCGGTAATCACACCAATGAATAGTAAAGCCGATAACCCATAATACTTCTTCTTATTCAAATATACCGCCACTAAGGCGATTAGCATGCCGATCAGGTTCCCAAAGAAGGATACCATACTGCCTGTAAAGAATATAATTGGGATTAAAATGATATCTGCAGCAATGGTGGATATATAAACCAGGTTTGCCTGATGATAATATTGTCTGGTCTCAATGTCGATGTCTTGTCTTTTTTGCATATTAAGCCTCTAAACGGTTGGTTTAATTTTCTTTCTTTTTGGTTTAAGGACAATAAAAGGTAACAGTGCATCCACCACTTGTCTTAATACCTCGATATCATCGATATCGAGTAAGTAGTGCAGTTTAGCCCCTTTATATGGATACCCTTTTGGCGCGTCCTTTAAAATATATTCTGTGGATTCATGGATTTTGATATAAGGTTGGTCATCACAAATCAAAATGATGGGTTTTTGATCGATATAGACCATATATTCACCAAACATTTTACGATAACTGACATCATAATATCGTTTGAGTCTCTCAACGACATAGAAGACATATTCTTGACTACTGGCCATGACCACACCTCAGTTCTCTTGTATTAAGTCTTATATAATTATAACTTATATCGATTAACAAAGGTTATAAATTGAAAAAAAACTTATCACATTGAGGTATGCTCTACTGTGATAAGTTTTTGATTGTCGTTATTATCGGGTTAGACTAATTTATAAGCTTTAAAACTATTCGCTTCAACATCTTTGGTTACTACTTCTTCATTAGGTCCATAGAATAGTACTTTTTGAGCGGTATCACTTGGATTCCAAATTAAAGCATACGTGCCATCACCATTGGTATAAATCGATGATGTGACATTTGGATGTAGCTTCATCACAAATGCTGTACTTCTCTGACCATACGTTTTTAACCCATTTAATAAGTAATATGTCTGAGATAAGTCAGCTGGATAATCGTCTGCTAGTATTTTACTCGGATCAAATTGTGCCAAGGCAATGCTTGGGTCAATTAAGGCTTGGATACTCCACATATTGGCAAACCAAGTATCAATCGTGCCGTTTTTCGCATCCAAATAATCTTGATAAATCAAGGTCAATTTCGCTCTTTCAGTATCATTCAGTGCATAGTTGGAAATATACTCGCCATTAGGTAACCACTGGATACCATATATGAAGGTTGGGTTTGCACCAAACCAAGTGGCATAATCGTATTTTCCACCCCAAATCATACCTGCAACAGAGGCGTATTCACTATAGTTATCTTTGAAGACGATGCCTTCATAATCAAACATATAAGTTTTCGCACTCGATAGTTCGTGTGCGAAACCATAAATGGCTGTATCTCTTAATTTGGTATCACCTTTTTTTAGTGCCCAAAGATACCCGCCTACCCATGACTGGATGGCTTCACTGGATGATTCGATATTATTACCTTCTGCGAAACTACCAAACCCGTGTGCCCAAGTGTGACCTGCCCACGGATCAAACGATCTTAAATAGCGGTAGTTATAATCATCTTTAACTGGATACATAAAATCATTTAATAAGATATCTACCATTTTACCGTAATCGCTATAAAAGGATGCATCGTACATGGCTAACACACTAGATGCATATACCAAATACCCATGTGTAAAAGCGTGGTCAGATAGTTCAGATGCCGTATTAAAATCGTTATTTGAATAATACACACTGCCCCAAGCCTCATTATAATAAAGATACCTATCATCACCAGATGCACTGTATGTAAACCAATCGGTTAATACGTATTTTAATTTTGAAATCAAATCTACTTTTAATGAGTCATTGCCCATTTGATCGGCAATGATGATGCCTTGTGCCAGTGGGTAGATGGCTTTACTGTTCCAGTATGGGCCTTCATCGTTTAAGAAGTTCTCTGTATCCGTAACAAGCGTTTCTTCACTAAGATCGCTTAAATAGTCTGTCATATCTGATGTACTAAACTCACTATTCTTTGGCAAGGTCATTGCTGGTAATAAGCCATTAAACGATAAAGTCGTTTTAAACTGATTACCTTGCATGAGTTTTAAATGCCCTCTAATGGTTTCAAACTCATAATTTAATAAAGTTTGTTCACTATTTTGATAGTGATGTGGCAATAAGAATAATAATGGGTCTCTATTGGTTGATAAAACGTCTTGAATACTGGTTGTATAAGTTGTTTCAACCATACTAGTCGTGTGGTCGACAGTAAATGAGACATCACCTGCGAGTGGTTTTAAATAAGCGCGGTCATGATAAAATGATGCCTCATCTAAATCTTGAATGGCGGATACTGAAAACATATTTGAGCCATTTAAGTTTAATGAGACCTTGCTAGAAGTAAGGTTAAATGTTGAACCATCTGGTGTACTCACTAGAAAGTAACGGTCGCCATAAATCGGTTGACCAACTTGTGCAGGTCTGCTGGTTTCGTATCCGATGTGTTTAGAAACATATCTAATGACAATCCCACTACCCATATATGAAGTACTCGTTAGTTTATTGCCATCCACCGAATAAAACTCAATCCCGGTTGACCCTTGTCCAGCAATCGAAATAAAGGGCTTGGTTTGGTCCATCACTTCTGCATATACATAAGGGGATCCTTGTTGATAAGTTAACACCATATGGTCTTCTTTCCCACCAACGTTTTTCATGGCAACACTCACCGTTGAATCTGAATAGTCTTCCACATAGGTTTGATAGCCCTCATTTAAAGAACTGGTTTTTAAATACATATCTGGTAAAGCCAATGAGAAATTGGCCATCGTATTATAGTTTTCTGGATTCCAGTACTGGACAAACCCAGCACCTGGATTGGTAATCTCAGCCCCTAGGTTAGAGAAGGCTGAACGCAATGGGTTGGTATAAATACCATTACCACCACCGTAATTGTTCACAAGTAAAGAGGTCCACCAACCATTTGACGGCACAGCTTTATCCAATAATGATGGATTGATAAATAGTGGGTTAACCGGATGATTGATATCGGTTGCGGCCCCACTTCTGTAAGACCCGCCATCTAGAGGGACAACTAGCGCATTCGATTGATTTCTTCTAGTTGTTTCTTCAATGATGGGTTGATCTAAAACTTTAATCGTTCTAGTTTTGGTGATGACCTCATCCCCATATGACAGCGAATAATTTAGTGTATAATCACCTACCACACCGTAATTCACTTGCCCTTTGACATTAAACAAATAGGCGATGTTTTCATCTTGTTCATTGATGATTTCAATGTCTTTTAAAGGATGAAAATAGTCATTTTTTGATACTTCAACTACATCATCAAAACCACTAATCGATTTAATATCAAGTGGTAATGCAGTTTCATCTTCAGGTAAGGTGGTCGTCGATTTTTCTGTGCAACCGTAAAGCACTCCTAGTGAGATCACTAAAGTTAATACGAGCATTTTCTTTAACATATGTCCTCCAAAAGTACATCTATCACATATGGTATTAGTATACCACAATTGAAAAAATTAAAATGACAGCCCAATATTTGGGCTGTCAAATCCTATTCAACGATATTTTCAAGCATGAGTGTGTAATAAGCAAGTCTGGTATCCATCTTCTTATCTTCAATGTTATCTAGATATAGTAAGAATTCTCTTTCTAAATAAGTACCTCGGCCGGTTGTCTTAATTTCTGCCTCATCATTGAATAAAGCAAATCCTTCATATTCAAATGGGTAAATCTGTTTAAGTAATTCGATGTGTTTGAGATTTTCTTTTAAAGGATTTGGAAAGTTAAGACTTGAACTTTTATCAAAGTTTTGATCTTGGTCTTTAGGGGTTGTTAAGAATGTATTCTGCCAAGTATCTGTTATGGCAAGACCTGTGATACTACCCTTATAATCGTGGCAGTTTAAAAGGTAAATATGACCTTTGATGAATAATACTAAATCCATCTTAATCTTCTTATCGCCATCTTTGATATATAAGTTTTGAATGAATTTAGCTTCTTTATGTCTGCTTAAGACTTGGGTGATAATTCTTATTTCAAATGCGGTCATGTTTTGATTTTGTGCGCCATCAAAATAGAGTTTTAAATCCATGTGGTCCATCTGATGGGTATTAAATAAATATTGAATGTGGTTTTCTAGTTTAAAATCCGTGTCTTGTTTATGGTCGTGATAATACTGATACAGATGTTTATATATGAATTTAGCATTTTGGGCAACCGCATAAGCAGCGATATCTGTAAAGAATAATAAAGCCCGTTCATATGGTGCAGTTTGATATGAAAAATCAGTCCCCATTTTCTTGATATGATTGATATGCGTTTGATAACTGAGTAATCTTCTGTACGTATCACCAGTAATAAACATATCTTTCATCTCATCAATGATTTGGCTTGCCCCAACTAAACCTTGAAATGCATTATAATCTCTAGTCCAAATGGCATGAAAAGACGAGATTTGTTGATAAGATTTTAAAGCCGTTTTTAATGTGACATCGCCATACTTAGTGGTTTTTAATACTTCAATGAAATCACTATATTGTTTGATAAAAACAAGATAAGACATCGATTGAGGATTCTTTTTAAACTGTTCTACCGATTCGATGAATCTGTTTGCCAACTCTAAACGGTCCTTAATAAGTTCGTTTCTTTTCGTTATTTTCTCTTCAAATTGAGTTGCCCATGTTTTATAGACGTCTGAGTATAACGACTGGAATCGTTTAATCGATTGATTAACGAAATTGAGGCTTTCATTGATTCGGTTAAGCTTTTGTTCGGAAACTTTGGTCATGGTTTTATCAAATTTCTTTTCAACGCCACGTAAATATAATAGATTGATTCTCAAACGTATATATAACAATAACCTCATAATGCCCTCCTATAATGTAATGACTGATTCTAGATTAATCATAACATTACTTAATTTATTAATCAATGATTACTTACGGTGTTATTTATGTAGTTTTTGACAGCTTTTTGATAAACACATAACATGATTACCCCAAGTATCTCCATCGAAACAGAAAATATAACAACTGCTTCAATCGATATACCATAAAGGCTGCCAACGATGCTAGAACCAATAAACCAGGATAATCCAAATACGGTATAAAATATGCCATAAGCTGTGGCACGTTTATCTTTGGAGACTGAGGTTGAGATAACGGCTTTTAATATGGATTCTAATGCGCCCATACCAATCCCCCATAGAGTGACACCTATGATGACGGATACTAGGTTTTGATTTAAGAAGAACACGGGTGAAAAACAAAGTGAAATGAGTATGCTAATTAATAGCGCTTTTACCTGAATACGATCAAATAATATACCAAATACCAGTGCTGAGATGGCATCAATGCCCATTGCATAAGCATATAGTAGCGGTACATAGGCAATATCCATTAGGTCATAGGTCTTAATATGATATGCCATAAATGGATAATCGATAAAACCAAGTGCTATAAAACTGATTGCGACTAAGTAAATGATAAAAGCTTTGTTGCCTCTAAAGTGGGTAGCATGTTTCGATACCTCAAAGTGATCAGGGGTTGGATATTTAAGTCTTGCAACGAGTATGACAACTAATGTCATGATTGAGAAAATACCTAGTAAACCAAAGCTAATCTGATAGCCATTTAGCTCACTACCTTTATTAATCGATAACACTAGAAACACAAAGAGTGGTCCTAAAAATGCCCCTAATTGGTCCATCATTTCTTGCAAAGCAAATGTTTTACCTGCCCCTAAATGTGGACTAACAAACGAGGTTAACGCACTTTTTGCAGGTGCTCTAATACCTTTACCAACACGTTCAAGTAAAATCAATATAATTGCTACTTCAAAAAACCCTGGCTGAACAAAATAAAGGAGTGGGATCACAAGTAGATTAATCGCATATCCAATAAACATCATGAGCCAATATTGTTTTGTTTTATCGGCAATGATGCCTGTAACGATTCTTAAACTTTGCCCAATGAATTCACCTAAGCCCGCTGTAAATGAAACCATAAAAGCAGATACACCGAGTAAACCTAAGTATGGTCCATATATACTTCTAGCCCCTTCGTGTGTAAAGTCTGCTAATAAGCTGATAATGCCTATTAATAATAAGAATAGTAATGCCTGCTTCTTTTGTGTTGTCATATGGTCACCTGAAATCTATATTTATATTATAGGGTTTTAACAAAAGAAAAACACATTATTTTTAAAAAATGTGTTTGATTATTTAGAATGTAATTTCAATAGTTGTACCTTTATTAAGTTCACTCTCGATATGAATAGACGCATTTAAGCGGTGAATGATTTCTAGAATGATAGGATAACCTTGTCCAGTACCATTCTTATGATATGACTTGGTTTCTTCTAATCTAAATGGCTTTGTTAGTATTTGATTAACGGTATCTTGATTCATCCCAATACCTTCATCTTTAATAATCAGTTGCCTTAACGCCTGGTTGACAGTAATTGCGATGCTCGCATGTGGCTTTGAGTAGTAAAATGCGTTAAATAATAAATGCTCAATTAATCTTTTAAGATCAACGTCTGCGATTTTAATCAAAAGCGGTTCGAGGTTAGTATCGACTTTAATGTGTTTGGTCTCAAATACAGCTTGATATTGCATCACAAATGTTTTAATGAATGATGATATATCTTGTGTGTAACTGACTTTCTTGAAATCAATTTCGATGAACTGAGGCATCATAGCCGCAGCTTGTTTTAATTCATGTTCAATGTCTTTTATGGCTTCTAGAGGATCCATTCTATTTGTTGTCACGGCTTCTGCCATGATGAGTGCGGTTGTAATAGGTGTCTTAATATCATGTGCAAGACTTCTAATGTTTGCCTCAAATACTTGTTTCTGTTTGATTTGCTCCTGCTTACTACTAGTGATTAGGTGATTTGCATCTCTAATTTCATCGAATTTAAACAAAACATCTTCTCTTGTGATATGGTCGATATCCTGATTAAGCATTCGATACTGTTTATATAAGAACACTCTAAATAACCAAGTACCTATGATGAAGAATAGGATTGAAGCGATATTCAATAACAAAAAGCCCAACAAATAAGTTTCAGATAACGTCGATGATTCATAATTAACGGAGATCTTTCCCACATAATTATCATTATAGTATAGCGGTTCAAAAGTGGTTAAGGTTTGATTGGTATCATTTGAGAATACCAAGGTATCATTGGCATCCACATAAGTGATGATGACTTGGTTATTATGCGTATAATGTTCCAAATACGCATCAATAACCAATGGATCTTCAATCGACAAATGAGCAACCATGTCTAAAAGCTTCTCATGTGTTCTTTTGATATCGTTGTTATAATTAATGTTTGCGAAAATAAAGAACGCTAAGTTCAAGGCAAAAACAATCGAGATAAAAATCCCAGTCACTGCGTAAAAGATGTGGTGTTTCAATAGTTTTTTTAGACTATTCATCGCGTTCACCTACAAACTGATACCCTAATCCATAGTGGGTTTTGATATAAGATTGATTATCTTTAAAGCCATCAATCTTCCTTCTTATGTTTTTAATAAATGTATCGATGACACGATCAAATGCATCAGAATCAGAGAAACAAGCTGATTGAATGTCATCTCTACTTAATATCATATTTGAATGTTCGACTAAATGTAACAAAATAACATATTCATATTTTGTTAACATCGCAGATATCTGGTCCACGATGACTTCACGTGTCAATGGTTTGATGACTAAATCACCATGGTTAAACGACATCAATAGTGGTGATTTGATCGTGATCCTTTTCTCGATATTCTTAAGTTTAAGCATGACTTCTGCCATCGAAAAAGGCTTGATGATATAGTCATCCGCACCTAATGATAATGCGTCCAGTCGATTATGGACGTCAATTTTAGCGGAGATGACCATAATATAGATATCACTCTTATTTCGTATAGATTGGATGAGGTCTTCACCTTGCATATTCGGCAACATCAAATCTAGCATACAAATATCGAAAACCGTATCGTTTAGAAGTTCTAAAGCTGACTCAGCAGAAAAAGCTTGCTTGACTGTATGACCATCCTGTCTAGCAAACATCGTAATTAAGTCATTCATTTTTTTATAATCTTCTACGACCAAAATACGCATCTCATCTACCTCATCTATATTATACAGTAAAAATTAGGTGGCCCATGCTTGGACCACCTAAATGGTAGTTAGTTGTTGGTTAAATCCAGTAAGATTTCTGTTTTAATTTGATCAACTAATAAAACGATATCTGCCAATTCAAGAGTACTTAAATCATAAGAGGACAAACTGGTTAAAAACTGTTCATCCATGTATTGTCTGGTTGAATAAGTTTGATGCATGTAGTAAAACTCATACGATTCAACATTGATATTGTTGTGACAACCATAACCTCTACCACCCATCATTCCAAATGTACGGTATGAATCATCAAACAGGATTTCATAATCAAGAACCAATGATGTTTTGATCAAATCTAATGCTAATAAAGCATCATCCAAAGCCAATTGGTTGATTTGCTCATCCTTTAACGCTTGCGCAAAAGCAGTATCTAGCGCATCTTGATCATCATCATATAAATGCATGTAAAGTTGTTCAAACGTTGATACAGTTTGATTGGTATAATAAGGATTATCTCTAGGTTGATTAAATGGGTTCGCAAACAATGACTGATTCACAAAGAGATAACTCAATGTTAATGCGGCTGCGATGATTGCAAAACTATATACTAATTTTTTCATAAGTTACCTTCCAATTTCTTCAATAAAGTTTCATATTCTTCTACAGTAATTTCCCCTTTAGCTAATCTTGTCTTCAATATATCGATGGATTGTGGTGTATGGCTGTTTTTATCATCTAATTTCTTGAATAGAAAGTAGATAACTGCTAACCAAAACAAACCCATGAAAATCATCATAAATGGCATCATCCAACCACCAACCATATGCCCATAATAAGGATAATCTGGTGTCCTATTGAAATTAGGCATGAAATAAAAGAATAGAATGCCAATCACTAACGTAATAATAAATAAACCACCAAACATCACATATTTGTTTCTCATCATATCACCTTCGTCTATATCATAACACAAGATTGTGAACAAAAAATGAACCGACAAGCGATTGCTAAAGGGCGGTTTGAACTGTTAAGATACTAGTGTATCATTCGATTTTTCAAAGGAGGTTCTCATGGAAGCAAACATCAAAATAAACGGTATCACTTGCATAGGTTGCGTTAATCGTATTGACACTAGACTCAAAAACCTTGGCGTTTTGAGATTCGATATTGATTTTCAAACATCGATTGCGCATGTGATTTATGAAACAAATGATGTAACACCAACAGAAATTCTAGATGAAATCATTGATTTAGGCTATCAAGCTTACTATGTATAAACACTAGTCGAACAAAGGGGAAACTATGAAGAAACAAACATTTATTATTGGATTAATCATCATCAGTGTATTGGTTTCATTGTTTTATTTGATAAAACCAAATTCAAAACACGATGCATTTTTGAGTCAATATGATTTAGATCAAATGAGTGTAAAAGAAATGATCTTATCGCTTGAACATAACCTATCAGAACCAACTGGGTTTTATGCTGGTATCACAGGCAAATCACTGACGATTGGTGATCAATCCAAGCAAATAGAGATTGACTTACCACCAAATCAATTTTACCTGTCAATCGCACCCTATATCAACCAAACGCACCCTTGTGCAAATCATAATTTGGTCACTTGTAGAGGTGAACTTAAAAATCAAACATTTGATGTCTATATAGAAGAAAAATCCACTGGCAAAATCGTATTCAATGATCAAGTTAGCAGTTCGAACAATGGCTTCTTAGGGATTTGGTTACCAAGTAGTAAATCATTAGAAATCACGGTATCACAAAATGGTTTAGAAGCTTCCACATCGATTACAACTTATATTGACAGCAACACATGTTTAACAACACTTAAACTAACTTAGAAACAAAATCCCAGACAGATGGATAGCCATCGTCTGGGATTTTTATTATGCTTTTTCTTTTTTCTCTGTTGATGCAAAATATGACCCAATCGCCATAATGATAATCGCAATCAAGAAATTAAAGCCGGGTACTTCTTTAAAAATAATCAAAGATAGTATCGCACCCACAAATGGTGCGAATGCATAGAATGCACTGGTTTTAGCAGCCCCTAATTTACTTTGAGCAGTCACATATAAGAATATACTTAGCCCATAAGCAATAAAGCCTAATAGCAGTGTTAGTAGCATCAATTGGATATTTAGTGTTACTTCATTTAAACTGAAGGCAATCACTAAAGAGCCTAACCCTGAAAATATACCTTTAATGACGACCACCATCAATGGATCATTTAGGGATAACCGTCTGGTGAGGTTATTTTCTAACCCCCAAGATAGTGCCGCTAGTAAAACTAAAAGCGAACCAAAGTTAAACTTAAATGCGCTAATGTCTTCAACTGATAGTATGATGCTTGCAACAGTCACCAAAATGATGGCAATTCGTAATCGTCTAGGAATCGCTTCTTTGAAAATAAAGAAGGCAAACATCGCGGTTGCAACCACTTCAAAGTTATTGAGTAGCGCGACATTTTCTGGGTTGGTCATATTAAGTCCAAATAATAAAATGATAGGTGCTAAGATATCGAGTAGAATCATGCCGATGATGGCTGGTAGCTCACTTTTGGTAAACCGCTCATAGTCATGGTCTGTGAACTTCATCCGTAAGAATGCGATAATCCCCATCCCAATACCAGCGCCTAAATATAGTAAGCTTGCAATAAAGGTTGGTGATAAATCATCTAAGATGAGTTTTGAAAATGGTGTGGACAGTGCATATAAAACCGCTGCTAAAATAGCATATAAGATGTATTTGTTTGTTTTCATGATAAACCTCTCTACGTGCTATTTTAGCATATTATGCCAATATTTTTGACAGATTTATTGGATAGATTCTGTCATGAATCCATCTAAAGTATCATAGACTTTAGCCCCGTGATACATTTGTTCTGCCATAACATAGATGTTACCATAACCAATGACGCCAAGCCCTATTGCTGGCATGGCGATGGCTCTAACGATATTGTCATCTCGCATTTTTTCACTCATCAATTGATAACCCTTATGAATGAGAAAGTCTAATAGTACCTCTTTTTCTTCAAGCGATGTTAAACGAATGAAACTCAAACTCACTTTTCTTGAATCCTTTTTTGGATTCGTTTTAAATGGAAATTGCATATAAATCCTCCTTTTTAATCAATAAAACCCATCTGGTCGATGGGTTTATCATTTTAGGTTGCCATCAACAAGTTTTAGCACCTTGCCTATTGGTAGGTTGCTGAAGGGTCTTAGAGCTTGCCTCTTACCTTCTCTTTATGGGTATATTCATTTATCTATAGTATATCATTTGTCTAACACTTATGATAGATTAGTGTTATTTGATCTTAAATACTTGGGTAGCTTTTACTGCAACATGCCAGCCTCTAATATATTTGGCTCTACTAAGTTCGTCCATCTTTGGTGTAAATGCATTAGCAAGTTGCCATGAGGAGATGATTTCTTCTTTTGTGCACCAAAACTGTGTTGCTAAACCTGCAAGATAACATGCACCAAGTGCGGTTGTTTCTAGTATTTTAGGTTGTTCGACTCTTAAGTTTAGGATATCAGATTGAAACTGCATTAAGAATTGGTTAACGGTTGCTCCACCATCTACTTTAAAGGATGTGATTGGCAACTTCGTATCTTCTTCCATTGCCCTTAAAACATCCATCGATTGGTAACATATCGCTTCTAACACTGCTCTAGCGATATGTTCTTTAGATGTACCTCTGGTTAACCCATAGATTGCACCACGTGCGTCTGAGTCCCAATAAGGTGTACCTAATCCGACAAATGCAGGTACAATATATACGCCTTCATTTGAGGCTAAACTATTAGCTAAGCTTTCGGTTTCTGATGCTTTATGTATGAGTTTTATACCATCTCTTAACCACTGTACGGATGAGCCTGCAACGAATACTGAACCTTCAAGTGCATAAGTTATTTTTCCGTCAATCCCCCAAGCAATTGTGGTTAATAGACCATGCTCAGATGTTATTGGGTTATGCCCTGTATTCATCAACATGAAACACCCAGTACCATAGGTATTCTTAACCATACCTTCTTCAAAACAAGTTTGACCAAATAGTGCTGCTTGTTGGTCGCCTGCAATACCTGCAATTGGAATCTCATGTCCAAAGAACGTATATGGGGTTGTATAACCGAAAATTTCAGAACTAGATTTAACCTCTGGTAAAAGGGATTTTGGTACATTTAAAATATTTAATATATCATCATCCCAACATAAATCATGGATGTTATACATGAGTGTTCTAGATGCATTAGTATAATCAGTAGCGTGTACTTTTGAACCAGTTAATTTATAAATCAACCAGGTGTCAATCGTTCCAAACATCAGCTCACCTTGATTGGCTTTTTCTCTCGCGTGTGGCACGTTGTCTAAAATCCATTTCACTTTGGTGCCAGAAAAATAGGCATCAATGAGTAACCCAGTTTTAGACTTAAAGAGGTTTCCATAACCTTTTTCGTTTAGTTCATCGCAAATTGGAGAGGTTTGTCTGGATTGCCATACAATCGCATTATAGACGGGTTGTCCACTCTTCTTATCCCACACAATCGTGGTTTCTCTTTGATTGGTAATCCCAATCGCGTGAATGTCTTCTGGTTTTAAGTTTGCTTCTAGTAACACCCTTGCCATAACAGCTAAAACAGACACCCAAATTTGATTTGGGTTGTGTTCTACCCAACCTGGGTTAGGGTAGATTTGTGTAATCTCTTCGCTCGCCATCGCGATGATGTTTGAATCATGATCAAAAATGATAGCTCTCGTGCTCGTTGTGCCTTGGTCAATAGATAGAATATACTTCATGACAGACTCCTTATTTAGATAGATTTAGTTGAAACAATATCGATGCCTGTGCCTAAAATGTTAGGCAACACTACATCTCCTATTTTAACATGATTTTTAATGATAATACCATCGAGTAGTGCTTTCGCTTCAAATATTAATGCCTTTGGAATGGGTGATGATGATTTGACAGAAAGCCTTGGCAATTCAACAAATGCAGTTTTAACGGTTGTGGTCATCATCCTGGTTGGATTGGTCATTTCTAAGAAACCATATGTTTTACCCCTTGGACATCGGTTTCCAGTCACATTTAAATCATCGTCCACCGATAAATGACAACCGACTGGACATACAATACAGGTTAACTCTTTCATAAGATTTCCTCCAAACTAATGGTAATGGGTGATGATGATTTCAATATATTAGGGTCTAGTTGTATATTTTCCATTTCTGCAGGGGCGATGTGTTTCGCTTTTTTAGAATAGATTGTTTGTCCATCTTGGCTAATTGTAAATAGCCCTTCTGCCATCTTTTTTGTTACCCTAAAAGAGAACGTTAGATTTTCATCTAGTCGATTGAAATCGATTTGATGCGGGACTACATAACGAATATTTGAACCAATGGATACTGGTTTTAAATCTTTCTGTTTCTTCTCAGATAATAAATACTTCTTCGCATGCATGCCAGCTTTTTCGCCTTCTTTACTGACCCAGTCAACTAAGTCATGGACATGAAGGGCGTTGCCACAAACAAATAAACCTTCAACGTCGGTCATATAGGTTTGATCAACGATGGCACTCTTGGTGATGGTACTTTTCTTAAAGTTCACAGAATCAAATAAAGCGACATCCGGAATTAGACCAATCGATAACAGTAATGTGTCGACATCAAATACTTTTTCTGTATTCGGGATGACATTAAAGGCTTGATCCACTTCTTGAATGGTGATTTGTTCTAGTCTATCTTTCCCTTTGATATTTGTAACGGTGTGTGACAAATAAAGTGGGATATTAAAGTCATGTAAGCACTGGACGATATTTCTGGTTAACCCATTTGAGTATGGCATGATTTCAGCAACCCCTAAAACGGTTGCCCCTTCTAGTGTCATTCTTCTAGCCATGATTAATCCGATGTCCCCACTGCCTAAAATAAACACACGTTTACCAACCAAATAACCTTCCATGTTTAAGTAGCGTTGTGCAGACCCTGCAGGCATAATGCCTTTTGGTCTATCGCCTGGTATTTGAATTGCACCTCTGGTGCGTTCATAACAACCAGAAGCGATGATGACTGCCTTACTTTCTATATGCCCATAACCATGGACTGCACTGGTTATAGTGATGTCAAATAGATCACGCTTTTTAATATCAATGACCGTCGTAGAAAACATGATTTCGATATTTTTTTCTTTTAACATATCAATGAATTTACTAGCGTATTCTGGACCTGTTAGTTCTTCTTTAAACATATGTAAGCCAAATCCGTTATGGATACATTGGTTTAAAATGCCACCTAATTTATTGTCTCGTTCAATGATTAAAATGTTAAGATTGTCATCCGCAGCGCCTAGTGCAGCAGCAAGTCCTGCTGCCCCACCGCCGATGATGGTTAGGTCCTTATTCATCATGTTTGCCCACCTCACAGACTAATATTTCTGTATGTTCTTGATAATAATTGATTTGATCTATCTTCTGTCCGGTTTCTCTTGCGATAATTTTTAATACGAGGGATTCACAGTAGCCACCTTGACATAAGCCACTGCCTGCTCTCGCTCTTTTTTTAATGCCTTTAATCGTATCATTGCCGGTTGGACCATGTATGGCATCGATGATTTCTTGTTCAGAAATCTTCTCACATTTACAGATGAGGTTACCATACTTAGGATTATCTTTAACCATTTTAGTCTTGGTTTCTTCATCCAGTGTATGGAAACTCTTAGGTTTTAATCTGATTGGATCGAAATCATTCTTTAAAGGTAAATCCAGCTTAATGATGTCTTCAACTAAGTACTTCGCAATCGCAGGTGCTGCGGTTAAACCTGGTGAATCAATGCCTGCTACATGATAAAAGCCTTTATATTTAAACGATTCTTTAATGTAGAAATCATCATAGGTTGAAGATGCTCTCACACCTGCAAAGGTTCTGATGATCATATCATAAGGGATATGAGTGGCTAAACTAGACAAGGCTTCTTTGATATATGCTAAGCCATTTTTTGTATTAGACGCATCGCTTTTATCGGTGATGTTGTTTGACGTAGGTCCTAAGAGGATATTGCCATGGACTTGAGGCACAATTAAAACACCTTTACCTTTTTCAGTTGGTAGTGGGTAAATGACATGATTGAATAAACCTTCGGCTTTTCTATCTAACACAAAGTATTCACCTTTTCTAGGTTGGATACTAAGTGGGAAGTCATCTTCAAGGAGTTTCGCAATATCATCGCTATTCACACCGGATGCGTTGATGATCTTTTTCGCATCTAATTGTTCGCCGTTTTTAAGGGTAAGCGTGAAATGGTCTTCGTGATGTTTGATGTCAATCACTTCAGCATTTCGTTTAAAGCTTGCCCCATTTTTAACTGCATTCGTGATGGCTGCGATTGCCACTTCCCAAGGGTAAGTCACTTTGGTAGTTGGTAGTGATAACACTTTTGTGATATCTTTGGATAACCTAGGTTCTTCTTTTAACGCATCATGGCCGTCTAATAGATATACCTTATCCACACTATTGGTGGTGGCACGGTCATATAAGATGTCTAACATGGCTTCTTCTTGTTTATTGTGTGCAACGACAAATGCCCCTGTTCTTAATATGGGGATATTTAATTCTTTTTCTAAATCTTCATAAAGACGATTGCCTAATACACAAAGTTTCGCTTTAAGTGTATTTGGTTTTGGGTCATGTCCTGAATGGATAATGGCACTATTGGCTGTGGTTTGATGACTAGCAATGTCATTTTCTTTATCCAATACTAAAACAGACACAGGGTACTTCGATAATTCACGTGTGATCAATGCTCCTACAATACCAGAGCCAATGACGATAAAATCATGCATATTGAATGCCTCCTTGATTAAAATAAAAAAGAGAAAAAAACGGTGATTAAACCTTTGTTTTTTTCTCTCTGTCTCTAGAATTACGATTAACTTTTAGATTAGCCCCATAAGGCTACATTGCTAGTTGTCACTGCGATTGCCCCTGATAACAAGCAGTGTCTAATTTGTTCTTTTGATCTAATTAGCCCACCCATCATGATATCACAACTGATTCTACTTTTGATTTCTGGAATGATATCTGTACACAGGGCAGGTAACACTTCTAGATAATCAGGTTTTGCTTTAATAGCAACCTCTAAGCTTTGTGTTAGTGAAATCGAATCTTTTAAGAAGAATCTCAAAATACCGATGACGCCTCTTTTCTTACATACTTCAATGACTTTTGGTTTACTGGAAATGATGCCATCTACCTTAAGCGTTTGGATCAAATAAATCGCACCGTACTCATCTGAAGTTAACCCTTTGATGAGTTCTGAATGAATTAGTACTTTTTTATGGTTCTTCTTCATTTCTAAAACCAACTCAGCCAACTGTGCCAACTGAAAATTCATTAGAATGCCATAATTCAAATCCGTTTGTAAGAATGCCCTTAACTCTTGATGGTTACTAATGGCAGGAATGATTCGCTGTTCTTTTAACATGTAAATCTCCTTTGACAAAAATATAAGCAAAATCAAAAAACGCTATAAAACATGCATTTATCAGACTTTGCTCTCTACTCTAGCTATCTTAAGTTCTACTTTGATTATATACCGTGTTTTTTATGAAGTCAAGATAAACCAGTTGTGCAATCTTGATTATGATCGATGTCTTTAAAACCGTTACGCGTGCGTTCTATATGTGACTTTTTAAACAAGATGGCAAAGATATAACTATTTGAAAAATCGCCTATTTAAGAGTTTTACTATTTGGGTAAAAAACGAACATAGATACTTTTAAAACCAAAATTCTCGATTGACTTCATACAAAAGCGGTGCTATAATGAGTTTGAAAATGTAATGTAAGCGCTTAGAGAAATAGAGCGAAGCCAAATTCACCATAAATGTGGATATTTTGGTGTCGCTCTTTTTATATGCCATTACATTAAATCAGAAAAAGGGAGAGTAAATATGTTAAAAAGATTTTCAAAACCAGTCATCTGGTTAGTGACATTAATGCTAGTCGCATTATTGTCCAGTTTCTTTGCTTCAACAGTTCAAAACTCTTTTTTCAGCGTTAAAGTTGACAAGGTGAGCTTTGAAACAGAACGCGGTGAGTTGTCAGGTTATCTATTTATACCAAGAGGTGTAAGTGATACAAATCCTGCACCTGCCGTTGTGCTTACCCATGGGTATCTTAATAATGCCGAAATGCAAGAAATCGGTGCAATTGAGTTATCTAGAAGAGGTTATGTTGTATTGGCATTCGATATGTATGACCATGGTGATTCAACCTGGGATACACCAGCAGCGTTTAGCTTCTTCCCACGTGCTGTGTATGATGCAGTACAATACATGTATGATCAAGACTACGTATTAAAAGCCGCTAACGGTGATGGCATGATTGGTGTTAGTGGTCACTCAATGGGTGGTTTCTCATCATCCTATGCAGTCGTATTTGATGAAATGGATTTCGTAACAAACGGTTATCGTAAGATTGCCGCTGCACTACCTGTTGGTGCTGACTTTAGATATATTGGTGTTGCAGACCCTGAAACTTATTTCGGTCCTCGTTCTGCCGGCATCATCGCTGCACACTGGGATCAATTCTTCTTTGATAACGTCACTCCAGGCGCAGACGGTTCATTACGCTATAAAGATTTCGCGAATGATCCAGTTGGTTTAAAATTCTTAGGTAGAGACGATGAAGGTACTGCTGAAGCGAGTACTTGGTATCAAAGAGATGGTGGTACAAGAATCATTTATACACCAGATGAAACCCATCCTCAAAACACTTGGAGTTTAGAAACTGGTAAAAATACCATTGAATTCTTCGAAGCTGCATTTGAATACCAATTAGGTCTACATGCAGACTTAGGTGACTTAGAAAGCTATGACATTGACATCAATAAGAATGGTCAAGTTTGGTGGTTAAAAGAAGCCTTCACAATGGTTGCATTAGTCGCATTATTCTTAATGATTTTCCCAGCATTCATGATTTTAACTAAGTTCCCAGTATTTAACAAAGTATTTGGTGAAAAGAAAGAGACTAAAGCCGTTAATGCAGATAAGACACAATTAGGATTAAAGATTGTCATTACACTACTTGCTACCGTGATAGGTGCTTATTACTTAAACATTTTCATGGACCGACAAGTGGCTGGTATGGCTATTCTAGCTAAGACCATGCATTACATCATTGGTGGTGTATTTGTATTAATCATCGGTGCTTGGTTAGGTTCAATGATTAACCCATCTGAACGTATGACTAAGGTTGCTCAAAAAGTAACACTTGGTGGCGGTATCATCGTGTTCTTAGCACTTGCATACCGTTGGGTACTAAATCATCCAACGATCATTTCAAGATCTACTTATTGGAGTGCACCTTCTATTAATACCATTGCATATTGGGCACTTGCTGCAGCATGCTTAATTTTATTAATTACGTTTGGTACAGCACCATTATTCAATAAAGATGAAGATGACAACCAATATGGTATCACTGCTTCTTGGCATCAAGTTGGCGCAAGCTTATTAACAGCAGTTACCCTAACGTTTGGTCTATTCTTATTCATCGGTATCATCGAATGGATTTTCTTAACAGACTTTAGATTCTATACATACGCCATTAAGATTTTCAACTCACAACAATTTGTTGCTGCATTAAGATATATGCCTATATTCTTCATTTATTACTTAGCAGCCGCAATCAGTGTATTTGTGAATACTAAGCGTATGGATGGTTGGAAAGCGGACATATTTGCTGCCTTCTTATTAGTTGGACCAGTATTATTCTTCTTAGCTTACCAATACTTCGTACTTTATAACACAGGTGTTGCACCATTCCCAACATTCACATTGAATTCAATCTTGTTAATTGGTTTAGTGCCTACACTATCTGTTGCTGGTATCATTATGAGAAGATTCTCATTAAAGACTGGTAACGTTTGGACGTCTGTATTCTTCACAACCATGTTCTTCACATTTGTTGCTGTTGCGAATACAGTTGTATATTTAATTTCTTTTAAATAATCATTTTCAATGTAAAACCCAGCTGATGTTAGCTGGGTTTTATCTTTTTTATGCTGATTTGATTTTTGATTTTTGCTTCATTTGATTTACCAACTCTAACACCTGTTTTTTAATTTCTTCAGGGATCATTGATACGGTATCATGTCTTTCTAACAACATAAAATGCCCGTAGGCAATCGCATCTAGCACATAGGCTTGTTTGATATAGTCTAGGTCCATTTCATCTTCAAATACGGTTTTTGGTTCTAGGTTATGATGTTTCTCTTTTTGCCATATGGCAAGGACTTCAGCTGGTTCATTTGTATGATACTCAATGGCATAATATTGATATGCGTATCTTACTTGCATATAGGCAGATAAAAGTACCTCTAGTGGATTTGCGTTTTTTACCCACAAAGGGTTGAAATAAATACCATAACTTAAAGGGTTGAAATAAGCAGTTTCTGCTGGATTTAGTATATCTGATTCGCGTGCATAAGTAACTGTTGGTGTTGGTATGTTCAATTGCTCAGATGCTTTTTGGACTGCCTCATTTATATGTGTTAGACTAGTCATATTTATAACCTTCTTTTCTCAATTATACACCTTTATATATACAAATTGGTGTT
>CAKMJY010000049.1 GCA_927433595.1 uncultured Acholeplasmatales bacterium | reverse complement strand
CACTACTCAGCGTTTGCGATGGGTGCGTTATTGGTCGGTATTCCAATCACTATTCTTTACATGGTATTCCAAAAATACCTTATCGAATAGATAATAAAGTGCCTTCAAGTTCGGTTCTTTTGGCCAAATGGTATTTGGAATAGAACTTGAGATATTCGAAAACGCTAACCCGAAAATATAAATAACTGGTACGATAACGATGACCGCCACTAACGTGATTTCACCATATACCAATATTCTAGATGCGATATTACCGAAACTAAAGTCTTTTAAGATCGCACTATTAGAAATATTACGTTTCTTAGGCACTAAGAATAAATAGTAAATTACGCCAAAGAATGGCGATAATGCAAATAGATAAACTAAAATGATTTTTAGTACATCCACTTGGTTCGGATCATCTTTTTTCATGAAGAATGATGCAAGTTCTCTTCTTGACATTTTTACGACCATATAAATCAATCCGATCAATGGTAGTAACGTGACTAAATGAACAAACGCATCTTCATAACCTTTTTTCCTAGCGATATCTACCACCAATGAATGGTATGTAAAAATGGTTAATAACACGAAATAAATCGTTAGTAGTGTCACCAATAAACTGTTTTGAAGTGATAAGAACGCCAATACGATAATTGGGGTTAACACAATCACAGTACCGATGATAATACCCAAATAAACCAGTGTCGATTTGATCAACACGCTAGGTGCATAAGCAAACTTGATGGCTGCTTCTGATGTGTCTTTTAAATTTGGCTTTTTCATGAAGTAAATAAGCCCAAATACAGGTACTAATCCAATGATTCTATTGGTAGGCAGTTCGTAACCTTTTTTAACGGCGATTTCATTAGCAACACTTTGTTGTACTAATAAGGCTAGAACGACTAATAGGATACCTAAAGCAATATAAATAATCATGGTTTAATCCTCCTGGAATGCTCTTGTTCTAGATAGGTTCCACGCCGAAATAGACCCTACGAATAAGAATATGAGCACTGAGAATACGGATGCCATGTTATAGATAGCTTCATCTACCGTTAACTTATACATCCAAGAAATTAATATGTCTGTGTCCCCGGCAAAGCCCCGCGAATAGTTACCCGCGTTCGGTCCACCACCTGTAATAAAGTAGATGACCCCGAAGTTATTAAAGTTACCAGAGAACGTCATAATTAAGATTGGTGCAGTTGAATATAGTACTAAAGGCATTGTGATCAACGTGATCTTTTGAAGGCCTGTTGCACCATCAATGTCTGCAGCTTCATAAAGTGTTTTGTCGATTGCAGTCATAATACCGGTCATTAACGCCATAAAGTATGGGAAACCTAACCAAATATTGACTAAGACTAATGCTAATCTAACAAACGTTGGATTGAATGGGTTACTAAACCATTGGATATTCGATTCCCCAAGGAATAATAACTTATCAATGCCTGTTAAGAATCTACCTTGTTGGCCAAGCATACCGGTCTTAAATAAGATATCATACACGCCAATATCTCTTAAGAATGCATTGACAAAGCCATTTTCATTGAACATAACTGAGAATACCATTTGTGATAATAAAGCTGGGATTGCCCAAGGTAAAATTAAAATGGTACGCCAGAATTTTCTAAAGACGACTTTTTCGCTATTTAAGATTAAAGCTTGTATGAACCCACCGAAGAATACGGTGAATGTAGATAAGATCGCCCAAATGAATGTCCATCCAAGTACACGCCAGAAGGCTTGTCCAAATGATGCACCAAATCCACTAGAGAAATCAAATAAGGCAACAAAGTTTTCTAAACCAATCCAGTCGAATGTTTCAATCATGGAAGTCGGACCTGAAATTGAGGTGAAAGCCATGATGAAGCCAAACGTGATTGGCATAATTGAAATAAATGCTAATACAACCATTGCTGGTGATAAAATGATGTATTCAAAGAAATTCTCCCAAACTTCTTTGAAGTATTTACCTTCTTTAAGTACTTCTTGTCTCTTACGTTTTGCTTCTGAAACTTGATAAGCATCCTTAATAGACCAGAACATAAAGATCATGAAGAACATAGAAAGGATAATTGCGATTAAGCCTTGTAACATAAGAATGGTTGAGATATGCCCTTTAAGCGGAATAGATCCTAAAGGTGACACTGTAGATGATAAATCATAATCAGCATCCTCACCAATGAGCGCTTCTGTTAGTGCGTTATATTCGCTAAACTCTATTTTTCTAGCCACACCAAGTGTGTAAACTGACCAATAACCTTTAACGAAGATACCCGCTTTGTCATAAAAGAAATAGTTATAATTTGCTTCAAAACTGTCTCTAACTTCAGGATTCATGGCTAGATATACTTTTAACATGAATCTAGTGAAGTCGTCGTTATTTCTCTTATTACCAGGTACACCATAGATGTCATCTCTGATTGAAGCTCTTAAAGCAACGGTAAAGTCTGTTTCTTTATATTGTAGACGTTCACCAAGATATACTAATCCTGGTTCGTAGTATTCATATACAATGCCGCTATTTAAATAAAGCGGACCAGTTACATTTACGCGCGTAGTACCCGTTAAGGATACGATTGAAAAATCATATAAATTGATGTATCTTGTCGCACCATCATCGATTACTTTTACATATTCTGTGCCAGCTAGACGGTGGATCTCACCTGTTTTACTAAATGTGGTTAACCCATCTTTTGAAGTTAAAATATTGGCTTCATTAATTTGATGTGTCAACAAAGTAGTTTCAACATATTCTTTGGAATTACTGCCATCCTCGTTCGTTTTATTACGTTCGAAATAATATTTCCCCTCTGAATCTTTAAATAATTCTTGTTTTCTATATAGCATTTGATTAAGCTCAGGGTTAGCAAAATCAGTTGCTTTGATAATTACATTCGGATTATCGATATTTCTATATGATGCTGGATTATTTTTCAATAAATCTTCAGCAACAAATTCAATCAATAATGCTTCGGTTAAGTTTTCAAACCCACCAATTTCTACGACATATGCATCAAAATCATCGTAGTTATCAATTTCGTCTCTAAAAACCATGTCATAATATCTAGCGTATAACTTGTTGGTTACCCATAGGTCTCCATAATCTTCGCCAGGTACTTTATCATAAGCACTTGTTTCAACAAAATAATTACTAGACAATAACTCAGTCCCAATAAAAGCTAAAAAAATACCAAATAATAGTATCGCTTTTACGAATTGGCCATTAAAAAGTTGTCCTAAGCCCCAAATTAAACCAGATGCAATTGCTTTTAAAATGCTTATAACTTTCATCTGTACCTCCATATAAAACTAAATGAGGGCGGCAGTTTATGCCGCCGCCTTCAAATGTTTTAAAGTTATATTTAATTAGTTTGCTGATAAACCAGCTAATACTCTGTAAGAATTTTCTGCAGCTGTAGTAGCTTCAGTAAATGACTTACCGTTGTTCCATACTTCGATAATCATGGTTTCACCTGGACCCCAATAGTAAGTAACTTGTGGGATTGTAGGCATTGGTACTGAAGTTTCAAGTTGTTGAGCCATAGCCATTAACTTTTCATCTTCAGAAACGCCAGCGATACCTGAAAGTAATTCAGTCTTTAATGCAGGTAATTTTGTCTTGTATTCGTATTGTAGTTCCATTGCAATGTCACTATTTAAGAATTCAACAAACTTGATTGCATCTTCGATATTTTCTGAATATTTGTATACAGCAGCCATCATCGCACCTGCAAATGTTTGCATAGGTTGACCGTCAATTGTAGGCATTTGTGCAACACCGTAGTTAACGCCAGCATTTGTATAACCTTCATGGTTCCATGGACCAGCAATGATATAAGGTACTAGACCGTCTTCAAAGTTTGCTGAACCTGTAACTGAGTTATGAGAACCTGTACCAGTTGTAACTGGTTTTAAATCATTCAAGAAGAATTCTAATGCATCCACAGTGTCAGCGAAACCAACTGCTGATGGATCATTTAATTCAGGACCGAATGGTGTGAAACCAAACGCTGAATAGAAACCTTGCATGAAATATGAGTCGGCCCAGTGGCTAGATGTGTTTAAGTAGTATAAACCTTTTTGTGCTCTTGTTTGACCAGAACCATCATCAACAACTACTGCATTCCATGCTGCACCTGCTGTTAAGATTTCTTCCATTGTAGTAGCTGGAGTAGTGACTAAGTCTTTATTATAGAATAGACCTACTGATTCAACTGACATTGGAACTGCATATAATCTTTCGACTGAGTTTGGTGAAGATGGGTCGAATGATTTAGCTGATTCGTCATAAGATACTGTAGCAATTGACAAACCTAGTTCATGCGCTCTTGATTCTAATAAAGTCTTAGTTGAGTTTGGTAATGCATAGACTAAATCTTCAAGAACTGCTTGTGCTAATTGGTCATGTGGGAATTGGAATACGTCAGCACCATTACCTGAAGGACCGAATGTTTTTAGTCTTTCACGTGCGTCTACTGAACCCATATGTTGATGTTCAACGATGATGTTTGGATAAACTTTGTTGAACTCTTCAATAACTGCTTTCATATATTCGCCCTCTTCATCATCGATCCAGACACGGATAGTTGATTTTTGAACGAAAATGTCACCGAAGTCAACAACGGCACCGTTGTTAGTTTCTGATTTCTTTCCGCATGCGGCTAATGTAACTACGCTAAGAAGTAAGAATGCTGCTATTAATATTTTTTTCATAATTTTCGGCCTCCTTATTTCTTCACAACTCTAAAGATGAAGGTTTCTTGAGTAACATTACCCCATTTATCTTCACCTTGTAGCATGATTGTGTAATCGCCTTCAGTTCTTGTGTCTAGAACTGAGTTTGCACCTTTAGGTACGAATACTAATGGTGTTAAATCGCCATCTCTGTTATCAACAACTCTATAACCAGGGAATAAGTTTTGATCGAAAGGTGTCCCCCATGCAACTTCAATGATTCTTTCTGCTGCAGGTTTGCCTAAGATACCACTTGGAGAAATGAATGTTAATACTGGTGCTTCTGAATCCATTTCAATTGCGATGGATGCTGCTAAGTTTTGACCAGCAACACGTACAGGTGCTGCATATTTAGTATCGGTTTCAGCTTTTAGATCTTCCCAAATTAAGACTTCATCTTGAACTGTGATTGAGTCAACATTGTTAGGAACAACTAGTGAACGGTTGCCTTCTACAAATTCAGCATTAGGCCAGTCACCTCTTGTCCATTTATATTCAAATGTAGTAAAAGGTTCTGTGACATCAACACTAAATGTTAATGTATAAATATCGCCATCTTTAGTAGCAGTATAACCAGTAGCATTTGGTGTCCAACCTTGGAAACCACCTGCAACGCTTAATACAGCATCAACTGGTGTATTAGCTGGTGCAGTTAATTCTAATGTAACTTCAACTGTTTTAGCTTCTGCTAAAGTTTCTGAAGGTAGACCTAAGTCAAAGAACACTTCATATTCTTTAGTATTATCTAATGCGCTACCTTCTTCTAAGACGATAACGAATGTATTTAATGTTTCTGCAGATAATGCGAAGTCAACACGTTCGATTGCTAATGCAGGACCGTATGTGTTTTCACCAGTTTTTTCCTTAACTGTAAACCAGCTTTGGATTTCTGCTTTTGCTGCTTCCTTATCAGTTGCACTTGGATAAGGTGATGCAACAGCTGCTGATGTTTCAACGTAAATATCTGTTGGGTTTTGTGCAAATGTACCTGACATATCTTCAGGTGTGAAAGGTTTTAATTTAAAGCTGAATGCTTCTTCCGCAAATACTGAATAGTCAGTATGAACGTTAGCATTACTTGTAAATGAATCACCAGCATTTACGATATATAGGAATTCTGTTGTTCCAGCTGTTAGTGTTTCAAACCAACCTGTTTCTGATTTTAAATCACCAGTCTTTTTAGTTGCATCATCACCGGCATACATTAAGAAACCAGGTGTAGCTGTAGTAGCGGCTGTTAACATGAAACCCTTAATTAGATAACCTGATTCAGCAACGCCAGCAGTTGTTAAGACTTTTGTAGGTGTGCCCCATGCAGATGAACCAGCTTCGCCGTCCCATCCCCAACCGTGAATACCTAGGTCTTCACTATATGAGTTTGCAGGGTCATAATAAATAACCATTACGTTTTGTTGATCTGGATTGGCTACAAAGAAGCCAAGATTGTCGTCCTTGGTTTCAGCACCTTGGAATACGTAAATATGTGTAGTTTTACCTTCTGCAACAATATTAGTGCCGAATTTAACGTCATTGGTAAACTTACGAGTCCAATCTTGTGCGCCCTCTTTCCATTCAACAGCGATGAAGTTTACTTCAGCGCCAACTGGGATATCATTATACTCCCAATACGCACCAAATGAATCCACGCCGTCTCTAAGCTTAGGTGACCCGACTGAGCCTGTTCCCCAAAAGTGACTTCCCATAACACTATAGTCATAGGCTGTGTCCCAAGCTTTAAAGTGAATTACTAAATTACCCGTTCCTGCAGCATTTGTCTTTAGACCGAAAATGGCCAATGCAGAAATGAATAAAACTAAAGCTGTTAGTACTTTCTTCATTTTTTCCTCCTAATTTTTCAAGAATGTTTTTCATCCTTCTAAGGAAATCATACCACAATAAGTGAAAAAATGTAAACGCTTTAGCGATTTCGAGAATATGCAAACGGTTTCCGGTTGAAATCGCTATCATGGATATCGGTTTCCTTTAAAAAAACATGGTATAGTGTTTATGAAAGAGGTGTTTCAATGAAAAAGATTATTTTATTATTATTGTTAGTCATCTCATCATTTGGTGTTCATACGATTATTAATGCCAATACGGAAGCAACTACATTAGTTGTCCATTACTTCCGTTATGATGATACCTATACTAACTTTAACATTTGGCTATGGCCATACGAACCAGTATCTGGCGGTGGGGTTCAACATGATTTCGACCCACTTCAAAAAGATGAATTTGGTGTTTATACTGAAATTGACTTAACAACTACATATAGTGGCTCTACTGCAGTAGGGATCATCATTAAACAAGGTGGTTGGGATGGTTATCGAGAAGTCGGTGGGGACCGCTTCATTAATCTATCCACTGCTGAAGTGATTGATGGTAAGATTCATGCTTACTTTGTTGAAAAAGATGTCCGTATTGGTACTTCTCAAGCAGACTTAGCCGCAAACGTACCTGACTATAGACCAAAAGTATTATCCGCAGCATTTGATGCTACCAACAAAATCCAAGTTACATTGACGCATATCCCTGAAGGTGGCTATGAAGTGTATGAAAATGACACGATGGTTGCGAGTGGTACTGCAACATCTAAGAGTTTCTCAATTAGCTTACCATCGGTTGATATTTCTAAGGTATACACATTAAATGTCGCTTTTACAACAGAAAATATCTCAAGCCAAGTGGTATCGATTGAAAAATTATACGATACAACTCAATTTAAATCCGCGTATACGTACGAGGGCACATTGGGTGTAAGTTTTGATGCCGCCAATACGATTTTCAGGTTGTGGGCACCACTGTCTGAATCGATATCATTGAACCTATACAATCAAAATCATGCTTACTATAACAATCAAGGTGAACCAAGTGAAGAATTAACACCTTATGATACAGTGACATTAGAAAAAATTGAAGATGGCGCATGGGAAGCTGTGATACCTGGTGATTTATCTGGTAAATACTATACATATTCTGTGACCAATAACGGCATTACCAATGAAGTTACGGATCCTTATGCTTATTCAACTGGTGCGAATGGTACTAGAGGTATGGTCCTTAATTTCGAAGACACCAACCCAGCTGGCTGGACTTATGGTGATCGCCCAGATAACGTATCTAGCTTCACAGACTATATCGTTTATGAATTACATGTCAGAGACTTAACCACACACAGTTCTTGGACAGGACCTGAGGCTTATAGAGGTAAGTTCATGGGCTTAACGGTTGAAGGTACTAAATATTCATCTAAAGGTGAAACTGTAACAACCGGTTTAGACCACATGGCTGAACTTGGGGTGAATGCCGTTCAATTACTACCAATCTTTGACTTTGGTTATGTCGATGAAATTCAACTGGCAACTAATCCTAAATATACCAACACATTTAACTGGGGTTATATGCCTTATCACTTTAATACATTAGAAGGGTCATATTCAACATCTCCTTTTGATGGCGCGACACGTGTGACTGAATTTAAAGAAGCCGTCATGGCACTGCATAACAACGATATGCGTGTCATCATGGACGTTGTATATAACCATACAGGCGATTCAGAAGGCTCAAACTTCCATAAGATTATCCCTGGTTACTATCACAGAATGAATTCAACAGGTGGTTTCTCAAATGGGTCTGGTACAGGTAATGAAACTGCATCCGAAAGACCAATGATGAGAAAATTCATGGTGGATTCCGTTAAGTTCTGGGCAGAAGAGTATAACTTATCTGGCTTCAGATTTGACTTAATGGCTTTACATGATTATGAAACCATGAATGACATCAAAGACATGTTAAAAGAAATTGACCCAACTATCGTGGTCTACGGTGAACCTTGGAATGGTGGTTCTACCCCATTATCAAGCAGCCTAGCTGCAGATAAAGGCAACATTAAAAACATGCCTGAAGTTGGGGCATTTAATGATGTCACAAGAGATGCCGTTAAAGGCTCTGTGTTTACCTCAGGTGAAGGCGGATGGGTTCAAGGCAATGCGACTGATTATACCGTTCAATCCATTAAATACGGTATCATGGGTGGGATTGACCAAGGGTTATCACAAATTGGTGAATGGCACTTAGAACCAATCAGAACCATTAACTATGTATCTGCACATGACAACAATACACTTTATGACAAATTAAGATTAACTGGTGTGAAGGCAACCGATGCTGAATTATTACAAGTTCAAGCAAATGCCATCATATTAACCAGCCAAGGTATTCCATTCTTACACGCAGGGGTTGAATTCATGAGAAGTAAACCACTAGCGGCTGGTGGTTATGATCATAACTCTTATGAGTCACCAGATTCAGTTAACCAACTCCGTTATGACCGTAAGTTAACCTATAATGAGGTGTTTGAATACTATAAAGACTTGATTCAAATTAGAAAAGACTATCAAAACTTTAGACTAGATACCGCAACTGAAATCTCAAGCAAAGTATCATTCTTAACGACTGACCAAGGTAACAATGCCATCGCATTTAAAGTGGCTGGCGATGCACAAAACCCAGAAATGGTCGTCATTCATAGTGGTAAAGTTAGTGGTGGCTTAACCATGATAACATTACCAGAAGGTAAGACATTTAAGATTTTAACTACTCTACAAAATTCAAATCCAAATGGCATTGAATCGATTAGTGGTGTTGTCTTCGTACCAGCGAATACGTCGATGATTCTTGTCGAAGAAACTAGCCCAATTACCATCAAAAATGAACTGGTAAAAGTCAGCAAGGGTGAAAACTTTAATCCAGCATCAAATGTAACGATTAACGATGAATCCGCAGAAATCTATTATTCAAGTTTCCATGATACAGATGTACCTGGATTCTATGCGGTAACCGTAGCCGTTAAACAATCATTCGGTAAAGTCACTTATTACAACTACATGTTACAAGTCACTGGCAGCCGTTTCGATGTTAGTTTAGGAGGTAACTAAGATGAAAAAAATATTACTCGTATTAGCACTAACACTCTCTTTATTCTTAGTTGCATGTAACAATGAAAAACCCCTAGAAGCACTCGATGTCACCATCGTAAGTGAATCTTATGTTTATGATACATTGGATATTGACGTATTAGTTGCATTAGAAGGCCTTGAAGAAACTGAATTAAAAGAAATCGCAAATTCAGTAGCAAGCAAAATCTACATGCAATATGCCAATGACATACATGATACACATGTTACATTAACCATTCGCCTGTTTGCTTCACAAACAGCCGTTGATGAATCAAACCCTGATTATGGTGTGATGACATTTGAAATCAATCAAAGTTTTGATCAACCTGGGTTAGCGCCTGGCGTTTACCAAGCTGAATAAAACAAATAAAGGACTGAATCCATTTGGAATCAGCCCTTTTTTTCTAGTTATTTCAATGTTTTCTTGCCGTACTTAAGCATTACGATCATCACCGTTAAGCCCATCGACAATTGGAAGAATACACTACCAAATGCTGGTTGATATAATCCTACGAAAAGTCCGATTAAGGTTGGTAAACCCATCGATAAGATCACAAACTTCACGCCGTCTATATAGGACATAAAATGTTGATAACCAAACCTAAAGAGTTGTAATACTAAAGCGAGTAATAGTATAAATGTGAGTTGAATGAACATGTTAACCATGGTATTGGTGATCACCGAGTATAACACAATATACCTTGAGAAGGATGCCTCAACAGATAATGCGAATGATTGAAAAGCTTCTATTCTCGCATCATCTTCTAACAAATTGAATGAGTTGGTATTAAAGGATTCAAATCCTTCATAGCCTTGTGAATTCATTTGATTGCCTTTTCCATCGGAATAGATGATATGGTCTTCTGTGAAAATCATTTGTTTTTCTGCCAAATCCAAATCCGCTGTGGTCCCATTAAATATATAGGTCACATCTTGATGGGTTAAAATCGTTTTTGTGTTAATATCACAAAAGAATCGGTCTAACTCGATTCGGCAGCCTGCTGGCATGTCCCAAGTTGGTGTTTCATCGATGAAGTCTTGATGAATGAAATCAATTCGCCAGCCAGACTCTCTCACAATTAATAGATTCATTGGTAATAAATAGACGAGTGATAGAAATAAGAAGTATATGAATATCTTATAAAACTTTTCGCCACTATGTGTTAGTAATCGGTCAAATTGAAACGACGCTTTTAAATACCTAACCATACGTTAGTTTGCCTTTACTTCAAGAATAACTGTTTCAAATGCACCAAGTTCCAATGACCCATAAAGGATTTTTTCATAATCGACTTCTACTGTTTTAGCCGTGGATGAGATATTATGAATCACCAAGATATTTTGAGAAAAATCTTCATAGCTATAGCTACGGTAATAGCCTTGTAAACTACCGGTTGAGCCGTCCCATTCAATAAAACCATTGCCATACATTAAGGCTGGATTGTCTTTTCTTAATTCAATCATTGTTCTATAGTGATTAAAGAGTGATGTGTCATCGTCCTTTTGGGCTGCATAGGTAGGTAATGTATCATTAGAGCCATCTGATGGTAACCAAGTGGTCTCAATCGCTGGGTTACCCCATAAGAATGGTGAACGTCTGTATTCATCATACACGACCCCATAGCCTGGGATATTGGTACCCTCATAGCGAACACCCTTCATCCCTAGTTCATCGCCATAATAAATGAATGGTGAACCTGGTAATGTTAGTAATACATTAGCAGCTAATTTCATTCTTTCCATCCCTTGTGCCCCATTAAAACCAGACATCGAAGCGATTCGGTCCATATCGTGGTTTGTGATAAATGGTGAGGCAACAAAGTTTGGATCTACTTTTCTATAAGCATCGAATACTTTTTCAAATGTAGAGGATAAAAGGTAAGTGGAAGACCCAACACCAATGCGTTCTTGAATGGCTCTTTGGACAGTAAAGTCTAAAATGGAGTCTGGCCCTAAATAATAATCCACATTGAACTCATAATTTGGTTCATATACTTCAGCTGTGATAAATGAATCTGGATAAGTCTCTTTGATATAAGCATTCATTTCCATCATGAAGAAGGCATTTTTTAAAGTGACACCTGCAACACCAGGTTTATCAAAGAAATGCTTAGCAGCATCCAATCTAAACCCTCTAACGCCACGCTCTAAATAGAAATCAAAAATGTTTTTAATCTCCGCTTTCACGTCTTCATTGGCTAAGTTTAAATCAACCATCCCACCGACAAAGGATGAGAATGCAGTTGTCCCTTCCCAAATATAATAATCTCTAAACTCTGGGTTATTGGCTCTGGATTTGATAAACCAATCATGTTGGTCAGAGGTATGATTGATGACTAAGTCAATCATAATCGTGATGTCTCTTTTAGCGGCTTCATCGACTAAGTTTTCAAAATCTGTCATTGTCCCGTAATCTGGGTCTATTGCATAATAATCTAAGACATCATACCCATGGTTACTATTGGATAAGTTAATTGGCATTAACCAAACACCTGTCACACCTAGTTCTTCCAGATAATCTAAGTTTTCTGTAACACCGTTTAAATCACCAATGCCATCGTTATCGCTATCTGCGAATGAACGAACAAATATTTCATAATAGATATCATTTTGTGGGTTAAGACTTTCAAAGTCATAACCTTCTTTCTTTGTACAACCAGATAATACTAATAATAGTAGTAATAGCGCTAAACTAATCTTTTTCATTAAAGGCCCTTCTTTCTTAAGGACTCAGATGTACCGAAGTATTCGTTTCTACCTCTAACACGTTTTTCTAAGTCAATCATTTTCGTTTTAAATATATAATCATGGATGGTTCTAGATGTTTTCTCGTTCATCACAAAAAATGAAATAATCATATATAAGCCACCAGTAAACATCGATAACCCAACTTTGAATATTTCTCTTAATAGGATTTTCCAAAGCTTAACATCATTGCCTTCTAAATCGACAATTTTAATCTTTTGGATACGTTTACCAAAGCTCTGACCGCTTGAGAAAAAGTACGGCAATAAATAAAAACCAATAAATGCGCCTATGACCATTGCATAGGTAATGATGTTACCTAATAAGCCTGGAAATGTTGAACGCATTGGTAGTGCAAGTATGATCATAAGCATCGCCCCAGATGTATCGATGGCGAACGCTCTTACACGTTTTTCAAAGGATGGAATCATATAGTACCTTCTTTCATATTTAATCGGTATCATTATACTTGATAAACGCTTACATAACAAGTTTGTATCCGTTACCACATATTAATAAAGCCAACATTTATCTAAAAATATTGGCCTTCACATATTATTCTAATCCGAAATGTAATACTAACTCGCCAGCTTCAACATAACCTTCATCGAAGACTAAGCCAGAACCTTGGAACATTTCATTCAGTTTTTCTTTTGGAATAACCAACGTTGAACCTTGCATCAAGGTTTCATCAAAGGTGTCTACCATCATCTTCAAGATGGTATTATCCAAATCAACTTCACCGATGTTACTACTTAGTATGGTTAACACCATATCACCATTCGCATCAATCGCAACGGTCGTGACTAAGTTAAACTGCATGATAAATGACCCGATAAAATTTTCTTTTTCAAGTGTCATTTTTAAGTGAACAGATAACTGGTCACCGATCATTCTAACGTATAGATTAGTGGATTTAAATAAATACTTTTGTTCAACACCATTGAGCATAAATTCAAGTGGGAATTCGAATGCTACTGCATCTTTTAACTGGTAATCAAGTATTTGGTTCAATTCTTCTTCCGTTAAATTAATGGTTGGGTCTGATGGATTGGTAATCACATTTAAAGCTGCTTTACTCGCAATACCTGCCATCAAATCCGCTTTATCTTGGTCATCTTCTAATCTGGTAAACGGTATTTCATCTAGGTCTGTTACTAATCGTCTAAATATACCAAGATTCATACTTAAATCAAATCCAGCATCTGAAAAGTCCATCACCAATAAGTTTTCTTGGTAAATCACTTTTAGTAATGCGGCAAACGTTGGATCAATGGTATATAAGTAATCCGTCAATTCTTGTTCACCAACGCTAAATGATAGTTCATCAGTATCCAACTGTCCAAATGGCAATGAATCTGTAACCAGTTCGTTTAAACTCTTGCCTTGCAGTCTTTCAATGAAGAAACTAGTGATGTCCGCACCTGTTTTAAGTGGTAGACTCACTTTGCCTGTTTGGATTTTCAAGATTTGAAATAGATACGTATCATTGTCGTTTAAAACAATTTTAAGATTCACAAACAAAGCACTTTGATAAATCACATTTCCGCCAATTAAAACATCAACGCCAACTGTGATTTTAATCAAATCATCTTCTAAAGAAGTCCATACACCTTTTAGACCAACTTGGTCTGAAAAAAGCATCATATAGCGATAATCTAATTCATCACTATATAAGTCATTTTGAAATTTGGGGTTATCTTTTGATAACTCTTTTTGAATGGCACGATTCAAGAATTGTTCAGACATCGTTAAATCGATGTAGTCACTTTCTGTATCAGTCATCAGTGCTTCTAGGTCCGCATTTAAATCTTGATAAAAGGCAGTTTCGCTTGACGTTTGATAGTCTGCTAACGGTGCTTGTGTCTTCTTACTCAATAATATGAGTGGTATTACAACAAATAAAACGATGATAACTACTAAAAACAATACCAATTTCTTTAAAATCTTCATGTTTTGCCATCCCCTTTATGTTTATTTATTAATAATCAAGCGACGATTGTCCACCTAATATGTAATTGTCTAATGCCCCTTTATCTTTATAAGTATAATACGCTGCAGCACCAATCATGGCTGCATTATCTGTGCAATAAGCCATTGAAGGAATAATAATTTCAATGTCCTTGATGGTAGTTGATAACCGTTCTCTTAGCCCTTTGTTTGCAGCAACACCGCCTGCAATTAAGATTTGTTTCACTTGATAGTCTTTCGCTGCCTTATCAATCTTAGTGACCAATACATCTAATACGCTTGCTTGAAATGATGCACACATATTATTGATATCAATCGTTTCACCTTTGCGGTTCGCATGATAAATGACGTTATTTACGGCACTCTTTAATCCAGAAAATGAGAAGTCATAGCCGTTTGGATCTAACATCGGTCTTGGTAGGTTATACGTATCTTGACCGAGGTGCGCTAGTTTATCAATGAGTGGTCCACCTGGATAAGGTAACCCTAACATTCTACCAACTTTATCGTATGCTTCACCAACGGCATCATCTAGGGTTTCACCCAAGATTTCAAACTGCATATGGTCTTTCATGTAAACCAGTTCTGTGTGCCCACCTGATACTAACATCGCCATGAGTGGAAATTTCATCTCGTGTTCGATATTGGCTGAATAAATATGGCCGACCATATGATTAACCCCCATGAGTGGGATGTTATGTGCAAAAGCGTATGTGCTAGCAGCATTGATGCCAACTAAGAGGGAGCCAATTAAACCTGGGCCTTCTGTTACAGCGACTAAATCGATGTCTTTTTCTGTGACATTGGCTGCTTTTAAAGCTTGGTCAAACACAATCGTCATATTTTCAATGTGGTGTCTTGAGGCAATCTCAGGCACAACCCCACCATAATTTTTGTGGATATCTATTTGTGATAATACCACGTTGCTTAAAACCTTTTTACCATCTTCAACGATGGCTACGCTGGTTTCGTCACAACTACTTTCTACTGCTAATATCCGCATCATTATCCCTCCATATCATGACATGTGCATCTATTTTATTGTCATAATACTTCTTTCTTAAATAACTTTTTACAAATCCAAATGATTCATATAAATGAATTGCATTGTGGTTGGTTTCTCTCACTTCAAGTGAGACGATATGAACAACTTGTTGTCTAAAAAAGTCCATCACAAATTGAAGCAGTTGTTTGCCATAACCTTGTTGTTGATAAGGCTTTAAAATGAGTAAGTCCACAATCTGACCAATATCATCATTGACCCATAACCCTGCATAACCGATAACCTCATCCAATTCAATCACGAAATAATGCGCGAAGTCATGGTGGTTAATTTCATTATATATCATCTCATACCCTAAGGTATGTCCAAATAACTCTGTTTCAGCTTTCACAATCAAATCAATATCAGATGTTACCATCTTTCTAATCATTTGAGATTGCGCTCCGCTTCTGTGATTCTTAAATAGTTTGGGACAAAGTGGTGATAATCTTCGACTATCTCACTCATGTCTAATATTTTTTGTGTATCTATTTCATAATGATAATCATCGATTAAGTATGGTTTTGCATGCTGTGTTTTCGCAAGTTCACGCATGTCATCATAGCCTCTTAGGCCTTCTTCTAAAATGATGGTTTTACCATCAAATATACCACCAAATACATTGCCATTTCTCGCATCAATCATTGGTGACACACGGCCTTCAATCCCGGATGTTAGGAAGTAAAGACTGGATACTTTTCTTAAACGAATGTTTTTCGTATAGGCTAGCATTTTCGCAACCATCACAGCGATTCTTAACCCTGTATAGGATCCTGGTCCATAACCAACGACAATCTCATCGATTTGGTCTAAGGTTAAATGCTTTCTTTTAATCATTTGATCCATACGTTCTACGATATATTTTGCATGGTCTTTTTTACCAATTCTAATGGAATAGTCAATCATTCTACCGTCTTTGGCAATTGCCATTACTAATACCCCGGTAGAGGAGTCGAACATGATTTGGTTCATAGGTAACGCACCACGCTTTCATAAAAATCACCCTTCGCTTCGAATGTGATTTTTCTTTGGTCATTGTCTAAAACAGTAAAAGACACCATTAGGTATTCCTTTGGCAATAAGTCTTTGACTTTAAATGGCCATTCAATCACTGAAACACCATCTGAATTAATATAGTCTTCTAAGTCGAAATCCGTATTGATATCGTCTAGTCTATATAAATCCACATGGTAGAGTTTGTTTTCATCCTTCATATAACGTTTCATTATGGTGAAAGTTGGACTATTAATAGTTCTTTCTATGCCAAGTGCTTGGCCAATCCCTTTTGTAAAGGTTGTTTTCCCGGCAGCCAAATCACCTTCTAGTAATAAGATCATGCCAGGTTTTAATAATAAGCCTACTTGAAACCCTAAAATAGTCGTTTCTTTGGCTGATGTTGTGTATTTTTCTTTCATATTACCACCACATCATATTTTAACATTTTTCTCGATAAAGTAAAATCACTTACACCTATAAGTTGAAATATCATGATAATTGAAAAGACCAACTACCAATAAATCGGTAAGCTGGTCTTGATTTTATTCACTATAACCTTGGTCGATGGCTTCTAGTAATGTATTGGTTGTATCGGTACCATATTCCCAGAACATCACACCGCCTAGTCCTTGTTCAATGACGTATGCTGTTTTCTCTAATATCGATCGTGGGTTATCGTAAGAGATGAATTCAGTCCCATCTGCTTTAACGATATAAGGAACGCCTGCATTGGTATCGTAACGTTTAATATAATCGTCGTTTGATAAGTAGTTTAAGACAATATCATTATAATAAACAGACCCTGATCTGCCCCATGATGAATAGGTATTATTAACAGCATCATAGGTTCTAACTTGTCTAATCCCGTAAAAGGCTAGACCAACAATGATTTTGTTGTATTCGACGCCATATGTATTTTTCAAGAACTGAACAGATTCGTCAATACTGGCAGACCCTAATGTTCTACCTGCAAGAAATGCTTTATAATCATTGACTGTACTTCTATATAGTGGGTTTTGGTATTGACCATTGGAATTGGTCATACCATATGTCATTAAATTGATGTAGTCTAGATACTGATTTGAATTGGTTAAATCATATCTTGGCGGTTGCCACATACCACCTGTGATGGCGGTTGTTACCAAGTGATTTGGATTGTTCGCTTTTACCTTTTCATAGACTGTTTTCATCAATGCTGTAAAGCGTGTTTTTTCGCTATCTAGTGGTGTTTCCCAATCTATATCTACACCATCAAATCCATATTGATTAATCATCTCAACGATATTATTCGCAAAGGTTTCTGTTAAACTTGCACTAGCTGCGATTGTACTCCAAGATGACTCTGGGGCAACCGACATCACAACATAATTACCATGTATTTTAGCTTTAGGCATGATATAGGTGGTCACATTATTTAAATAAGCTGATCCATTTAAATTGGCCTGATCATCGGCAATGATAAATGCGGTATTGATGATATCTAGTATCTCAAAGAATCGGTCATTGACTTGGTTGTAATTACGGTAAATATAAGATGAGGCAATCGGTCCTTCTAATGACTTATAGCCTAAAGCATAAACGACAAAATCGAGTGTGAGGGTTTCTAAGCCTGTGATGTGTGCTGTTAAAGTCACAGCCGTTCTTTCATATGGTTTTTGGTATAAACCAGATGGTGAAATGATGGATTCATCACTCGATGTCCATGTGATTTGATACCCACTGAAAGAAAGTGGTAAATAGAGGGTATCATTGGTTTCGGTTGGGATAACCTCTGTTAAATAGTTTTCTAATTCACTCATCGTTTTACCCCTCCACTTCGCTTCTAGTGTTAAGCTAGTTTGGTATGCTTTAACGTTTAAAGTGGATATGATGGTGTTACCATCAAACCACCCAAGAAATGTATATCCAGGTTTAATCAGTGTTGGTAGTGTGGTATCTTGTGTCACTGACTTCGTTACGTTAGATAGCCCTGTTTGTGTATAGAAAAAGGCATTTAAATCACCAGATTGATAACTATTAGGGTCTTTGTCGAACCAAAGATAAATCGGTTCATCTGTTTCAAACAAGGCCTGAAACATCGCTTTATATACAGCATCGTTATATTGATTATGCATCCCAATAATAAAATCGTAATCGGTAATCCCTAAATCACTCACACTTGCAGTCATTGGATCTTTATCGGTCACTTCGTATAAATCCAATTCTGTGCGATATGTAATAAACAGCTTATTCACCCATCTAAGTTTTGTTTGATCGTTATGATAAAGTGTGAGTACATTGCTCTCTTCAATATCCAGTGCTTTAATGGTCATTGTATACTCAGGTGGTAATGTTTCTAAAAATGGTTTTTGATATGCACCACCATCTTGATTATACGTAACCGCTAACGGGTTATTTTGATCAACTGGTTTTTTATCGCATGCAGATATGAAAAATATCATCAAAAATATAACTACTATATAGCGTATTTTATTCATATGTGGTCTTCCTTTTTAATAAGTCTTTACTTGCATTATAACACGGTTCTTTTGATAGTTTTTTTTACGCTTGAAAAGTATTTTCAAATCACTATTATCGTAAAAATCAACCGATAACTGAAAAACCGATGTTTTAAGGTTTGGTTTGTTTTATAATGAAACTAGTAAGAGGTGGCTTATGATAAAACCTTATGATTCAAAAGATTTCGATTCTCTTTATGCGTTTTACAAACAAGAGACAATTCATCAAAGCTTTTTTGTTTTAGTGGATAAAGATACCTTCAAAACTCATTTGAATCATCCTTGTTTTTTGTCAATGGATGAAAAAATCAATGGGCTTATATTAGGTAACATCCAAGAGCACACAGCTTATATTGATTATCTATATGGGACCCATTCAAGTGAACTAATCACAGCATTTGAAGCACATGTCATCAAACAAGGTGTTACGTCAATCCAGATTTCTTTTAGGTCACTAATTAAAAAACCATTTTACGTGTGTCAAAATGACATTCACGTTAATGCCCAAGGTTTATTAGTCAATAGTCCTTATCAACCGATTTTCTTATCACATGGCTATAAGATAACATCTTATCAATCCACCTATCATATGGCTTTAGAGCACTATCAGTTACCGCTTGATTTAAAAGATATCATGCTGAACCAATCAGATCATATGATCAAGGTCGGATTTTATGACCCTACCTATAATATAAAGTATCTAATAGATAATATGCATAACCCCGATTTCGCAAATGCCTTACTTTCTAATCTGGATAGACTAGAACCAAGACCATTATTAGTTGGTGTAAAAGACCATCAAGTCATTGGGTTTGCTGGTCCACTATCAGTTCTAAACGGACAAGGTCGTTTCCAAGGTATTTCTGTCCTACCAGATTTTCAGGGTTTAAAAGTCGGTAAAGTATTATTTAACCTAATGTGTCATCACCTAAAAGATATGGGTGCTACCTATATCACTTTATTTACAGGCGATGATAATCCAGCAAGATTTTTATATGAACAAACCGGATTTGTTAAAAAACATACCTTTACGATGTTAAAAAAGGAGCTTTGAGCTCCTTTTATAATCTTTTGAGTGATTCTCTAATATTGCCGTCGTGTTCAGCTAAGATGTCTCTAATTTTGTCTTTCTCTTCAATCTTTGACATGATTGAGAATATAGCGTATTTGACTGAGTCAAACTTATCTAGGCTTGCTTGCGCGACTTCTTTTGTACAACCAGTAATATCCATTACAATCGAGGTTGCACGTGAGACCAGTTTGTCATTTGACATTTGGACGTCAACCATCAAGTTTTCATAGACTTTACCAATTTTAACCATGGATGCGGTTGTGATCATATTTAAAATGAGTTTTTGAGCTGTCCCTGATTTCATTCTCGTTGAGCCTGTTAGTGGTTCAGCACCAGTGATGGCTTCGATTGGATATTTAGCCGTTCTTGCAATAACTGAATTCGAAGAGGTTGTGATACAAGCTGTTTCACAGCCTTTTTCTTTCGCAAACTCTAATGCACCTACTGCATAAGGGGTTCTACCACTCGCTGTGATGCCAACCACCACATCATTTTGGTTTAATCTTACCTTCTTTAAATCTTTAACAGCTGCTTTTTTAGAATCTTCAACCTTTTCAATTGGGTATCTTAATGCTTTATTGCCACCAGCGATGATGCCAATGACCATGTTTTTAGATACACCAAAAGTTGGTGGACATTCAGAGGCATCTAAGACGCCAAGTCTACCTGAGGTACCAGCCCCGATATAGATCAGTCTGCCACCCTTTTTAAATGCTTGTGTAACAACATCGACGACGATACCAATCTGTGCGCTAGCGGCTGCCACTGCTAGTGGGACAGATTTGTCCTCATCGTTTATCATCTTCAGAATGTCATTTGTTGATACCAAGTCAATGTTTTTGGTATTTTCATTTCGCTTTTCAGTGCTAATAGTTCCGATGTCTACCATATAGTTACTCCTTATTCTGTTTGGCCATGGCTAGATTAAATGCCCCTACCACAGGTTCTTGTGGTGCCAAATCAATGTCAAATGCTTTGATATGTTCTTTTAAATATTCAACCATTGCGTCCATCACGAATGGCGCTTCTAGTACAAATGCGCCTCTAGGGGCAATGATTAATTGATCACTTTTAATATAATTGGTTTTAGCTTGAACAATTTGTTTTGCTAATAACTGCCCTTCTTGTTTATAAAGTGCAGTTGTGAGTGAATCCCCACTTCTTGCAAGTGGTCCGGTGATTCTTGAGATTGAAGCAATCTCACTCTTATTTTTACTATATATGAATGGAATCACATCTTGTTCAGAGGTTGCATTCATGTGTGCCAATAGTGCTTTTGATAGTGGACCAAATGGTGTTTCAGTCTCTGCCTCATGAATGAGGTTTTTAAAGGCACTGATGACCAAATGATACGCACTGCCTTCATCCCCTAAAAGATGCCCATAACCACCAATGGTGTTCGTTTTTCCATCCTCTAAACACATAATCGCACTGCCAGTCCCACCGATTGCCATGATGACCGATTCATCTACCCTTTTTACTGAGTAAAGACCGACTAAGGCATCTGTCTCTAGACTAACTGGTTGATTAAACCGTGCTTGTAATAATAAATCTAGTCCTTTATCCTTCATCTTGGTTGCACCAGCGATACCCAATTGAATATAGACTTCATTTGGATGAACCGACACATTTTTTAGAAGCTTTTCAATCGTCAAAGTGATATTTTCAATGGCTATTTTCTCATCGACTGAGAAGTTTGAAAATCCTTCTTTAACACGGTGTAGTTCTTTACCTTCAAGGTCAAATAAGACTCCTAAAGTTTTAGTCCCGCCACCATCTATACCAATGATATATTTAATCATGCCATCACCCCTTCTAAATGCAGTTTACCTGATAAATATTCAGCTAATACTGTCACTGAATTTGGTGTGTATTCATATAAACAAGTGTAGTTTTTGATTTGATCGGTAAAGGCTAAATCATATGGATTACGCATCGCAATCACGTGTAAATCTAAATCCATTGTGGCTAATTGATCGATTAGTTTAATTTGTTGTCTGTAAACATTGCCGTTATACGTGGTAATTACGACTTGATCATAGGCTTTTGCTAAATCTAGGATATGACGCATGCTCGCTTCATCTGGGTTAATTGGCATATGGATGGTATCAATCATCGGTAAGGCAAGCTTAACCGCTTGATTCATCTGATAAGTCCCATCCGTATCATCGGCAATTGTGGTTGCCTTAGGTGATACCCCAACAAATAAGGTTTTACCTTGTTGTTTGAATACGTTACCCTTGATGACTTTCAATGCTTTTCTAACCACATCTAATGAGAATGCTTGATGTGTTTCATTTTCAACTAAACGTTTTATATCGTCATATGTATTCGTTAAATAAGGCAGTTCTAGTTGTGCCTTATAGGCAAGTACCCTGCTGACACGTTCATCTAATATTGCCATTGGTAGTTCACCTGACTCAATGGCCTTCTTAAACCGATCAAATGCTTCAGCCTGAAGCGTTTCAGTATGACAGATACAAACTAAGTTTGCCCCTGCAAGGACAGACATGAGTGATGCTTCTACTGTGCCATATTTATCTTGTACAGCTTTCATCTCCATGCCATCTGTGACAATTAGCCCTTCAAATTTTAGGTCATCTCTTAAGAAATCTGTTAAACATTTCTTAGAGAGTGTCACTGGCAATCCATTTTCTGTGAAAGCCGGAAAATCTATATGAGAACTCATGATGCCTTTTAAGCCCGCTTGAATCGCGCTTCTAAATGGCACCAGTTCTACTTGTTCAAGTCTTTCGACTGGATGGTCTACTTTAGGTAATGCTAAGTGAGAATCTAAGTAAGTATCCCCATGTCCTGGAAAGTGTTTCCCGACGGCGAATACTTTTTTCTGCAAGCCTTCAATGAACGCATTGCCATATAAAGACACCACTTTAGGGTCATCTGAATAACTTCTCACCCCAATGACAGGATTAAATGGGTTATTATTGACATCCAATACAGGTGCTAAATTCATATTAACCCCTAGTGCCAATAACTCTTCACCCATGTATAACCCAGTTTGATAAGCATGGTTAACTTGATTCGTTGAAGAGATAGTCATCGCCCCAGGAAAGAACGTTGCCCCATTAAAAATACGGGTGACCATACCACCTTCTTGGTCGATGCTTATGAACATCGGTACGCCTAAGGTGTTTAATGCTTGTTGTTGTAATGCTTGATTGAGTTCGAACAATTGTTTCGGTGTCTCGCAATTACGTGAAAATAATATCACATTGCCGAGCTTATTTTTTTTAATAAGTTGAATGGTTTTTTCATCTATTTGTGTGGCATGAATACCGAACATAAATAGTTGTCCAATCTTTTCTTCAACTGTCATGTTTTTAAGATCATACCTCATATAAATGATACCTTTCCTTTTGTTGTTTGAATGTGTCACTATCTTGTTTAATCTTTTCTAATAGTGCCTCTTTAGAGATATCGAATGTTGTAAAAAATCCGTCTCCTAATAGTAAATTGATAAATGGTTTTTGTGTGGTTCTAGGTGGCATTAAGTATTCAAAACCAGCTTGGTCCTTAATCGCATAAAGCATATGAATGCCTGTTGAAACTGGTTTAAATGCTTTTTTATCGCTGACATGCAGTTCGATGCCAGCACATAATAAATCTTTGTTTTTTGAGAACATCGGTGTGAAATAATGTGCTCTGAATTTAACGCCTGGTAATTGAAGTTCATTTAAAACTGTGACTGTTTTTTCTGCATCTAGCCATGGTGCACCAACATATTGAAATGGCTTTGTAGTGCCTCTTCCCTCTGATAGATTTGTCCCTTCAAAGATACAAGTCGCTAAATACGCATAAATAGAATCACTGGTTGGAATGTTCGGCGAAGGTGCGATAAATGGTAATCCGAGCTCATCGTAGTGTTGACCTCTTTTATACCCGGTCATCGGAATAACTGTCAAGTCACATCCGATTTGATAGTGATCATTGACGAATCTCGCAAACTCACCAATGGTTAAGCCGTAACGTTGTGGGGTTTCATAATAGCCAACAAAACTTCTATAGTCTAGATTGAGTAAATTCCCTTCGACTTCAAAACCACCAAGTGGGTTTGGTCTATCGAAAACAACCATTTGTTTTTGATACATTTGACATGCTTCCATCGCATAGGTCATGGTGTATAAGAACGTATAAAACCTCGCCCCAACATCTTGGATATCAAAACACAATAGATCAATTTCATCCATCATTTGTTCGGTTGGTCTTCTGGTTTCACCATAAAGTGAATAAACCATACACCCTGTTTTTTCATCGACATATGGGTCTAATTTAACCCCTGCTTGAATGTTGCCTCTTACCCCATGTTCTGGTGAAAACAAGCTGACCAGGTTTGTCTGTTTCTTTAAGATATCAATGGTTGAGTTAAAGTGTTGATCAATCCCAGTTGGGTTTGTAATCAAGCCGACTCTTTTGCCTTTGAATAAGTCTAAATGTTCATTTAAATTTTCAATACCAACTTTAATCATGGATGTTTACCTCACTTAAGTAAAAGAGTACTTTGGCTGTTATAATGACGACCAATAATAACCATAAGCTAAACCCTGCCAATACAAATACCATCGCACTCCATTGTGATAATAACAACAATAGCGGCAATAAGATTGAAAACAACAATATCATCGTTCTGCCAAAGTATTTACCAGCGACATAGAACGCGATTTTGATACTCTTAAACAGTTTTAAATCTGGCTTTGTATAAAGCACAGGCAATAAGTATATAAAGACGACAATAACACCTATAAACAAGAATAAGGTCAAATAATACCCTGCTTGATAAAATAAGGTTTCATTGATTTTTAGTAACTCATGATAATAGGTCAAATTATAAAGACCAAATAAGAGTGTGACCACGAGTAACAAGCCAATCAATAGTTTCTTAACAAATACTTTTTTGACGTATTGAAAGAAACTTTTAAATAGGTTTGCATCGTTACCTTTATAAAAATCATATAGCGTGTTATACCCGGCTGATAAACTAACGAATATAGTCACAACCGGGATTACTGTCAACGCTACTAAAAAGTTGATGACAACCAGTCTGATGATCCAATCAGAAATAACATTCAGTTTTTGGAAAAACGGTTTGTCATACATAAACTACCTACTAACCGACGATACCGGTTCTTTCAATGGATTCAACAAATTGTCTTTGAACAAATAAATACATAATTAATAGTGGTAGCATCATCAATAAAGCCGATACGTTAGAGATTAACGCCAAGAATAATGGATTTTCCCATATATCTTGTCCGACCATTTGAAGACCACCTGTATAGAATAAGGCTGTATAAACGTTTTCTGCGACGTTGATTAGACGCATGGTTAATAGTGGGAACTCTTCTGTTGATACTTCGAAAATCTTGACATAATAGGCATCATTCCATGCCCATACAAAGGCAAACAGTGATACCGTTACTAATGCCCCACGGGCATTTGGTAACATGACACTCCAGAAGGTTCTAAACACACCAGCACCATCAATCTGTGCAGACTCTTCGATTTCTTTAGGTAACCCTAAGAAGAATTGTCTAAAGATGAAAATGAAGATACCCGATCTAATCCCCATGCCAAATGCATTCATGATATAGATAGAAATTTCTTTTCTAATTAAGCCCAATTGATTGAAATATAGATACTGGGCAAGCGATAAAGCTTGCGGCGGTATGATGATGGTGAGAATCACCACGATGAATAAAATGTTTGAAAATTTGTTTCTTAATCTTGAAAATGAATACCCTGCCAACGCGGTTGCAAACACTTGTAACACCATTGAAATAAATGATAGTTTGAATGTGTTGATCAACGCATTTTTATAATCTAGTACTAATAAGGATAATTCAATATTCTTAATGCTCCAGTGTTCTGGAATCCAAACAACCGCTGGATTATTAACATCTTCTGGTGCCCTTAATGCTTGCAAGATTTGTTGGATGGTTGGGAATAGGATGACAAAACACAACCCAATTAAGAAGATATATCTGAGTGATTTACCAAATAATGCCCCATACACGCGTTTTCTTCTTGCATTTTCTTTGTGGTTAAACTCTGTATCAACGAATTTAGTCCACTTGGTTTTAACTGACTTAATCAGTTTTTGGTAGGTTTCTTTAAGATTCATAATGAGACCCTCCAATTTTAAAGATTTTAGCCAGTAAGAAGATAGCCAATAAGATTAAGGCAATCGAACCGACATAGATCCAAGACATCGCGCTCGCTAAACCCCATTTTTGACTATTGAGTTCAGTTGAGATGATATTGGATACTGGCGAGGTTAAGAATGTATCAACTAATGCATAAACGGTTACGGTGATGATATGTGCACTGACATTTGGCAGTGTAATCAACCAGAACATTTCATAAGCCGTTGCGCCTTCAATCTTAGCCGCCTCATATAAGTGCTTAGGCACGGATTGGATACTGGCTAAGAATAGTAGAATTGGGACGCCTGATAACGCTAAAATATCATATATTCTACCAATTAACCCGACGATAAATGCGATGAATGCTGCATTTAACCCGGTTGATACTAAGTAATATTCTAAGTCAAATATTTGCGTGACATTGGATTGTTCTAAGATTTGTGTGATGACATCGCCACCACCAAGCGCACTGGTCACTGCGGCTGAGTTTAGAATAACTGGAATAAAGAAGATTGCCCTAACAACGGCTCTACCTCTAAATTTAGCATTCAACATCACCGCGATGAATAAGCTGAAAATCAACAATACGGGTAAGTTGATTAAAACATCTACTACCGTATTAATCAGTTCTACTTTAAAACTTG
>CAKMJY010000048.1 GCA_927433595.1 uncultured Acholeplasmatales bacterium | reverse complement strand
TAAACAAAAAAAGTCATTCTCATGTGTGAGAATGACTATTCGGCTAGTTATGGTGACCCGTACGGGATTCGAACCCGTGAATGCATGCGTGAAAGGCATGTGAGTTAACCGTTTCTCCAACGGGCCATATTTAAACAAGCGCATTTATAATTATACCATCTAAAATGCGTTTGTCAATATTTTTCATCACTTTTTTTCAACTAAAAAGCAATCGATTTTAGAATCTGTTTAGCCTTCTCAGAACCTTGAATATATTGGATGATTTCTAATGCAAAATCGAGTGTCGCACCAGCGCCTCTTCCTGTGATTACAAGGCCGTCCGTGACAGCTTTTTTATCGACTTCATAAACACCTGAAAACTTCTCTTCTTGCAGGCCAGGATACATGGTGTAATGTTTGTTTTTTAACGCACCCATTTCACCTAAGAAGCGTGGACCTGCACAGATTGCTGCAAGCATCTTTTGTTCAAGATGAAAATGCGCAACCAATGATTTTATGTAGGTATCTTTTTCTAGTATCAATGATACATATTTTCCACCAGGGATAACTAAGAATTGATAATCGTCTAAGTCAATCTCATCTTTGTGATAATCGACAGAAACCTCTACCCCATAAGCGGTTTGAATGCTTTTGGATTCATTGATCGTCACGGTATCGATATCTATACCAGCTCTTTTTAGTAATGCTCTAGTCGATAATGCTTCTGTGTCTTCACAGAAATCAGATAAAACTAATAAACCGCGCATAATGTCCTCCTAAAGGATTTGTCCTATGATAGATTTAAAGCGTTCGCTCGATGTTTGTTCAAATAGTTCGTAATCTTCAATTTGGGCTTGTTCGCCAACCACATCAGAGACCACTTTGATTGATATGATGGGTGTTTGATATAAATAGGCAGTTTGATATAAGGCTGCGCCTTCCATATCACAAACGCTACCCATTTCAAGTGGGTTCGTTAAGAACTTATCACCTGTATATAGTCTAACATGTTTTAAGTCTAATTTACTAGAGACAGCATGGATGAGTGATTCACTGGAAGGATAATAAGTTGGCATTTGTGGGACTTGACCTAACTCATAACCAAATATGGATAAGTCAAAATCATGATAAGCCGCTTCTTTAATGATCACCATGTCGCCTTGGTGTAGTGGTTTAAACCCACCCACCAAGCCAACATTGATGATTGACTCTATTGGATAAGTAGCAAGTATCGCAGATAATGTTAAAGCTGCGTTTACTTTACCAACGCCTGTGGTTGCAAGCATCACTTTTTTACCCATGATTTCGCCTGTAACGATGGCTTTGGATGAAATCGTAAGGTAATCTGGGTTTTTAATTAAAGTCTCTATTTTGACTGTTTCTGAGGCCATAGCGCCAATGATTAGAATCATGATTTGTCTCCTAAGATCATTTTGATTTTAGATACGATGATATCGACTGCAACGTCATGATTATAATCATTCGGAATGATGACATCGGCATGGCGTTTGGTCGGTTTGACGTATTTATGATGCATTGGTTTAACGGTGTTTAAATATTGGTCTATGACTGACTCAACACTTCTACCTCGCTCTTTGATGTCTCTTTGAAGACGTCTAATGAATCTGGTATCATCGTCCAGTTCAACGAATAATTTGATATCGGATAATTTTCTAATGCGTTCATCGGTAAGAATCAATATACCCTCTAAAATGATGACTTTCTTAGGTTCCACGCATTCTGTTACTGCACTTCTGGTGTAGGCTTCAAAATCATAGGTTGGTTTGAGAATGTTTTCGCCTTTTAATAGGGTTTCGATATGGGATACCAACAGATCATTATCGAGGGATAATGGATGGTCATAGTTGACTTTGTATCGTGCTTCAATCGACATGTCTTTTTGATCTTTGTAGTAATCATCGTGTTTGATGATTGCAACACTCTTTAAATCGAGTTTGCTTAATATTTCATTGACAACGGTTGTTTTACCGGATGCGGAACCGCCCGCTACTGCTATAATGACTGGTTTCATCGTTACCCCCTGATGAGTGATTTATTGACCCAAGCTTTTGAAAGCCATCTATGTGTCATCACTAGACCTCTGAATAATTCTTCGGTTGCTAATCCTAAATATATACCAAATAAGCCTAAGCCTAAAACATTGCTATAAAGATACGCACCCGTGATACCGATGCCTAACATTGAAAATATGGCCATGACGAGTGGGAAGGTTGTATCACCAGTCGCCCTTAATGATTGGATGATGACTAGGTTTAAAACCCTACCTACTTCTAGTATAATCGCAAACATTAAAACTTGTTTAACTGTTTTGATGATTAATGCATCTTTTGTAAAAAAGTTTGCGATAGGTGTCGATAGTAGGTTGACCATAATCACGGCTGTACTGACAATCAATAGCGTATAAATCGTGGTTTTAATGGTGTTTTTATAAGCACCTATGTTATCCTCTTCACCAATATAATAACCCGTAATGATGGCATTAGCGGATGCGAATGCAGCTGAGAATAAATAGATATAAGAAAGCATCGTGTTGATGTAGGTTCTCGCTGTAATCATTTCAGTCCCAAGTTTATTCACAAACGATAGGATCACAAACTGTAAGACATTATACGTCATGTTTTCCAAAGCGGATGGGACACCCACTTTAAGGATTTTTTGCATATACGTGATATGGAACTCTAATTTGAATATCGATAATCCGATGAGTTTTCTCAGTAAAATAAATGAGACCATCATCGTCATGAAACGCATGAGCATGGTCGACAGTGCTGCCCCAGCTATCCCTAGTTCTGGCACACCAAAATAACCATAGATGAAAATAAAATTGAACACGATATTGAATATATTGGCAACAATCACCGTGATCATGACCTCTGTGGTTCTACCATAACTTCTAAGACTTGCAGATATCGCATTGGATATGGAGACAAACAACAATGAAATGGCTGTGAAGAATAAGTATTTATAGGATAATTGAACAATTTCTTCTGGGGTGCCAATGAGTCTAAATAAGGCATTGCCTAAAAGCAATAATGAACTCGCTATCAGTAACCCGATGAAAAATTGTAGGATAATCCCTGTTAAAATGGTTTTCTTAGCATCTGATTCTTTTTTGGCACCTAAATACTGTGATACGACAACAGATATCCCCGTTGAAACCACATTTAATAAGACACCGAATAAATTAATGACCGTTGAAGCATTACCCACAGCTGCAACGCTGCCATAGGCAAAGCTATTGACTTTTTCATAGTTAGAAATCATGATGGTATCGACTGACCCCATCAAAATGAAAAATGTCAATTCTATGAATATTGGTAAGGTTAATATGAAAATGTTTTTCTGTAATTTCTTATGCATGGTAAGCCTCTTTTAAAAAATCTCTTATGTATTATATCATGTTTTAAGCGTTTAATAGTCCATTCCATAAAAAATGAGAACGGTTAAGTTCTCATTTTAGGATGTCTTGGTATTCTTGGTATTTCTTGAAAAAATCAATGGCGTAGCTACAAGTTGGCACGGCTTTATAACCTTGTCTCTTAATCGTCTCATACGCTAAAATCAATAGCTTAGCAGCTATGCCTTTACCTCGATAAGATTCATCGACAAATGTGTGGTTGATATCAACAGTGTTGTTATCCATCATTGGAAATGTGACTTCTGCCACCATTTTTGAATCGTCACATACATATATGCGATTAAGTTCTGTTATATAGTCCATATGTCCTCCTTATATAGCACATTCTTCTTTTAGAAGTAGTGTTGGGTCATCTAAATCAATACCGGTT
>CAKMJY010000047.1 GCA_927433595.1 uncultured Acholeplasmatales bacterium | reverse complement strand
TAGTGATATGGCTCTGCCAATCCCTGAAGCACCGCCTGTTACGATTGCTACTTTATTGGATAAATCCATGTGTTTTCAACCATCCTTTCAAGGTTTCAAATGATTCATATTTGTCAAAACTGAACACATCAACTGAGTCATCAATCTTTTTGACTAAATTGGATAAAACTTGTCCTGGACCTAATTCTAGGAAATGTGTATAACCATCTTTCACCATATTTTCAATGGTGGTGGTAAATCTAACTGGGTGAGACACTTGATTGGTCATTAACGTTTTTAGTTCGCTTTGATTTAGTAATGTCCCTGTTACATTCATGTAAACATCACAAGTTGGTTCGTGTGTTTCAACGGATACCAAATATTCCGATAACTTTATGCCTGCATCAGCCATTAAACTTGAATGAAACGCACCGGATACAGCTAGTGGGATGATGCGTTTAGCACCTTGTTCTTTTAATTTCAAGGTTGCTTCTTCTAACGCTGATGCCTCCCCGCTAATCACAGTTTGAACTGGACTATTGTAATTGGCAGGTTGCATGATACCAGTATTTATGTGACTTAAGGCTTGTTCAACTTGTTCTGGTGATAAACCGATGACAGCTGCCATCACACCAGGATTTTTTGATGCCACTTCACTCATAAATAAAGAGCGATTATAAACCAATTTGATGGCGTCTTCAAACTTAAAGATGTTGGCTGCTGTTAAGGCACTGTATTCGCCTAAACTAAACCCTGCAATGCCACTAAATGGCACATTTAACGATTTAAATGCATCATATGCCAGCATCGTATGGGTGAATACGGCCAATTGTGTATGTTTGGTATCGTTAAGTTCATGTCCTGTTTCGATGACTTTTTTTAAGTCTAATCCAGTGATTTGTTGTACCAATTTCAAATAAAGATTGCTATGTTCATAATCTAAGCCCATCTGTGGATACTGTGCGCCTTGTCCTGAACATAATAAGCCTAGTTTAGCCATTACAGTACCTCTAAACTTGCCTTATATTGATCAATGTGGTCAAATAAATCACTTAAGACTTCTTTGACGGTTTTCACTTCTTTGATTAACCCAGATATTTGACCAGCCATGAATGACCCATTGTCAATGTCCCCGTCAAATACCGCTTTTCTTAAACTACCTAAGGTCAGTTTTTCCATTTCTGCAAGTGGTAGCCCAAGTTGTGCGATTCTTAAGTATTCAACTGCCATTTTATTTTTGATGACACGTACAGGTGCACCTGTATTTCTACCAGTTACAACGGTATCGGTATCTTTCGCTTCTAAAATGACTTTTTTATAGTTTTCATGAATTGGACATTCTTTAGTCGCAAGTAGGATTGTCCCCACTTGTACGCCTTTGGCACCAAGTGCAAATGCGGCTAATACACCTCTTTGGTCTGCAATCCCACCGGCTGCAATCACAGGAATGCTAACTGCGCTAGAAACTTGTGGAATTAAAGCCATGGTGGTTAATTCACCGATATGCCCACCAGATTCTGTGCCTTCTGCTACTACTGCATCCGCGCCTGCTCTTTCCATTCTGATTGCAAGTGCGACACTTGGGACAACTGGAATGACTTTAATGCCTGCTTGTTTCCAAGCATCCATGTAAATACCAGGTGACCCTGCACCAGTCGTGACAATTTTAACGCCTTCATCAATGACCAGTTGTGCAATGTCTTTAGCATGTGGACTCATTAACATGATATTCACACCAAACGGTTGATCGGTTAGGGCTTTACATTTTCTAATCTCGGTTCTAACCCAGTTCACATCATAGCCACCAGCACCAATCAAGCCTAAACCGCCTGCATTGGATACTGCAGATGCTAATTCAGCTGTCGCAATATTTGCCATACCACCTTGAATAAGAGGGTATTTCGTGCCTAATAATTCGTTAATGTTTTTCATAGTTATCTCCTTTTATATATAGAAAATGGCTGCACCAAAGGTAAATCCGCCACCAAAACCAACGACTAAGATGGTTTCATTTTGATGACCATCTGCCATATATTCTGCCAGTAAGATTGGAATGCTTGCTGCAGAGGTGTTTCCGTAATTTTCGATATTCATGGCGAATTTCTCCATCGGCAATGATAAAGACTTACTTACCGATTGGATGATGCGTTCATTCGCTTGATGTGGTAAGATTCGATCAATGTCTGTAAGTTTTAGACCTGCTTGTTCAACCACGTTGATGATACTTTTTTCAACAATGTCGACGGCAAATTGATAAACGCGTTTCCCGTCCATCGCTATGGTGCCTCTGACGGTTAACACATCTGTTAAGTCTGGTTTTGCCCCATTTAAGAAATAGGACGGTCTTGCTTGATCATCTTGTTCAATGATTAAGGCACCAGCACCATCGCCAAATAAGATACAGGTGTTTCTGTCTGTATAATCTAAGATACTGGATAAACGTTCGCTACCGATAACGAGTGCTGATTTAAAACGTTTGGTTTGTAATAAACTTGATGCAATATCTAGTGCATAGACAAATCCAGTACAAGCTGCGTTGATGTCAAAACTCATAATGGGTCTTGTAATCCCTAGTTTACCTTGAACGACGTTTGCAATCGATGGGGTTTGTTGTTCCCCAGTGATGGTTGCAACAATGATGATATCAATGTTATTCAAGTCATATTGATAACGATCGATTGCATCTTTTGCTGCAAACGTCGCTAAATCACTACATACTTCTTCATTTGCTTTTCGACGTTCTTTGATACCTGTTCTGGTTCTAATCCATTCATCTGAGGTATCAATAATCTTTTCTAAATCTTGGTTGGTTACAATATCGCTTGGTACGTATTTGCCCGAAGCAACGACTTTAAATTGTTGGTTCATGCTGCTCTCCTTCTAGAAATACACCCATCTTACGATATTTTTGATATCTTTTGTCTAATAAGGTACTGGTGGATACTTTCTTGGTTTTATTAAGTGCTTTGGCTAATGCCTTTTTTAGGTTCTCATAGCCAGTTGCTTTATGTTCATGTAACCCATCGCCTTCTGTGATGATTTCGTCAATCACACCAAAGGACAATAGGTCATTCGCGGTTAATTTCATTAAGTTTGCTGCTTCATTGGCTAAGTTACTATCCTTATAAAGAATAGAAGCAAAGCCTTCTGGTGATAAAATCGCATAAATGCTATTTTCAAACATCATTACGTGGTCGCCTACGCCGATGGCAAGTGCGCCACCTGACCCACCTTCAGATAATACTAAGACGATGATAGGGGTTTTTAAACCCATCATCTTATATAGGTTATAAGCAATCGCTTGAGCTTGACCACGTTCTTCTGCACCTAAGCCAGGGTATGCACCTGGTGTATCGATGATGGTGAAAATCGGTCTATTGAACTTTTCAGCTTGTAACATCAGTCTCATTGCTTTTCTGTAGCCTTCTGGATGTGGCATGCCGAAGTTTCTTTTGATTTTATCGTTGGTATCTACACCTTTTTCTTCTGCAATCACGGTGATTGGTTGACCATTCAATGTGGCAATCCCACCAATGATGGATTCGTCATCTTTAAATGAGCGATCACCATGTAGTTCGATAAACGAATCGAACACTTGGTTGATCAAATCATGAGCAGTCGGTCTTTTTGGGTGTCTTGCTAGTTTTACGATATCCCAAGCATCACGCATGTTGACCTCCTTGATGTAAGGCCAGTAAAGTAGCCAATGTTTTTTTCATATCTTTTCTGCTGATCACTAAATCCACTTGACCTTTATCCAATTGAAATTGGGCAGTTTGAAAATGTGGCGGTAAATCTTGTTTGATGGTTTGTTTGATGACCCTTGCCCCTGCAAATCCAATCAAACTGGACTTTTCAGCAATGTTAACATCGCCTAGTGAAGCAAAACTCGCTGCAACCCCACCGGTGGTAGGATTGGTCATCACACTGATGTATAGCAATTTCGCTTCATTATGATAATAAAGTGCGCCTGAGGTCTTCGCCATTTGCATCAAAGACAATATGCCTTCTTGCATGCGCGCGCCACCAGAGGCTGAGAAAATGATGAGTGGTAATTTGTTTTCAATTGAATATTCAATTAAACGCGTCACTTTTTCACCAACTGCACTGCCCATTGACCCCATCATGAAGGTGCTATCTAAAACACCGATTGCACATGGTATGGATTCAATTAAGGCTTTACCGCATATGAAAGCTTCTGGTTGTTGGGTGAGTTTCTTTGAACCTTGGAGTTTCGTATCATAACCCGGCATATCGAGAGGATTGGTTGAGGTCACATCATCAAATAATGATACAAATGACCCTTCATCTGTGGTTAATAACAAACGTTTTCTCGCGCCAATTCTAAAGTGATAGTCACAGTTTGGACATACATTATGGTTGGTTTCTAATTCTTTTTCATAAACGGCTTTGCCGCATTCATCACATTTTAAGAATAAACCAGATGGTATATCAATTGGTTTATTAGATTCCTTTTTAAAGAATCGATCTTTAAATGCTTTTAATTTCTCTTTTCTATCGTTGATGAAATCATTCATTTTTCTTCGCCTCCATTAAGGCGTTGAAACGCGCAATGAAGCCTGTATCATAAGTACCTTTGATGAATTCTAAATCGTGCATGATTAAATATTGATATTCGATATTGGTTGAAATACCTTCTATTACAAATTGTTCTAATGCCACACGCATCTTTTTAATCGCTTCTTTACGTGTTTTCGCAAACACGATTAATTTGGCTAACATCGAATCATAGTAAGGTGGGACAACATAGCCAGGATAGATGTGGGTATCAATTCTGATCCCATTGCCGCCTGGAAATAAAATGTTGGTAATCTTACCTGGTGTCGGGATGAAGCCTCTCATCGCATCTTCTGCGTTGATACGACATTCAATCGAGTGACCAAGAATTTTTAAATCTCGTTGTTTAAATGAGATTGGTTTGCCATAAGCAATCATGATTTGTTCTTTTAGTAAGTCAACACCTGTAATCATTTCTGTGACTGGGTGTTCGACTTGAATTCTCGTGTTCATTTCAATGAAATAATAGTTACCTTTTGAATCCACTAAGAATTCTAGTGTACCTGCATTCTCGTAATGTATAGACTTAGCTAATTTAACAGCAGATTGTCCGATTTTTCTTCTTAATAGTTCATTCAATACAGGTGACGGTGCTTCTTCAATCATCTTTTGGTTTCTTCTTTGGGTTGAACAGTCACGTTCAAAAAGATGAACGACATTACCAAAGCTATCTGCTAAGATTTGTATTTCAATGTGTTTAGGTGATTCAATGAATTTTTCTATGTATAGTGACTTGTCGCCAAAAGAAGATAATGCTTCTAGTGACGTTCTTTCGAATAAGTTTTCTAGTTCTTCGTCATTTCTGGCAATGGAAATACCTTTTCCACCGCCACCTGAGGATGCTTTAATCATCACTGGATAGCCAATGCGTTTCGCAATTTTAATGGCTTCTTTAACATCTTCAATGATCCCATCTGATCCTTCTACGACTGGGACACCGGCTTCTTTGGCAATGCGTCTAGCGCTTGCCTTATCGCCGATTTGTTCGATGGCTTTTGAACTTGGCCCAATGAATTTAATTTGACAGCTTTCGACCATCTCAACAAAGCGTGCGTTTTCACTTAAAAAACCATACCCAGGGTGGATGGCGTTACAGCCAGTCGCAATGGCTGCGGAAAGGACGTGGTTCATGTTTAGATAAGACTCTTTACTACGTTCACTGCCGATGCATACAGACTCATCGGCTATTTTGACGTGTAAAGCGTCTTTATCTGCAGTCGAATAGATAGCAACAGTTTCAATCCCTAATTCTTTAGCTGCTCTAATGATTCTAACTGCGATTTCTCCACGGTTCGCGATTAATATTTTATTTTTCATACTATTCGATGACCATGATGGTTTGGTCGTATCCGACAACCTCACCATTTCTAATTAACACATCTTTTAAAATGCCATCATAAGGTGATGTGATTTCGTTCATGATTTTCATCGCTTCAATGATACAAACGACTTGTCCTTTTTTTACCATTTGTCCAATTTCTACATATGGGTTACCATTAATGGTTGGGGATAAGTAAAATGTACCAACGAGTGGTGATTTGACGTGTTGTCCTTTTGTATGGTCTGCAACTGGTAATTCTTTAACTTCAAATGTCTCAACTTTCTTAGATTCTACTGCAACTGGTTCCTTTTGTTCAAATTTGTTTTTGGATAGTTTAAGCTTAAAATCGTCCATTTCTAACTCTAACGTCATTAAAGGTGAGTTTTCAATGTCTTTGATAATGGTTTGTAGCTCTTTTATTGTCATAATTCCTTTTCTTCTTTCTCATTCAATGATTGACATCCAGTTGATCAAACATTAGAGTAAACCCTAAGTGTCTATACCAATGATGGATGGTACTGCGGTTTTTTTTGTTCTATTTTGGCTTTAGATATGGCGTGTTCGATTAATTGGTTGGTTGCCAAAATGAGAAGGTATCACTCCTTTAGTGTATCCTTTTCAAAATGTTTTGAATTTCAAAATAAATACTTGAATTCATTTTAACACCAACGATTACATTAGTAAATAGCCAAAAGTATGTAAGCGGTTTAATTATCTTGATATTCAAAGTAATTTGGTGATAAATTCCCTATAAATAGTGTGAAATAGGGCCTAAATATGCGAAAAACCAACGCAATAACCTATATTTAAAATTAATATAAATAGATTATAATGAACAGTTTTACGGCAAAAAAAAGGACCTGTTTAGGTCCGTATAATCTATTGATGCATTCCCCATATATACAAATACAAGAAAGCTATAAATCTAAAAATCTTATCAATCTATAAAACATGTAAAACGAATACTTTGATCCCGATACGTGAGACAATAATTTATGACAGTGCGAATAAACTACAAAATCTATATATGGGGAATACACTTACATTATATCCCTTGATTCATGGTTTGTCAAAAAGATGGCTTTTATTCAAAAATTTTCTAAGCTACTGGCTAATCGGTAGATGAGTGTCATAAACCAAATGACATATGCTAGTGTTGGTAATGTCCAGCAAATAATCTGTATTAGATTAGATTTAGTTCTACTTCTAACCCAAAGATATATTCTATGTGTAATCACAAAAATAGAACCTACATAAAACAACCAGAGTGACGTATTCGATAATAACAATAAATCAAAAGACAAATCACTACTGATCACATTGAATAAAACGACTAAACAAATAACTATATATAGATAATAAAAGACTTTAATGCTGGTTTTATCCTGTTTCATATATTCACCTATAAAAAAAGCACATCATGTGCAATATGTTAATGGTGGAGGCTAAGGGGATTGAACCCATGACCCCTTGCACGTCAAGCAAGTGCTCTCCCGCTGAGCTAAGCCTCCACAACAATAATATTATAAATGAATGTGTCTAAAAATCCAAGTACTTTTTATAAAAATCTATGCTTTTCATGCTTGATCAAATGTCGTTAGATGTCTTTTTGATAAGCGAGCCTCTTTCGGTCTTCTATTGTATTTAAATAAATGATGCCGCAGTAACTAAACCCATTTTTAATCAACATCTTTTGCATCGGCACGTTGAGTTCGTGTGTATCGATTCTGATGCTGATTGCACCAAGGTCACTATAGACATAATCCAGTAGTTTAGCAGCGATACCTCTTTGATAATAATCTTTGTGTGTCGCAATTCTATGCACCACTTTATAAGGTTTATGCGATAACCAATCGCCTTCAATATAATCATAGGTCGGTTCATCATCTAAAACCGTCATAACGCCAACGATTTGGTTGTCATATATATATACGTATAGGGCATTTTTTGCGATATCATCATTTATTAAGGCATCACTTGGATAGTTGTTTTGCCATTGTGGCGATTGGTAACTTTTAATGAACGCTCTACCATGAGCATAAATTTCTTTTAAGGACGCTATATCATCTGATGTTGCTAAACGAATCATAAACCCTCCACATAGGTCTTAAATGCCATCATATCTTCTTCTGTTTTCTTCATAAATACTTTTTTATCTTGGCCTTCGTCTGCCTCAAATTGGAAGTGAACATCCATATGCCAAATCGTATTACCGTTTGCTTCTCTAAATGAGGAGATACATCTGTTTTTCGTTTCACCTAACACATAGACTTGTGTGATGGATTCTGGTAGATTACATGCCGTAATCTTTTCATGCATGAAGAATAGTTGTCCTTTATATTTATATACAAGCTCAACGACAGACCCGACTTCATATAACTGGCCTTCTAGTAAACGATAGGAATCAAATGCTGGTTGTTGATAGTACTTAAATTGTTCATAGTCCATATAAGTTTCTACCACAAATTTACGATTCTTTTTAATCACAATCGTGATTTGATATTCCATGGTTTTCATTATTCGATGACTCTTTCAGCAAATTCTTGGGTCAAAATGATATTTAAGTTACCATTGATGACTCTAATCGCATCTAAGAATAACTTTTGATTAACATCACTTCTCATGTTGATGATATAAGTCAGTTCAAACGTGGTACCAAAATCGGTTGTTTTTACTTTTCTCAATCTTGCATAAGTCGTATACGTCTTAAAAACATCATCGAATGCCCCAATATAATTAAGTGATTCTGGAATGATGATTTTTAGTTTCGCATTATTATCTTTAACTTCATCTAACTTTAAGAATGAAATCAACAATAACACACCCATGATGAATGCAGTAATGATGACTGCATAGGTGATATACCCCATCCCCATGGCTAAACCGATGGCGACCGTTGAGAATACAAATGTAATATCTCTGGTATCGGATATGGTGGTTCTAAATCTCACGAGGGTGAATACACCTGCTAAGCTGAACGCTCTTGCAATATTGTTTGAAACCAGTAAGATGATAATCGCAATGATCAGTGGTAATAATACTAAAGTCACGAAGAAAGAACGATCATACCCTTCTTTTCTTCTAACAAAAGCAAGTACCATGCCTAATACTGCGCCTAAAATAGTCGTTACCGATAATACGATTAACACTGTCAATACAGTCAGTGAGTTTGTGTCTATGGATATTAATAGTTCATTCATTATAGTTCATCTCCTATGATATTCATTTTATATGCGTGTCCATACTTTGAAAAGCTTCTTGCGTATAGATTCATGCTGGATAATTTTCTTGTGAGCCACAATGGAAAATTATCTTCAGCTTTGATTTCGATTAAGTATTGATCTTTCTCAAGCAGTGATCGCCCGATATCTGAATCTAAGTTAACATCATAAGTTCTTACCGTTATCTTATCATCAATGGTGATTCTAAGTGCTGAATTTGGATCAACCAATGCTTTTCTACGATATGCGATGTAGTAGTTTGGTTTTACATCATTCTTGCTGAGATAATACTCAATCTCATTCAATACTTGGGTTGACATATAATCGAGTGCTTCTGGTCGATGTCGATTCTTTAGAAATGCCAGCGCATCCTCATAAGAGAGAATGACCCTTCTTTTCGTGACTTTACCTTCAATCTTTTTCTTAATTTCAAGGAATACAGTGTCACTTTTATCTAATGGGCATTGATAACTTCTTAATCTCAATTTTGCTTTATATTTTGGTTTAGAAACACTTTGTCGGATGATGTTATTATCGTCCGTATCAAAATAGACATTATATATATCATAATATCTGTCTAAGGAATATGCATCATAGTGCATATATTGATATAAAAAGGGCAATAGCTCTTCTCTTTGTGCAGCCGTAATGAGATATTTCTTCTCATATCGGTTAAACGATTGACCTTTATTCATGCTAACTCCTATAATAAACCAAATGACCTAAATATAACAATGATACCAAATATGGTAAAAATGGAGAAAATAGATGTCCAAACGACTAATTGTGATGCCAGAATTTCATCACCATTCATTTGTGATGCCATCACGGCAGATGATACCGCAACAGGGGAGGCAAACAACGCAATTAAACCTGGAATATATGCCGTTTCAATCTCAAATCCTGGGATAAGATATGCAACCAAGTAAAGGACAGCGAAGCCAATGATTGGGGAAACAATCAAGCGACCAATCACACCAACGGAAACATCTCTGATCATGTCTCTTAATGCTTTAAACTTAAATTGACCACCCAAGACAATTAATGCGATTGGTGATGCAGTGACCGCAATCATTTTAACAGACTCATATACAAATGGAATGTCTGTTTTCATGGTAAACAGCGCTTCTGTTCGATTGATAGACAATAATTCTCTGCCAAAAAGTGCGATGAATCCGAAGAATACACCAATGATTAAAGGATTCTTAATCACATTGATGAACAGTGATTTTTTGTTAATTTTCTCGCCATTGGTCATAAACATGGTAAGCGATAATACCGCTAGTATGTTTAAAAATGGAATGGTAAATGCCGATAACATTGATGCAATCGCAGTCGATTCAACCCCACCAAGTGCGGTAGCCAGTGGTAACCCGATGATGGCGAAATTAGATCTAAAGATGCACTGTAACACAACGCCTTTTCGGTTGGTTTCTTTGACTAAAAGGACGACTACCCATAAACCAAAGAAAAATAGCAATAAACCACCTAATAACGCAATCCAAACAATATTGAAATCCATTTCTAATATGGAATCTATGTTATAGATGTTATAAAACAATAATACTGGTAAAGCCACGAAGAATACATACTTATTTAATGTCTTCAAGAAGGCATCATCAAAGAATCTTAACCTCGCTAAATAATATCCTAAACCAATCAATATAACGATTGGAAATACTGCATTAATCGCAAACCACAATGTATCCATACAAATCCTCTTTCTTTAACATAACTATTATAGCGTGTTTTTGTTTGTAAAAACACTGTAAAAAAAAATAAGGTATAATAATAGTAGGTGATACCATGGACAAACAAAAATTATTTGATGAAATCGGCGTTTATATTGATACTTATTATCAAAGTGCCCTTCAAGGGTTTAAGCTTGGTAAACGAATTCACTTAGAACGTAAACCGGCCATTTTTCAGAGTGGGTCTGGTCCTTCAAAATATGAAGTATTCTTTGAAATCCTGAAAAATCATCTTAATTTGATTGAAGCGAACTACCTACTGAAAAAACACAACTTCGCATTCGATCCGACTGAAAAATTCGACCTCATAATTGAGTATTGTATATCCAATGATATATACGATATCCACATCATCAATGAGGTATTAAAGCATTTTATCGGCGAGCAAATATAAGAAAAAAGGCAATTGCCTTTTTTTATTTTGTCTCTAGTGGATCAAAACTAAACCCAATTGAATCTTCTACCTTCATGGCGAAACACAGCCCTCTTGCGTCTGTTGACACCCCATATTTTGAGGTGATGGCCTTCATGAGGGTTTGTTTTTGTTCTTCTAGGCACACAATCATCAAGATATCTTTTTCTGGATGGATCGTAATCCCAAAGAACTTTTGTTTTTCCTGAGAAATTGAGCTTCGACCATGAATAATGGTACCACCTCTCGCCCCAGCTTTTCTTGCTTCTGCCATGGCTTCATAGGCATAGCCATGATTACATACAAACAATATGACTGCTTGTTCCATATTACGCTTCCTCCATTAAATCTTGATATAAATGATTGTAACCTAATTTACCAATGGTTGATATGTCCACTGTAAATGCGACACCAAATGCACTTTTCTTAAACTCAAATTCATCTTCTAATGCTTCAAATATGATATTTAAATCATGTTCATCAATGATGCTAAAAATGACTTCTTTATCTGACTCACCCAGTGATAATAAATCAAGTATTTCAGTTGGTGCTGTCCCAACCCCTTTGATGATGGTTTGGAAATGAATGACCCCTTGTGTAATGACTTGGCAAACAGCATTCGCCTTACCTTTAGGGACAATCGTTATGAGCATTTTAATCATTTTACCTCACCTCTTAACTCGATGATTTCAGAATCATCTTCATGAATAACACGGACTTTTTGTTTGGACTTCGCAAGTATACCTAGTAATTGTATCGTAATGAGTGGGGTCATTGCAACCAAAGCCACCAATCCGAACGCATCTAATAATACATTTGAACCTTCAATCATACTGGATGCACCTAAGGCATATGGCATCAAAAATGCAGACGTCATGGCACCAGAAACAGCACCACCAGAATCAAATGCAATGGATGAAAAGATTTTAGGTGTGAAAAAGGTTAATCCCATGGTAATCATATAACCAGGTAGCAAGAACCACCAAATAGATAACCCTGTGATGACCCTGACTAAGGATAACCCAATCGCAATCGATACCGCGATGGATAATGCCACCATCATAAACCGTCTTGAAATCGCACCAGCGCTTACTTCTTCTACTTGCCTATTAAGGGCAACAACACTCGGTTCTGCGGATACAACCAATAAACCAAATAACATCCCAAGTGGGATTAACACCCACATCGCTGATGTCCCATAATACCTGCCAATGAATGTACCGATATTTACCAATCCTGCATTCGCACCGGTTAGAAATAGCACCAATCCGATATAGGTATATAAGAAGGCAATCAGTATTTTGATGATCTTTTTCCTTGAGAATTTAAATGACGCCCAATTGAAGAAAAAGAAAAATAAAATGAATGGTAATATTGCAATCGACATTTGAACAAAATTGATTAAGAAATAATCGATAAAAGTTGCTTCTGTATCTGAAATTGGTATAGACGGTGTGACGAATAAACCTAAAATCAAGACACTCATGATTGGCCCAATGGATGCGATCCCAATCAATCCAAATGAATCTTCATCTGAGGCTTTATCACCACGTGCATGGGCAATCCCAAAACCAAGTGACATGATAAAAGGTACTGCCATCGGCCCTGTTGTGACACCACCTGAGTCAAATGCAATCGGTATGAACTCTGGTTTCACCAATGACACGATAAAAGCCATCAAGAAAAGCAGCGAGTAACTGATTAAAAATAAGCTCCTTAGTTTGAACTGAAATAGGATACGTAATAGCGCAATGATGACAAATATGCCTACACCAAGCGCAACAGATAATATCAAATATGGCGCATCAATGACCGACTTAAACTGATCTGCTAACACCCATAAGGCTGGTTCTGCCACAGTAATCATAAAGCCAACGATAAAGGCGATAAAGATAAATAGCCATAAACTTCTTTTTCTGACAATATATATACCAATATCTTCAGCAATCGATACCATCGATGCCAAAGAACCAATTTGAAACAGTGCTAAACCTATAACCAATAAGATGACACCAACAATGAAGTTCCATATATCTGTTTGGTTAACCCCAATCAAAAGTGAGATGACGAATATGACGATAGAAACGGGTAAAACGGCTATTAATGATTCTTTTAGTTTTTGAATTAAAAGATTTTCTCTCATTCGCATCACTCCTCACTTCTAGTTTACTAGACTTGAGCCTTTTAAGCAAACAAAAAAGGCCATGTTACACATTCTAACATGGCCTTGATTAAGTTATCTATCGCCTAGTTTTTCAGCTAAGTTTAATAGTAAGTTTAAAACGATACCTAAAATGGATGCAAATGCAATGGCTGGTAGTGAAGCACCAAACATTGGAATGCTACCATTAGGGAATGCATAGTGTCCACCTAAACCAACGATTAAGATGACTGCGATGATGCCTAAGTTTTTCGCAGAAAACATATCTACTTTTTTCTCAATCAAAATGGCAATCCCTTGTGCTCCAATGACACCGAATAGGTAAATACTCGCACCACCGATGACTGGTTGAGGAATTGTATAAATGATATTAGCTAGTGGGCTAAAGAATGATAGCACCATCGTGATGACTGCAGCTGCACCTAATACCCAAACGGAGAAGTTCTTGGTGATGGCCATTGTTGAGATATTTTCACCATAGTTTGTGCCCGCTGGACCACCGACTAATGCTGATGCGATATCGCCAATCCCGTCACCAATCAAGTTTAAACCTAAACGCTTTTCAATTTCATAACGGCTGACGCCTTTTTCTTCTGCTAACTTATTGACATATAAATCTAGTTGGTATAAATGCGCAGTCGATTCTGGAATGGTTGCAAGCGCAATTGGCATGATGGCGAATATCGCTGTCCATGATGGGACTGGCAAGGTGAAGTGCGGGGTAGTCACGACACCGTTTGCCATCACATTTGAGAAATCAACTAACTCAACACCAAAACCGAAATCTAAGATTAATGCAACGGTATAACCCATTAAGATCCCAAATAATATTGGTAACTGTGATAGAACACCTTTTTTAAGCATGACGGTTAGGAATAGGATACCAAACAAGGTAATGAGTGAAACGACCCAAAACCCTGCAATGCCTTCTGGATTGGATGTACTAAATCCAGCTGCTTGACCCATTGCAGTCCCTGCTAGTGATAAACCAATGATCATCGCGATTGGACCTGTCACGACTGGCGGTAGTACTTTTTCAATTTTATTTGCACCGAATTTGTCTATTAAAAAGCCCACTAGAATAGACACTAACCCTGACATCATAATACCAAATTGGGCTTGACCAATTAATGCATCGGATGCGACTACACCGTACTGTGCACCGGTAATACCGACGATGGCAGCGATGTATGAGAAGCTAGAACCATAATATAGTGGGATTTTACCTTTTGTTACTAAAATGAAGCATAGGGTTGCGAAACCACTGGCGAAAATGGTGGTTGAAATATGGAACCCTGTTAATAGGGCAACCAATACGGTTGCTGGAAACATAACCAATATGTGTTGTAGTGCAAACAACACCAACTTCATGAAACTTGGGCGTTCATCTGGTAAGTAACCAGTGACAACATCTTTAAACTTTTGCATAGACCTTCTCCTCTTTCTTTTTGGTTTTAGGCCATTTCAACAAAAAAGACACCTATTGGTGTCCTTTAAAGTATTGGTATGGGTTTATCTATACCTTCATTTGCTCACGGGCAAACGTTAAAGGACCTAAACTGTAATTAGTATAAACCATCTAATTCAATTTTACAACCTATTTTTTTAAGAATTTACATTTTCTTTTTCTAACGACTTTTGGTCCATGTAACAAAGTAGCATCGCACCGATGGCATTGCCTAAAATCATCACAATTAGGTATAACAATGTTTTTAATGTAAAACTACCTGCTAAAAAGAAATATACCATATTGGCAACACTATGTTCAAACTTTGCAAGTATGAAAATCACAACCGCAAAACTCACAATGAAGACCTTTGCTGTTTCATTTTTCGTGCGTTTGTAACCTTCAACCCCTAAATACATCATCATGCCACATAGGATTGCAAGCACTAGCACCTCTAGGATGCCATTGGATAACTTATAAGCCGTAATTGACTCTGCTTTATGAATCAGTGCAGGTAATGAAAATCTAGCTGCCATAGCAACCACAAATGTACCAATCACATTACCTGCGATGGTCACTAGTAACGTCGGTATATAGTTTCTCTCAGTTACTAAGTAGCCTACCTTACCTGTATATAGATAATAGCCTGTCGCAACAATGACCATTAACCCAAATGAGAATAAGAATGCGCCAACAACCGCATTTTCTGCTGACATATAAGCCAGAGCAGCAATACCGATTAAAAGACCGGCATAAATTGCTTTAATCAAAATCTTTAACATATTGTCCCCCTACGAATTTTACTACTTCTATTATACTGGTAAAATGACTTTATGCAAACTTTATTTATACCAATAAAACCGGATATTTAGAATCCTGAGTCTATCATTTTAAATCTCACTTGTGATTTGTTAAAATAGCCCTAGAAAGTAGGGATTTCATGTTTGTTATCGTAAAGGTATATCGCCTAGAGAAAGGCTTAAAAGAGTTATATAAGGAAAGATTTAGCCAACCGTTCGTGCTTCAAAATGTCGATGGTTTTGTTAGACGTGAGGTATTATTTGATCAGAAGAATCCAATGTTTGATACCCTTAGAATCTCTGTATATTTTGAATCAAGAGAGGCTTATATTGCGTGGGAAGGCTCAGAATTACATCGTTCAATGCACGCAAATGGTAAGAAACACCCAGAAATGCCAGGTGTCATTGAAGGCTTTAAAGAAAGCTACCATGAACTAGTAACCTTGACGCATCATTAACAAAATAGGGCTTAGCATCGACAGCTAAACCCTTTTATTTTTATCCTAATGCAACGTCTAAGATCATCATGATCATAAAGCCTAATATAAAGCCAAAGGTGGCAACATGTTCTGCATGTTCCATGCTTTTTTCTTGGGCTTCTGGGATGAGTTCTTCAACAACAACATAAATCATTGCCCCTGCCGCAAATGCCAATGCGTATGGCAAGAATGTGGAGACTGCAGTGACTAATATCGCACCAATCACAGCTGCGACTGGTTCGACTAGCGCAGATGCTTGACCATAAAAGAAAGATTTTCGTCTTGAATTACCTTCTTGTCGGAGTGGAATCGACACCGCTGCGCCTTCTGGGAAGTTTTGGATACCAATACCAATCGCGACTGCAATCGCACCCATTAAAGCGGTTGTCGTATCTGCAACCAAATTGATGGCACCAAATGCAACACCGACGGCTAACCCTTCTGGAATATTATGGATGGTAATTGAGAAGACCAACAAAACGGATCTTGGTAGTGGGACTCGAATCCCTTCTCTTAAATGCTTTTCACCAAAGTGCATGTGTGGGATAAGTTTATCAAAAATAAATAGAAATCCTGTCCCTGCTGCAAAACCTATGGCAGCTACTAACCAAGGGATTGCACCTTGAATCTCTGCCATGTTGATGGCAGGAATTAATAAAGACCAAACGGATGCTGCAATCATGACACCTGCAGCAAACCCTAACATTAAATTATAGACATTACGGTTAATACTTTTAAAGAAAAAAACCAATGAAGCACCTAAAGCGGTAAAGCTCCAAGTGAATAACCCTGCTAATAATGCAATCAGCCATGGGGATAAACCTAAAAGCCAATTTATCATAATCAATCACCTTATTTCCTATTCATCATTATAACATGAATCATCTGTAAATCATATTAATTTTAAATAAAAGGGTCTTCATATTACCTATTTAGAATTATAAAAACATAGCCATATAGATTGGATATCTAGTCACGTGGTCAACGACTTCAAAATTCTTCATGGATAATTTGATACCATGATCAAAACCATAGTTTTCAAATAGTGTTTTCATTGTTTTTGACTTGGTATTGTCTGCACTCTTAACCTCAACAGGCGTCGCAATGCCGTTGTGCTTGATAAAGAAATCGACTTCTAACGTGGTATTTGTTGAGAAATAATATAGCTTTTTCCCTGACTTCATTAAGATATCCGCGACTACAGCTTCTAATAGTGCAGCGTTTTTAACTTGCATATCACCAAACATTAATGCTTGTTGAACTTCAGCGCCATAGTAACCACTTAATAAACCAATATCTTTGAAATACACTTTAAAAACATCGTGCTTTGCAAAGCTTGTAAATGGTAATTTTGGTGTAGAAAGGTTAAAGCAAATGTTGACCATATCGACATAATAAAGCCATAAAATACTATTTTCATATTTTCTAGCAGTTGAACGATATTCGATTGTACCATATTGGAATTTCTTGTTGTCTTTTTCAAGTTGTTTAGATACTGTTTCAATGGTTCTAACAATCTTAGCATAATCTGGTTTTGATAGATATTGTTTGATATCCGTAATATAATTTGAAACGATTTTCATTTGTTTCTTGGCAACGGTTTTATAATTATGGGTTTGAAAGAATGCATCGATGACTTCCGGCATACCACCAACAATCATGTACTCTTTAAATAAATCAAGCATCGTTTCATGTAAAATGGTTGGTACTTCTTTTTGCTCATCAAAATAAGTCTTTAACTCACTAATCGTTTTATCAGTGATACCATTTGCCCATAAATACTCTTCAAAATCCATGCTGTTCATATCGAGTAATGCTTCATGTGAAAATAGTGTCACTGGAAATAATTCAGGATTAACTGAAAAATAGGAAGTAGCCATGATGCAATCATAACGATTATTGGCTGAAAGGATTTTCATCGCTGCTCTAGCATTCGGACATAAGTGTACTTCATCAAAAAAGAACAGTGTATGGCCTGTTTGCACCTTTTCAGTTTGCAAGAAGAGTGTGATCTTCTTTGTGATAGTCGCAATATCTAAATCACCATCAAAAATATGGATTAATTTAGGATTTTCCTCGAAATCCAATTTAATGAAGTATTTATAATTTTCTCTTGCAAACTTCTCAATGATGGTGGATTTGCCAATGCCTTTTGGGCCTTTAACAATTAATACATCACGATTGGGTTTTAATCGCCATTCTATCAAATCTTGTGTTATTTTACGTTTAAACATATTATCACCAAGTTAATTATATATAAACATCTGCTTTATTACAATTATATTTGCATATTTTTTTTATCTTACATTTGTCGTTTTGCATATTTTAAAAATAAAAGGACTAACTTGAATAAAAGATCCAAGTTAGTCCCTAGCAGCAAGTTAATGTGTTTTGTAGGCACGAAGTGCTTTGAGCTCTTCTTTTACTAATGGTAAGACTTTTTTTGCATCAGCAATGATGGATACATCTGCCACATCAAATATTAAGGCATTTGGGTCTGTATTCACTGCGATGATCAATTCTGATTTATCCATACCACTGATGTGCTGGATGGCACCAGATATACCAGAAGCTAAATAGACTTTAGGATGAACCGTTGTCCCGGTTTGCCCAACTAAGCGGTCTTTTTGTTCGATGTTAGCATCAACAACTGCTCTAGATGCTGCAACCTCACCGCCAACCAAATAGGCTAAATCTTTTAAGGTTGAAAACATATTAGATACCCCTCTGCCACCAGCAATGATGACTTGGGCTTTATTGAGTTCAACTTTTTTATGCGCTAGTTTTTCTTTTGATAGGATTTGAACTTTGGACGTTTCTTTTATCTCAAATGGCTTAATGATGACCTTTGATGTTCGTGATTTATTTTCTTCAATCGCGAATATCGATGGTCTAATGGTTGCCATTTGTGGGACAGTGTTTTCACAAATAATGGTCGCGAATAAGTTACCACCAAGTGCAGGTCTAGTTGCGAATAATTTTAATCTTTCTTCGGTTAATTCAAAATCTAGTTTGGTCGCATCCGCGGTTAATCCGGTATTTAATCTAGCCGATATTCTTGGAGCTAGGTCTCTACCTTCTAGTGTTGATCCAATCAGGAAAACATCTGGTCTGTCATCACGCATGAGGTTAGTAATGGCATGACTATAATAGGTTGTATCATAATCTTTTAAACGTTCATCTTCAACGATGATGATGTTATTGGCACCACAATAAGTCATTAAATCTATATCTTTTTGGTCGTGTGTATTCGTTAAGAGTATTGCTGTAAGACTAACATCATCTTTTAATAAGCGCTTGGTCTCACTTAATAGCTCTAACCCAACTGGTTGAATCTTTCTATCTTTTTGTTCGATGAATATCCATATATTACGCATCGCCATTTACCTCCATGTAAGGATAAAGCAGCTTGGCAATCAGTTTTGCGGCATCCTCTTCTGTCATCACTTGTTTGGCTGACTTCGGTTCGACTTGTTTCACATAGGTTTTGCTCACTTTGGTTGGTGACCCTTTTAACCCGATGACCTTGATCTTGATATCAATGAC
>CAKMJY010000046.1 GCA_927433595.1 uncultured Acholeplasmatales bacterium | reverse complement strand
ATATTGTATCAAAATTGGAGCTTTCGTTTTTTTATTTTTTTTCGCGCTTCCGGATGTGGATAAGTATAGCTATCCATTCTAGGTTGCTACACAACCTTGATTTTATAGGTATACAAAACACAACCTAGATTTTAAATAACTATAGTAATAAGACTGTAACGATTCGAATCCAGTTACTGCTGCATTACCAAACAATGTGGTTTCAAGACGCGAGGTCATGTTAGATGGTGCAGGATAATTCGAGAATGCGATTGGGATGACAAGTAACTTTGGGTTGCCTTTTGAAGGGATGCCCATTGTGACATCAAAATCAGCAGAAATATCGTTTAAGCGTTTTGTATCATTAGAAGGTGTAAATGATAAAACCGTCGGATTAGAAACCATTTCAAGTTCAGAGTCATTTGTAAAATACAAGTGATTATCTGCATATACGAGTGAGTTCAAATGGACGATTTCGTTTAGCGGTAAGCTAAATAGGGTTGACGTCATTTGAGCAGATAGGGTTGTGCTCTTTAAAACAACGTATGTTTGATTATTTTTGGTGACGGTTAAACTAGTCGCTGTATTGTCTGTGATGGTCGCATCCGTTAAAAAGTAGAATGCTTTATTTGGTGTCAATGATTCTAGTGTTAGTTCAACCGGATGACTGATTGCTATGTCCGTTTTGGATGCGACGGTTAATGGGTTGGTCATCAGACCATTTCTAAAAGACAATTCAACTGCTAATCCCTTAACAAACGTTACATCATTCGAGATTGTTATGTGAGTGTCATAAACCGATATTAGCGTGCCAAATTCAGCTTGTGATTGCATATTAGCAGGGATAGTCAACGTGACGCCTGTTGGATATAAATCAAGGTCTTCTAATCCCACTTGATAGGTCGAATTGGTTGTGATTTCCGGCATTTGAGTGGGTTCGATTACTTCTATTTGGTAAGGATATTGGACACCAGTCGATAAATTTTCGATGGTAGCGACTAAATTAGTGACACTTGATCCATCGTGTGTGAAATTCAAATAAGTGACACGCAAATCACTTGGATAATGAAATAATTGTGCGCCTGCACGCATGGTGTTTTCAACCGTGATTTCGGTATCACGCTTCATGATATCAATCTCAGCGAGTGCATCTGTTTTAAAAGTCAATACTTGTAATCGGTAGTCATCAAATAGGGGATTATCATGGTCAATTTCATACCAAGCGCCATCTAATGTTTTACCATAGTAGGTGTTTGCTAAAAGGACACCTTCATAGGTTTTATCGCCTTCTGTGACGACAAAGTAAAAGTCATCTTTAAATTGATTGACGACATAATTTATACCATTCATCTCATATGTATAGGCAATACTAGAAAGATCTAGGTAGTCATCTAGTCTAGCATCCTCACTTTTATTTGTACATCCCGATACTATAAGGAGCACCAGTAATGTACAAGTTAATAAAAATCGTTTCATCTTATAACCTCGTTTCTCAGTAATCACTATTATAACAGTAAAATACCATAATATGAAGTAAAATTAACATAAATTGAATCACTTTAGTTTTTCAGTTATGTGATTGCATCATAAACAGTGTATATAAGCGATTTTGCTAGTAAAAACTGTGAAAATATTGTATGATGATGTTATAGTTTTTATATAGAATCATTAGGAGGTTATCATGAAAAGAATCGTATTAGCAGGTGGATGTTTTTGGGGCGTCCAAGCCTATTTTAGGGATTTAAAAGGTGTTAGCTTATCGGAAGTTGGTTATGCTAATGGCAATATTGAATCACCAACCTATCAACAAGTTTGTAATGGACAAGCAACGCATGCAGAAGCGACGTTGGTCGAATATGATGAGGCAGTTGTTGATTTAAGCACCATTCTTGAACATCTTTTTAGAATCATAAACCCTTATACCATTAACCGACAAGGTAATGACGTTGGTCAGCAATATAGAACTGGCATTTATTATGAAAATGAATCAGATTTTAAAGTCGCGCGTGCATTTTTAGATCAAAAACAAGCTCAAACTGACCGTAAAATTACCGTTGAATTAGTGCCACTTGAAAACTATTACAGAGCAGAAGAATATCATCAAGATTATTTGGTCAAAAACCCAAATGGGTATTGCCATGTTAATCTAGGCTTATTAAAGGCAGAAGAAAAAAATGAAAAGAGATAAATACATATCTTGGGATCAGTATTTCATGGGGGTCGCTTCACTGTCTGCACTTCGATCAAAAGACCCTAGTACACAAGTCGGTGCTTGTTTAGTCAATGAAGATAAAAGAATCATCGGTATCGGCTATAATGGCTTGCCACAAGTCTTGTCAGATGACGAGTTTCCATGGGTAAAAGATGGTAATTTTGAAGAAACCAAATACCCATATGTTGTGCATGCAGAAGCCAATGCGATATTGAATGCGACACAATCTTTGAAACATGCAACGTGCTACGTTACCTTGTTTCCATGTCATGAATGCACTAAACTGCTCATTCAAAGCGGTGTAAAAGAATTGGTTTATAAAGAAAACAAATATGAGGATACCCCTTCGCATAAAGCGGCACTCCGAATGCTTGAAAAGGCAAACATTGTGATTCGTCAATGTGCACAAGAAGACTTAAAGATAACCTATGAATTGGATTAAGACACATAAGTTAATCGCTTTAATAAGCGTCTTAGCTTATGGTTTTTTTGTTGCTATATTTTCAATCAGACTCGATGATAAACAGCTCATTCTTAAAGGGGATTTAACAAGTGTGTCAGAAGGTATATCCATTAACGGAAAAGATTTGAATCCTGATTTTTATACCATCTATGTGTTATCACTAGACCGTCCGACCCTATTTCAATATGCCATTGCACAATTAAATAGTAAAATCGACATCAGTGATATCCCATCAGGTTATGATGGGTATACATTGGAAGATTATTATACGATGGGCCAAATTGATGAGGCGTTATCCTTTCAAAATGCGATTTTAACTGCCTACAATAAGGCAAGTGAAAACGATAATACGATATCAGTCAATTCGGTGCTACAAGGTTATTACATTACCTATGTTGATAAAAGACAACAAGCACTTGAGATTGGTGATTTGGTTGTACAGGTGAATGATCTAGATGCTAGATATACAAATCGTCTAGACTTCTTTGGTGAATTCTCAAATCATGATGAGGTCGAGATTACAGTCGTCAGAAATAACAGAAGAATTACCAGTTTGATCTCAACCCTGGATTCTGGGCTTTATGGCTTTATGATGGCATCAAAGTATCAGTTAACGACCTCACCTTTGGTCATAAACGCATTTGACGATGATCTGGTTGGCGGGCCATCTGGTGGTTTAATTCAAACACTGGATATTTACACGACATTATTAAATATGGACTTAAAAGGGTTAAAAATCACAGGGACTGGTACAATTTCAGCTGAAGGTAAAGTTGGACCCATTGGCGGTATTAAACAAAAGATTTACACAGCTGCAGATAACGACGTCGATTTATTCTTTGTACCTGAAGAGAATTACTTAGATGCACTTGTGGCATATGAATCATTAGATAATCCATCTTTTGAGTTAGTAAAGGTAGGTGATTTCGATGAAGCAGTTACAAAACTTTTGGTCTATTTATCAAATGGATAAACTATTAGTACGTGCCATCAAAGAAACGCTTAGCCTAGATAAAAAGGTCTTATTTGTGATAATTAGTCTATTTGTAACAGGCATTTTGTACTTACCAGTTGTACTTTTTATCATCAATTTAACGATATTTGTTAAGTTACATATAACGTTATTGGTCTTAAGCAGTGTCTTATTGTTCTTTTTACCACAAGTTTACTTATATTTATACTATCGCGTCATGAAGTACTATGAAAATGCCGCAACATTTGATAAAATAAACCGTCTAGCACTTATAAGCGGCATCCCATTTTCCATACTAATCGGTATTGGTATTGGGTATGTCATCTATCAATATGGAGGATTACTATAAATGATTATTGGATTTGTGATTATATTATCGGTGGTCATATTAGACCAATTAACAAAATTACTGATTGTCTCAACCGTTGGTGACAGAACCATTCGTGTCATCGATGGGTTCTTTAACATCATTGAAGCCCATAATTATGGTGCAGGTTGGAGTATGTTTGAAGGCAATTACATTTTCTTATTCTCAATCACGATTGTGTCCTTAATCTTTTTTGGATACCTATACAAAGACGTCAAGATGAATAAACAAAAATGGGCATATACGACTGGACTATCCTTGATGATTGGTGGTACACTTGGGAACTTTATCGACCGTATCCGACTTGGTTATGTCGTAGACTTCTTACAATTTATATTTGGATCTTATACATTTCCGACCTTTAACGTGGCGGATACAGCATTAACGATTGGCGTCATTTTATTCGCCTTCGATATCTTTTTTATGGAGCAGAAACGATGAAAAAATTCATATTCACAGTAACCGGGACAGAAGTAGGCAAACGAGCGGATGTCTTCTTAACAGAACTATTAACCGAAACCCGTTCACAAATTAAAAAAATATTCGATAAAAAACAAGTGTTACTGGATGATGAACCATTAAAAGCCTCTTATCAAGTGCGTTTTGATGATGAAATCACGGTCTTTATTGAAGAAGCGAAAGGCATTAGCATTGACCCAGTTAATCTAAACTTGGAGTTCTTGTATGAAGATGACGATGTCGCGGTTGTTTATAAACCACAGGGCTTAGTCGTCCATCCTGCCGTGAGCTATAAAGAAGTCACATTGGTCAATGGATTAAAGTATCAACTGGATCATCTATCTGACATCAATGGGGATTTAAGACCAGGCATTGTTCACCGAATCGATAAAGATACATCCGGTTTATTATTGGTGGCTAAAACCAATTTCGCACATGAATCTTTGGTAAAACAACTACAAGATAAGACCGTTAGACGTGTTTATGAGGCAATTTGTTTGAATCCATTTGAAGAGGATTCAGCTACCATTAAAACACCAGTCGGCCGTGATGAAGTTAACCGTTTAAAGATGGCTGTGACGGAAACTGGTAAGGATGCAGTCACGCATTTTAAAGTCATCAAGAGAATGGATAAGTATAACTTGATCGAATGTGTACTAGAAACAGGTAGAACCCATCAAATTAGAGTCCATATGCAATATATTGGCCATCCAATCTTAGGCGACCCAGTTTATGGTACGAAACCAGTTTATGGGACGACCGGTCAATTTCTACATGCTAAAACAATAGGATTCAATCACCCTGTGACGGATCAATACTTAGAATTTAGCAAAGAAGCACCAGAAGCTTTTCAAAAAGCGCTTGAAACATTCAATCTAAAATAATAAAAACCTCCGTTTGGAGGTTTTAATTTTTTGGTAGATTGATATTATTCTTGATTAAGTTCTTAAAATTGAGTTTTGTGATTGGCGTTAAGCCTTTATAGCCTCTCGCATTATAGATTTCAACCAATTGTTTATCGACTTCACTACCTGCACCTTTAAGTAACTGGTAACCTATGTATTTGGAATACTGTTGCATCTTCGCTAGGAACGCATATCTAGCAATAATGGATGCAGCTGCGACCGCAATATGCACGCTTTCTGCTTTAGTATAGAAGTCAATATCGCGATAAACTAATTTTTCAGTCTTTAAATAGTTAAAATAAATCTGTGGTTCACAAAATTGATCGAGAATCACAGGTACTTTTTCAGCTAATTTCTCACTGGTCTTGATTAATCCTTGATTATGGAGATAGGCCTTGATTTTATTCATGTTATAGCCTTTTCTAATAAGTCCGTTATATTTCTCGGGATTTAATATTAAAATCGAGTGAATTAGTCGATTTGCAAGTACTGGTCCGATTTTAGATATTTGTAAGTCTGTCATTGCTTTGGAGTCTTTTACGCCCAACGATTCTAAAAAATCTATGTCTTCTAAAGAAACATAAGCACTACAAACCACAATAGGTCCAAATAAATCGCCTGTTCCAACTTCATCAGAACCGATGGCGGCATATTGTTTTACACCTAACAACTGTTTGATTTTTGGTAACTCTTTTTGGAAGTCACCTTGAATGACCACTTTGCCTGATTTATATGCTTGAATGGTCAGTCCATCTTTATAGGCAGAAAAAGCGATATATTGGTTCGAATTTTCTTTTTCGAACATTTTATATGCGTTAATTAGTAAAGCCATTTGGTTTTGTGAAACCGTCATACTGTAATTTGCCATTTATTTCTCACCTACGTGTTTTATTATACCACAAATTTTGGTAGAATGTAAGTGGTGATGCCATGAGTTACTCAGTTAAGGCGCTAGAGTTTGATATTATCCTTGAGCGCGTCAGCAAATATGCTAAAACTAGAACAGTACAAAAACAAATTAAAGACTTAATGCCATTAGAAGCCCTAGATGAGGTTATCTTAAGTTTAAGTCAAACACAAGATGCTTTATCCCTCATTGCAAAGTTTGGGTCTTTTCCTTTACTAGATGATTTTGATATTGAATACTTGTTAAAATCCTTAGAAATTGGTCAGTCATTGAGCATCAAAGAACTATTGAGCTTAAGACTGTTTTTAGTGATGACTGAAGATATCATAAACTATAAAAAAGAGTTTAAAAGACAAAAGGCAGTACCTAGTTTTTTAGAAGCTTATTTCGATTTGATTTCTAAACGTGAAATCATCTTAGAAATTGAATCTGTGATGGATCCAGATGGCGTCATTTTAGATCAAGCCAGTGAAACCCTTTATGGCATCAGAAAGCAAATCAAAAAACTTGAACAAAGTAGAAAAGAATTATTAAATCAACTGCTCCAAAAACGGTCAAGTCAACTCAATGAGCAAATGATCGTTATCCGTAATGACCGTTATTGTTTACCTGTGAAAGCAGAATTTAAACATAGTTTCAAAGGCATCATTCATGACGAATCTGCCTCAGGGACAACCGCATTCATTGAGCCCATTGAAACACTTGAAAAGACCGTTGAAATTGAACGACTTTATTTCCAAGAACAACAAGAGATTACACGTATTTTGGAAGCTTTAAGCCAAGATATCAAGCCACATACTGCTGAATTGCATGCCAATATGGCCTTGTTATTAACCTTGGATTTTATTCAATCTAAAGCCAAATATGCACTTGAAACCAACAGTTTCATGCCGGAAATGAATGATAAAGGTGTCATCGAATTGATCGATGCAAGACACCCATTGATTGATCCAAAAGCAGTCGTACCGATATCGTTGATGCTAAACGACATTAAAAAAACCATCATGGTAACAGGTCCAAATACTGGTGGTAAAACCGTTGCCTTAAAGACAGTCGGTTTATTATCTTTAATGGCACAATCCGGTTTACTGGTCCCTCTTAAATCACTATCGAAACTATCCATTTTTAAAGGGGTTTATGCCGATATCGGCGATGAGCAGTCCATTATTCAATCTTTATCGACGTTTTCATCTCACTTAACGAAGATTAAGAGAATCATCGATGAAGTCAAAGACGGTGTTTTGGTGTTATTTGATGAACTTGGTAGCGGCACAGACCCACAAGAAGGTAGTGCACTTGCGATGGGCATACTAGATTACTTAGAAGCCTATGATATTAGAATGATTGTAACAACCCATTATTCCGAGCTCAAGATTTATGCTTATACGCATCCACACATCGCAAATGCGAGTGTCGCATTCGACATCGATACCCTAAAACCTTTATATAAGATTAACTATGGTATTAGTGGGTCATCCAATGCATTATCGATTGCTCAAAAACTTGGATTAAGTCAATCAGTCATTGACTTAGCCAAAACCTATACAGAACTTAAAGAAAATGACTTAACCAAGTCGATTAAAATGTTTGAAACGGAATCAATGTTGGTTAAAGAAAAAGAACAAACCTTATCCCAAGATTTAAAAGCGTTAGAAAACGAACGCGCTTCATTAAATAAGAAAATCATGGATTTAGAAGCTAGCAAAGATAAAATCTTGAAAGATACACAATTACTGGCAGATAAGAAATTAAAAGATACACTTGAAAAAGCAGAATTATTACTGATAGAATTATCCAATAAAGATATCAAAGACCATGAGGTTGCAACCATCAAGTATGAATTTAAACAACTTGGTATAAAAGATATCGATGAAAAAACGAGTAAATCATTCAAAAAAGGTGACTATGTCTATATCAAATCTTATGATCAAACTGGTTTGGTAACAAAGGTGTCAAAAGATACCTATCTGGTGAAATTTGGCATGTTTGAAATGCCATTTAAATCAACTGAACTCCAATATCGTGATAAACCAGTGGAACGAACCAAAGAGATGCGAAAAAAACTATCACCTAGTATGCCAACTTATAGTGATGCGAAGATGGAACTGGATTTAAGAGGGTACCGATTTGAAGATGTCAAAGATGAACTCGATAAGTTCCTAGATACGGCCACTTTGAATCATTTAAAAAGCGTTAGAATCATCCACGGTTTTGGTACTGGTGCCGTCAGAAAAGCCGTTTATGATGTATTAAAAAAATCACCTTATGTCCAAGATTATCGCTTTGGTGCAGAAGGTGAAGGCTTAAACGGTGTGACCGTCGTTACGCTAAAATAGTTACGCTTTTGGCTTGAAATAACCGCTTTCATACTTTATAATGAAAGTAATCAATCAATAAAATGGAGGGAAACAAATGCTTATTACTTACGAAGGACAAGATTTTGAACAAGTCGTTTCAAGACAAGGCTTGGTATTAGTTGATTTTTACGCAACATGGTGTGGTCCATGCAAAATGTTAATGCCTCAATTAGAAGCACTTTCAGAAGAACAACCTCAAATCCCATTTGTTAAAGTGGATATTGATCAATTTAGAGCACTCGCTAAAGAAACATATGGTATTACTAGTGTACCAACATTAGTATTATTTAAAGATGGCACAGAAGTTTCTAGACAAAGTGGTTTTGCACCAAAAGAAAATGTTTGGAAATGGATTCAATCTAACATGTAAAGAGACTTTATAAAATCTAGGTTGTGATTAGGGTTTTCGACCTATCAATTCTAGGTTGGGAAATCATACCTATCAAATCTAGGTTGTGCATAAAAATAACACAGAAAATTCTCGGATTTTCTGTGTTTTTTGTTTGTGTCCACA
>CAKMJY010000045.1 GCA_927433595.1 uncultured Acholeplasmatales bacterium | reverse complement strand
TATTTCTTTAGCTCGACTAGAGATTTCATCCGTAAAGACTTTACGTTTATATTTAGTGACTAAAATTAAGTGATACCGTAACATAAAGACTGAATGCGCGTTGGTGTCTAATTTCATCATAATAAGGCCTTCTTTCGCTATCATACCAAATGTGTATTATATTTATAATATATCATATTTTATATATAATAATCAATATAAAAAACAAAAAAATCAATTCATCCCACTACCTGTAGAGGAAGGGGACTTCTTGATTGGATTGTTAAAGAATGCTTTAAACAAACTATTTAAGGCAATCCCGTGTAAAAAGAACATCATTAACTTATAACCAAATTGCTTATTGACTAACCAGTAGAGGCTAGCTGCGATGGCTATAAAGATGATTTCATCACCAAACTCCGTGATGATTTCAAAAAACATATCTAAAAATCCATTTGAAAAGCTTTGTAACCACTTAACGATATCTAATTCAAAAGCCATAAAAAGTCCTCCTATGTAACATGATTATATCAAAACTACTTTGATAATCAAACAATTGACAATCTTGCTTTGGTACACTACCCCTAAAATGTATCAAAAATCTCATAATTAAAGCGGATAAGCCATGCCAGTTGTAAAGTCTATTTCAAATCATTATACTTAAAGTGTGGGTGATACAATGCGAAAATCAGTACTGTTTTTATATATAACCTTAATCCTTTATACCTTAATCCATTTGGTATTTTTCTTTTCTAATCAAGGTGCCTTAAATAGCCTATTAAAACTAGAAGGCGATCCGTTATTATTGACCTTATTCAATCTCCTCGGTATTTATCCGTTGGCATTCATGATTTTCTCAATCAAGTATATGGTCATGACTAAAAAAGCATGGATACTCCTTATCTTAAGTTTTGGATTAGGTGGGTTTGCCGTGACCCCTTTATTTATTAAAAGAACCTATCAAAGACAGAAAACAGAAAAGTATGTATCGTTACTGGCATTGGTTGCGTTAGTGTTGAGTGTGATGCTTTTGGGCTTTGGATTAATACTTGGTGACTATCAGGTATTTATAGATGCATTCCTTACCGATTCTTTTATCCACATTATGACAATTGACTTCATCGCATTAACGATATTGTCGATATTGGTCTCTAAACAAGTATCTAAACAATATTTGCTATCAGCTATCCCGTTGGTTGGATTCTTATATATGCTATTTTCCGAATGACACGTAAGCAATTACGTGTTTTTTTTCACAATTTGAACCTCAAAGCAAGTTGCTTGTGTAATAAAATAGATTTGATAAAATTAAATTGAATTCAATATATCAGGAGGATTTTATGAAACTATACGACTTAAGTGTTAAAAATGCAAAAGAAGAATTGGTCAGCTTATCTAAGTATAAAGGCAAGGTTATATTGATATTTAACTCAGCAACCAAATGTGGCTATACCAATCAATATGAAGGCTTAGAAGCGTTATATGAACAATATCAAAAACAAGGGCTTGAAATTCTAGACTTTCCTTCTAATCAGTTTATGAATCAAGCACCTGGTTCAAATGAGGAATTATCGAATTTTTGCAAATTGAAGTTTGGAACGAAGTTCGAAACGTTTGCCAAAGTCGATGTGAATGGTGAAGATGCGTCACCGCTATTTCAATATTTAAGAAAAACGATTAAAGGCGACTATCCAACTGAAGGGTCACTAATAAACCGTCTATTTAGAAGAAACGATAAAATCAAATGGAATTTTACGAAGTTTTTAGTGGATAAAGAAGGCAACGTCGTCAAACGCTTTGCCCCATCCTTTGAACCTAAAGATATTGAACCATTTATCAAGGAGTTGTTATAAATATGGAATGGAAATTAAACGAACAAGTTTGTTTCCTCTTATATGCCAACTCTAGAAACATCATTAAGACTTATAAGGATGTACTAGACCCACTTAATCTAACCTACACACAATATATCACCATGATAGCGTTGTGGGAAAAAGACCACCAATTGGTATCCGATTTAGGGCATAGATTGGCACTGGATTCAGGCACACTTACCCCATTATTAAAAAAGCTTGAACTAGATGGTAGGATTACTAGAACAAGAGACGACGTAGATCAAAGAAAAGTATGGATCGACCTCACAGAAAAAGGTAAAGCACTATCAATAGAAGCCGAATCCATACCTAAAAAAGTCATCAGTTGTGTCCCAATGGATATGGCAGAAGGGTATAAACTATATGAGCTCCTTAGAAAACTCTACGAAACAGACATCCACTGTAAATGATGCATACTATATGCAAAGAGCCATTGACTTAGCCAAACAAGGTGAAGGGTTTACCAACCCTAACCCACTAGTTGGCGCGGTCATTGTCAAAGATGAGAAAATCATTGGTGAAGGTTACCATGAACAATTTGGTGGTCCACATGCTGAAGTCAATGCATTCTTAAATGCGACCTCAGATGTAACAGGTGCGACGATGTATGTCACACTAGAACCATGTTCACATTATGGTAAAACACCACCATGTGCACTTAAGATCATTGAAAAAGGCATTAAGAAAGTCGTCATTTCACAGTTAGACCCTAACCCTTTGGTCTATAAAAAAGGGGTTAAGTTATTAGAAGATGCCGGTATTGAAGTGACCTATGGCATTTTAGAAGAACAAGCCAAAAAACAAAACGATATATTCTTAAAATATATACAAACCAAAAGACCATTTGTCGCCTTAAAATATGCCATGACATTAGATGGCAAGATTGCGACCAAGACTAAGGATTCTAAATGGATTACGAACGAAAAATCAAGACATTTCGTTCATGAACTGAGAAACAGGTATATGGCCATTATGGTTGGTGTTAATACCATTATCCATGACGATGCGAAACTAGACACAAGATTAGAGGGTAAGAAAAGAGACCCGATTCGCATCATCATTGATGAAGATTTAACAATCCCAAAAGATGCCTATGTGGTAAAAACCGCAAAAAGTCAACCAACCTGGATTGTGTCTAAAAATTACGACCAAGACTTAGTGGACTTAGGCGTTAGAATCATTCAAATGCCTAACATCGATTTAAATCAACTAATGGATTTACTTGGTAATGAAAAAATAGATTCATTGTTAATAGAAGGCGGTGCCTACACACATGGCGCTGCATTAGAAGCCAATATTGTCGACAAAGTATACGCATTTGTTGCCCCAAAACTGTTTGGCGGTAACGGATTATCACCAGTAGGTAAAGATGGCGTGAGCCTAGTCAAAGATGCCTACCGGTTAGAAAATATCACATATCAAACATTTGACGAGGATATACTCATCGAAGGGTATATCAGAAAGGGATAATCATGAATTTTAACACAATAGAAGAAGCATTAGTCGCATTAAAAAATGGACAAATGGTCGTTTTAGTCGACGACTATGATCCAGACAATACAGGTGATTTGGTTTTACCAGCAGAATCAGTCACATTAGAGAAACTAAATTTTATCAATCAAGAAGCCAAAGGTATGGTCTTTTTAACAGCACCTAAAGCGTTATATCAAACACTTGGGGTGAATGCCTTATATGAACAAGGCATCAAAGCTTATCAAAATGCCACTGTCTTATCATTAGGTGTAAACGAAACGTCATCTAACTTATCACAAGACCAATTGAATGTCATTCAAGCAGTCTTGAAACAAGATAAAGATTCACTCAAACAACCAGGTACTGTTTTTCCAATTTTGTATAGAGAAGGTGGCGTATTAAAAAGAGCAGGTCACCCAGAAGCTGCGGTGGATTTAGCACAGTTTGCAGGCTTTAAACCATTAGGATTAACAGCATTGATCATCAATGACCAACAAGAACCAGCGAAACTCAATGACGTTTATCAGTTCGCATTAAAACATGACCTTAAAGTGATTTCGGTCGCATCCTTAATTGCTTACCGCAAACAAACCGAAAATCTAGTCAAACGTGCTGCAGAGGCGAACTTACCAACCTCGCATGGTGACTTTAGAATGGTTGGATTCGAAAACGCCATTAGTGGTGAACACCATGTGGCATTAGTCAAAGGTGACATCAAACCTGGCGATGAAGTATTAGTTAGAGTCCACTCAGAGTGTTTAACTGGTGATGCGTTTGGGTCAATGAAGTGTGACTGTGGCGAACAACTACAAGCCGCACTAGATAAAATAGAAAAAGCAGGTAAAGGCGTATTAGTCTATATGCGTCAAGAAGGTAGAGGCATTGGTCTAATCAATAAAATCAAAGCGTATAACCTTCAAGACCAAGGCATGGACACAGTCGAAGCGAACCTGGCACTTGGTTTTGCTGAAGATTTAAGAGACTATGGCATTGGTGCCCAAATCCTATGTGATTTAGGCGTGTCAAAAGTCAAACTAATGACTAATAACCCACTTAAATTATCAGGACTATCAGGCTATGGCATCGAAATAACATCTCGTGAACCAATCCAACTTAACCATAACGAAAGAAATGAATTTTACATGAAGACCAAAAAAGATAAAATGGGTCACATGTTAAAGTTTAAAGAATAATGAAAAAATATCATACCATCATATTTGACTACGACGGTACATTACACGAAAGCCTAGCCATTTATCAAAAAGCATTTTTAAAAGCCTATGACTATTTAGTAGAAGAGAACCTACAACCAAAAAGAGATTGGACTGCTCAAGAAATCGGTGCGTTTCTAGGTCAAAACCCGAAAGAAATGTGGGGGTCATTTAAACCAAGTCTATCGGATGAGGTCATTCAATATGTATCTAGTTTAATTGGTGAGGAAATGAAAGCTGCAATCCTAAGGGGTGAAGCCAAACTGTATGATAATACCTTATATGTTTTAGAAACACTCAAAAAAGAGGGTTATCATTTAGTCTACTTGTCCAATTCAAAAACATACTACATGGAAGCCCATAGAAACGCATTTGAACTAGATCAATATTTCGATTCGATGATCTGTTCAGAGATGTATAACTACATCCCTAAAAAACATATTTTAGAACGTGTTAAACAAGCATTTGAAGCACCAATGTTAATGGTTGGTGACCGTATCCATGATATGGAAACAGGGTATCACAACCGAATTGATACTGTCGCTTGTACATATGGATATGGTACAGAAGCTGAATTAAAAGACGCAACTTACCACATCCATGACATAAAAGAATTGCTGAACATCTTATAGTAATGGGGTCTACCACCGTAGACCCTTTATTTTTTTCAATAGAAGTAATCCAACATAAAGGTCAAAAAAATATAAGGATAATCCTTTATTAATGCGGTTTAAGATAAATGAATCGGATTTGTAAAATCAAGGTCTCATGTTATTTTTTGATAATCGACTTTAAAACGCTTACTTAAGCAATTTAAAAGAATTGCTAAAAACGATTACATTTTTTGATGAAGTTTTCGAAAAAACCGATTTTGAAGTAAATATGAAAGGTGTATTTGTTATAATGAACGTAAAGAGAATGAAAATTAAGTTCAAATACTTACTTTACTATTCTTTAAACTGTCTTTTTATATAAAGACAAACAATATTTATAATCCATTACGATTGAGGGAGAGTTTATGGGTAATATACTTTTGATTTCGGAGCGACCTAAGCCTTTTGGTGACCTCGTTCATCTGCTTGAGAAATCAAATTATCGTGTCATCAACAGAAAGCACGACATCTTCTTACAAAAGAAGCAGTCAGACATGATTTTTGATTTCGTATTATATGAATTACTACCTTGTCATGAGGAAAACATCCATCACATATCACTACTTTATAAGCATGGAGCTATTCCAATTTATGTATTTGGGACTGAATTTAGTGATGTTGAAGAAGTTGCTTACTATGATACAGGTGCGAATGGCGTTGTGCGGATGCCAATGCAGACTCAAGCTGTGGCGGCAAGAATTAAGTCTGTAATCAATTTATTAGAAAAAACCAGTCGAGTCATTAACAAAGTTAAGATTGGACCACTTGAGATTGATTTACACAACAGGATTGTGAAAAAAGAAGACAAGATTTTAAAACTAACAAACGTTGAGTCTAAAATCTTACACATCTTAATTCAAAACAAAAATACGGTCGTAGATAAAGATGCGATCATTCATTTCGCATGGGATGATGAAGATTCAGCAACCGACAATGCACTTGGTATCCATATTGCGAGACTTAGAAGCAAAGTGGAATTTGACCATAAAAACCAAATCATCGATACGATTTGGGGTATTGGGTATCGCTTGAATTATCACACAGAATATTAATTATTGAAAAAAATGAGCAAATAGTTGCTCATTTTCTATTTTAAGAAGAACTTTATCAGTTTTTGTTTGAAAGGTGTATAAGGTGGATAAGCAATGCTAGGGTCTAGGAAAGTCCCTTTTTTTATAAAACTTTTCAGTTTTGAGAATGTTTGGAATGAATAAAACCCATGGTAATGACCAATGCCGCTTGCGCCAATACCACCGAATGGTAAGTATGGGTTTGCCACATGCATCAACGTGTCGTTGATGGCGCCGCCACCAAATGAAACGGTTGTAAATATGCGTTTCATCACCTGTTTGTCGTTGGTAAATAAATAGAGCGCTAACGGTTTTTCTTTATCCAGTAATGTACTAATCACCTCATCAACCGATTCAAACGTCAAAATCGGTAATAAAGGACCAAATATTTCTTCTTGCATGACATGATCATCAAACGTCACATTATGAAGTAAGATGGGTGGGATTTCATTTTCTTTGGCTTTACCAGTATAAAGGACTTTATCTGGGTCAATCAGACGATTGATTCTGGCTTGATGTCTATCTAATACCTTGCCAAATGCATGGATATCCGAATACATGGTATCAATGGCTTCTACTAAGGCATTTGTAAAGTCTGTTTTGATGGTTTGATCGACATAAATATAATCAGGTGCGATACAGGTTTGCCCAGCATTGGTAAACTTACCAAACACAATGCGTCTGGCTGCGACTTTTAAATTGGCATCCTTGCATATGATAACCGGGCTCTTACCACCCAATTCTAAAGTAACTGGGACTAAGTTTTTAGCAGCGGCCTCATACACAATTTTTCCGACCTTCGTTGAACCGGTGAAGAAGATGTGATCGAATGGCATATTTATCAATGCTTCATTGGTTTTATAATCGCCTCTTACAAATGCGATATAGCTAGGATCAAATGCTTCTGTGATGATTTTCTTTAAGATTAAGTCTGTATTTTCAACAAATTCACTGGCTTTTAATATAGCTGTATTACCTGCCGCAATCGCACCAATTAAGGGTTCGATGACCAGTTGAAATGGATAATTATAAGGCCCGATGATTAAGACACTGCCAAGGGGTTCAAAGACCTGATAGCTCTTGGTATTTAGCATAAACAAAGGTGTCTTTACTTTTCTTGTGCGCATGTATTTTTTTAAATGCTTGATCAAAAAGTCAATTGAATGATAGACATAACCAACTTCAGTGGAATAAGCTTCCATTTCACTTTTATGTAAGTCTAAATAGAGGGCATTTAAAATGTCCTTTTCATATTTTTTAATCACAGCCTTTAGTGTCTTTAAGGCTTCTATGCGAAACGCATAGGATTTGGTTTCTTGTGTTTTAAAATACGCTTGTTGTCGCGCTAGTAGTGTGTCCATAGCCTCACCTATAACCATTTTAAGAATGCCTCAATGGATAAATCCCAAAATGACCATTCATGGCCATAGGGTAATTCTAAATATGTGTGATTGAAGCCACTTGTTTCTAGTTGTGTTTTTAACCTTAATGCATCTGGGTAAAAGACATCTTTTGTCCCACAAGAAACAAATAATTCGACCTCATCGTTTTTAACTTTATTGAGTAAATGGTAGATATCATGTTTGGTATGTTTAACTGGTCCATTGAAAATAGATTTAAAAAATGGTGCTCTTGAAGCTTCAAAAGCGGTATAGCGATCGATATCCAGTGCACCTGAGAAACAACCAATCTTTTGGTAACGATTAGGATTGGATAGACCAATCTTTAGTGCCCCAAATCCACCCATGGATAAACCGGCAATGAAGCGATTTTCTTTCTTTTGTGATAACCCAAATAAAGATTCGATATAGTGTGGTAGTTCTTTTGAGATATAAGTCTCATAGTTTTGGTCAGGTTTACTCAAATCGGTATAATAGCCATTATACCCTGAAGGCATAACGACGACTAATCGCTTATCAAATAAGTAACGCTCTAGCCCCGTCAGCCTTACCCAGTCAGAGTAGTTGCCCATATACCCATGTAAAAGATATAAGACAGGCAGTTTCTCACCTTTTCTGATGTCGTTAGGCATTAACACGTTAATATCGGTTTGCATAGCGAGTGCCTTGGATGAAAATTGGATATGGATCAATGCCATATTAGTAACCTCTTTCTTCTGGGTATGTTAAACCCCAGATTGCTCTTATTTGATCTAATTGCTTAAACACTTCGATGGCATCAATAGCCTTATGGAAAGGTGAATCGAGTAATCGATCTTTCACCGATTTTTCAAATGATTCAATTTCATACTCATAGCCGTTAATTTTATTTTTGAATGTAATTTCTTTGATGAGATTCATATCTAAATCATAAAGATATGCCGTTTCAGCACCCCAAAAGAATGGGACCTTGATGATGCCTTTATCGCCTTTAAAAATGGCATCTCTTGGACCGTCTTGTGCAATCGATATGGTCATATGTGCGGTTTGGTTGTCGTAGAAATAGTCAATCGTAGATGTTTCATCTACACCAGTTTTAGATAACGTCATCTCTGTTTTAAATGACTTTGGTTTTCCTAAAAATAGATTGGCATATGTGACTGGGTAAATCCCAACGTCCAGTAACGCACCACCACCTAAATGGATATTATATAATCGATTATTTGGGTCAAAATCGCCCTTAAAGGAGAAATCAACGGTTAGTGTTTTGATATTGCCTATGTAATCATATATATTGGTTTTCAAATGGATAGTGAGCGGTGAGAACTTTGTCCATAACGCTTCAACCAATAATAGATTTAAGGATGCTGCATACTCATATAACTTGGTTGCTGCGACATGATTTAAAGCAATGGGTTTCTCGCATATGACATGTTTGCCTTTATCGAGTGCCTTCATGACGTGTTCAAAATGAAAACTATGTGGTGTTGCGATATAGACACAATCGACTGCTTCATCATCTAGTAAAGCATCATAACTGTCATATGCTTTTTTAAAGCCATAGGTCTTTTTGAAGGCGAGCGCACGCGACATATCCCTAGAACCAATTGCTTCTCTGGTCAAATTCAATCCTTTTAATGCTGTTGAAAATGCATGTGCGATATTGCCCGCACCTAAGATGCCGTATCTCATATTATCACCTACTTTTATGATATCACAATATGTGGTGATGAAAAAAAATAAAAAAGTTTTTTAATCCACCAATAAAATCCATCCCTTTTACGTATATTAGGTGTATGCATCTCCCACATGCATCAAAAGTATCCTTCTGGATACGGACCAGCCATCACTTTCATGAAGGCTGGTCTTTTTTCTTTCTAATACTAGTTTTTCAAGTATAATTGAATTAGAGGTATATTATGATAAAAGACGTGATTATTGTTGGTGGTGGACCAGGTGGTTTAATGGCTGCCAATCAACTAGAAGGTAAAAAAGATTACCTATTATTAGAAAAAAATGAGAAAGTTGGTAAGAAACTGCTTTTAACAGGCGGAAAAAGATGCAATATTACCAACACATTATCGATTGAAGCCTTCATTGAGTCTTTGCATGTCAAACATAAAAGGTTCTTATATAAGGCACTTCAGACGTTTAAGAATGAAGACATCTTACAGTTCTTTAAACAAAGAGGGCTGAATTTGATCAGTGAAAATGATTTTAAGTACTTTCCAGAAACTGGTAAAAGTAGAGATGTGTTAAATGCGCTTTTAAGAGATATTAAACCAAATAATATCTTATACAATCAAAGTCTAAAACGCATTAGTCAAGAAGGCTCATTATTCAAACTAGAAACAAAGACTGATACCTTTTATACTAGAAATGTGATTTTAGCAGTCGGTTCAAATGCTTATCCTTCCACTGGGTCATCTGGAGATATTCAAGATTTCGCGCACATGCTAGGGGTAAATACCATCCCATTTACACCAGCAGAGGCATCGCTTTATATCAAAGATTTAGACCTGATTAAAGATTTACCAGGTTTATCTATGACGACCACCCTAAAAATCAATAAAGATAAGAAGACCCATCATGGGGATATCTTAATCACCCATGTCGGTTTATCTGGACCACTCATTTTACACATATCAGAACTGGTCTATCATAAGCTTCAAGTTGAACCAGTCTTTCTTAGCTTTCCAATCATCGAAGGCTCATTCGATGATGCTTTAGAAAAAGGTAAAAAACAAAAATACAATCTTTCACAGTTATTAGATAGCATCATGACCAAACGCTTATCTAAACATATATTGAGTCTATCCAATCTAGAAAATAAAAGTTGTCATGATTTGAACAAACAAGAGATTCAAACACTTAAAAATTTAACGGAGTCCTTCACATTAGAAGTCTTAAAAGTAGAAGATAAAGAAAAAGCATTCGTGAATGCTGGGGGCATTGACATCAAGGAAATGGACCCAAACACCATGCAGGTTAAAAAAGTACCAGGTCTATATGTCATTGGTGAATCATTGGATTTACAAGGCCCGATTGGCGGGTTTAACATAACCATCGCGATGTCAACCGGCTTTTTAGCAGCCAAACACATTAAAGAGAGTGAGGAAAACAAATGAAACAAAGAGTATTAGGAAAAACGTTTCAAAAGGTATCTGAAGTATCATTAGGGACTTGGCAACTTGGTAACGCTTGGGGTAAACCATTCGACCTAGACTTAGCCAATGAAACCTTATCTGCCGCTGTTGAAGCACAAATAAATTGCTTAGATACAGCAGACGTTTATTCAGGTGGTTTATCCGAAAAGACGATTGGTTCATTTTATTTGAACAAAGAAAAACCGTTTGTCATCACCAAGATTGGCAGACGTTCTAACCCACACGTAGAAGCGGCTTACAACTACGATAACTTATTGAGTTATATCAATGACTCCAGAAAGAATCTAAAACAAGACAAACTCGATTTGGTGTTATTACATTGTCCACCAACAGCAGTCTATGACAACGATTTAGTATTTGAGGCACTAGACGACTTTGTCCGACAAGGCTTAATTTCAAATTATGGTGTATCAATTGAAACCCTTGAAGAAGGGTATAAAGCACTAAAAAAAGAAAACGTAGCCGCCATTGAGATTATCTTTAATATGTTCAGATTAAAACCAACAGAAGATTTCTTTCAAAAGGCTAAAGAAAAAAACGTTGGGATCATTGTTAGAGTTCCACTCGCATCTGGATTACTGTCTGGTAAATACGATTTAAACAAGACATTTAGTGAAAAAGATCACCGATTCTTTAACCGAGACGGCAAATCATTTGATAAAGGCGAAACTTTCTCTGGGGTTGACTATGAACTAGGGTTAAAAGCAGTCGATGCACTCAAAAAACTGTTTAAAACCGATGACTTAGCACCGATTGCGTTAAGATACATCTTAATGTTTGATGCAGTAAGTACTGTTATACCTGGCGCATCCAAACCGGAACAAGTATTTAAGAATGTGCGCGCAACCAACCTAAAACCATTGACTGAAGAAGAAATGGCAGGCGTTAAAGAGATTTATGATACATACATTAAAAAGACGGTTCACCATTTATGGTAAATTAAATTAACAAAAAAAGCCTCACAATTTCCAAGTTTAAAGTTGGCATATTGTGGGGCTTTTGATTGATTATTTAGTTGACTCCATCGAGTTGTTGTTTTAATAAAATCAATTCTTGATCGGTTAGTGCTCGATAATAACCAATCGGTAAGTCTTCCGTTGTTAAGTGCATGATTCTAACGCGCTTTAACTCAACCACATGATAACCCATGGCTAAAGTCATTCGTCTGATTTGACGGTTCATGCCTTGGGTTAGGATGATTCTAAATGTATCTTCGGATAGTTTTTCAACGACACATGGCTCAGTTTGTTGATAGGTATTTTTCTTTTGGTTATAAATGACCACCCCATTAGACATATAATCAATGAAGTCTTTCGTAATCGGTTTATCGACCGTTACGATATATTCTTTTTCATGTCCAAATTCATTTCTGAGGATTTTATTGACAATATCACCATCGTTGGTCATGATGATTAACCCGCTAGAGTCTTTATCGAGCCTACCTACAGGGAAAATCGTTTCATCTAGATTCATGTAGTCCACGATGTTATCGACTATTTTTTCAGTCGAACAGACAATGCCCACAGGTTTATTTAATAATAGATATAGTTTTTTATCGATTGGTTTGATGACTTCATCATCTAATGTGACGATTTCATCTGTCACACGGTCGCCTAGTTTAGCAACAACACCAGCAATCTTAACACGATTCGCTTTGATGATTACTTCAGCGCCACGGCGTGAGGCAATACCTGCATCGGATAAATATTTATTGATACTAGTCCCCCTTGATTTTTCATGGGTTAGTGTTACTTCATTTGTTTCTTCAATTTGTAGTTTCTTTGCGTACATAAAAATCACCAGTCTCATTATACCAAAACTCTTAAGATTCTGTTACTTAAGTACAGTATCACAGATTAATTTGGTATAATTAGATTAGAAAGAAGGAATTTTATGGATCAATTATTACCTGTACTTGGTATTTTAACGGTTTTATTCATCGTATTAGCCAGCATCAACGGTTTAAAGCGTTATACTAAATTAAGGTTTGTGAAGGCAATTGCCAAACAGCACAAACTATTTGGTATGCTTGCGACGACGTTTGCCTTTATCCATCTGATCGTTGCTTTATCTTTAGGTGAACTCAGACTAACCGGTGCACTTGCATTAGTAGCATTATTGGTAACCGGTGTGAGTGGGATGTTATTTTCTAAACTTAAAAAGAAGAATCTATACATCGTACACCGTATTGCAGGGCCTGTTGCATTCATATTAGTCATTATTCACATCATATTAAATAGTAATATCTAAAACACCTAACAACAGGTGTTTTTTCTAGTGAGGTCAACATGAAAACAATTAAGTTTGATATACCTGAATCATTTAACGGCAAGTCTATTAAGGATTTTTTTCAGTATGCCCATTTATCTAGTAAAAATATCCACTTACTTAAAATGGCTAAAGCAATTCAGGTCAATCAAAGATTCGTGAATGATACGTATATATTTAAAAGAAATGACATTCTAGAACTAGACTTTGATGCCATCCCAATGAAGCCAGTTAAACCATCATTCAATCCAGTCGATATTTTGTATGAAGATCAAGATATGGTGATTGTGAATAAACCAGTAAAAGTCTTAACCCATGAAGATGAAACGGATTTTGATTCACTTACCAATCGGTTAAATGGCTATTATCAACAATTAAACTACCCGTTTAGTGTGTTACCAGCACACAGAATTGATTATGATACCTCAGGTATGGTGATATTTGGGAAGCACCCGCTAGCCATGTCTTATTTATCCAGTCTATTTGAAAGTAGAAACATCAAGAAAGTTTATCAAGCTTTAATACCGGGTGAGTTTAATCAAAAACAAGGTACGATTAACTTACCCATTGGTCAAGACCGACACCAAAACAAAATGATGGTCTCAAACACTGGTAAAGACGCTAAATCTATCTACCAGTGGCAACGAAAAATAAACGATGACCATCTAGTTGAAATCGAGATCATTGGTGGTAGAAAACACCAAATCAGAGTGCACATGGCGCATATCAAACACCCCATCAAAGGCGATTCGATTTATGGTGAAAAAAGCGATAGACTTTACTTACACTTTTACAAAGTATCGATGCCAAAATTCTTAACCGATGACCAATTTGAATACCAAGTAAGCGCACCATTCGCTTTTGAGTAAAAAGGTATATCTTTTATACAATAATCATGTATAATAGTTTTTGTTAAAAGGAGAATAATTAACCATGAAAATAACAGATGAAGCAAAAGTGCTTTTAGAAAAAGTCATGAAAGATGACAACTTTAACTGCGTAATGGCTGGCCTAGACTATGGCTGCTGCAGCGGTGAAGCTAATATAGTATTCGGACTTGGCAACATTGAAGATGGCGACCAAGTTTATAACATCAACGGTATCAACTGTGTGATGGAGATAGAAACATTCGAAAGAGCAGAAAGTGTTACCATCTATGCAGAAGGTGACGAATTAATGTTCTTAGATGAAGGTGCATCAGAATGTGGCTGTGGACATGACCATGATCACGGACACCATCATCACCACGATCACGACCACGAATGTGGCTGTGGCCACGATCATGAACACAATCATGAAGACCATGACTGTGCTTGTGGACATGACCATGAAACAGAAGCAACTTGTACATGTGGCAAACACCCAAAAGGTGAAAAATGCACATGTGAAGAAGATTCAGCCTTATAAACCTATACCCCAGCAGTCATTTGCTGGGTATTTTTTTAATAATTAGGTGTATTAGATATAAAATACATCTTTTATGTTATAATAGTCGTATCGTAAAAACGATGACTTAAAAACAATAATAGAAAAAAGGGGAACACAACTTTTAATTTATGGACAGTGACAGTATATACTTAATTATTATCATCATTAGCGTTTTATTATCGGGCTATTTTTCCGCAACAGAAACGGCGTTTTCATCATTAAATCGAATTCGCGTCAAGAATCTAGCAGAAAAAGGCAATAAGAGAGCTAAACTGGTTTTGAAACTTTCAGAACAATATGACGTCTTAATCTCAACCATCTTGATTGGCAATAACATTGTCAATATTTTAGCCGCATCACTAGGTACTTTACTATTTGTTGAGCTATTAGGTCAAGATATTGGGGCAACCGTATCCACTGTTGTGATGACCATTGTCGTCTTGATATTCGCTGAGGTTTCACCGAAAACCATCGCCAAAGAATCACCAGAGAAGTTCGCGATGTTTTCTGCGCCTTATATTCACATATTAATTAGCGTATTTGCACCATTTAACCTATTCTTTAAAGGTTGGAAAAAACTATTATCTAAAGTCTTTAAATCCAGTGATGAAAGAAGCATCACCGAAGAAGAGTTACTCACCATCATTGATGAAGCCGAAGAAGGTGGCGGTATCAATGAAACAGAAGGCACTTTAATTCGTAGTGCGATTGAGTTTACTGAATTAGAAGCCGCAGATATTCTAACACCAAGAACAGATGTTACCTTTATCTCGATGGATATGGAAAAAGAAAAGATTGCCAAGACATTTGCAGAAACAGGCTATTCAAGATTACCTGTGTATGAAGGTACCCATGACCATGTCGTAGGAATCATCCACCACAAAGACTTTCACAACTTTATCTATCATACAGATGTCATGTTATCCGAATATGTTAAACCAGCTCTATTTATCACGAAAGCGAAGAAAATAGATGCGTTATTAAAAGAACTTCAATTGAAGAAAATGCATATCGCAGTCGTCCTAGATGAATTCGGTGGGACGGTTGGGATTGTTACAATGGAAGATATCTTAGAAGAATTAGTCGGTGAGATTTGGGAT
>CAKMJY010000044.1 GCA_927433595.1 uncultured Acholeplasmatales bacterium | reverse complement strand
TGGGGTAAGAATTGTTTGTACCTACGTGGATGACATTTATGAGATTGCCAACATGTTTGTGCGTCAAGATGACATCACGTTAATTCAAATCAAAGACTATATCAAAAAACCAAAAGAAAATGGTTATCGTTCCTTACATTTAACCATTGAAATACCTGTTTATTTTAGCGATTCCAAACGTAAATTGCGTGTTGAAGTACAAATCAGAACCATTGCGATGGACTTCTGGGCAAGTCTTGAACACGATATGAAATATAAACACGATGTTGAGATTAAACCATCTCTAAAAGAAGATTTAAAAGCCTGTGCTGAAATCATTGCAGACACAGACATCAGAATGCAAAAGATCAAGAATGAATTAGACAAGTCTCTTCCAAAAAGTAACCTGTATAAGGATGCGGAGGTATTTAAATGACCCACCTATTCACACCACTAAAAATTAAAGATATTACATTAAAAAATCGCATTGTCATGCCATCTATGTGCATGTATAGTGCCGCAGATAATGGCATGCCAAATGATTTCCATGTTGTGCACTATGCAACTAGGGCAATTGGCCAAATGGGTTTAATCATGGTTGAAGCAACCGGTATTGAACCAGATGGTAGAATCACCAATGCCGATTTAGGCATTTGGGATGATGAACACGTCAAAGGTTTCAAATGGATCACCAAACAAATCCATGCGAATGGTGCAGTTGCGGGCATTCAACTTGCGCATGCAGGCAGAAAATCAAAAGCAGCGGTGACAAAAAAAGCACCGAGTGCGATTGCATTTGGTGATTATGATATGCCGCATGCATTAACCGTGGATGAAATTAGCGACATCATTGAAAAATACAAACAAGCAGCCAGAAGAGCATTAGAAGCGAATTTTGATATCATTGAAATTCATGCTGCACATGGGTACTTGATTCATGAATTTATCTCGCCTTTATCAAATGAGCGGTCTGACCAATATGGTGGTTCAACCATCAATCGTGCAAGACTCTTGCATCAAGTATTAGAGGCTGTCAGAAGTGAATGGCCATTAGATAAGCCTTTGTCACTGCGCATTAGTGCAGAAGATTATGTCAAAGAAGGCATTCATCCACAAGAATGGGCAGATATCATCAAAGGTATCCCGCATGGCTATGTGGATATTGTCCATGTATCATCCGGTGGCTTAGTCCCAGTGAAAATCGATGATTATCCTGGTTATCAATTGATGTTTGCGAAAAAGATAAAAAAAGAAACGAACTTAGTTGTCATTGCTGGTGGATTAATTGAAGACCAAGTTATGGCCAATGGGGTTTTAGAGGCGTTAGAAGCGGATTTAATTTTCTTTGGTAGATTGAGTTTAAGAGACCCATACTTTCCACTCAGATTCGCATCCCGCATGCGTTATGACCTTGAGTGGCCAGAACCATACATTAGAGGTAAGAAAGTGAGTTATTGATTAATTCACTTTTTTTTATTGCGCCTTTTTATAACATATGATAATATATTCATATGAACAACCAATCATATAAAGGGGACATACCATGCTAAAAGAACATGAATCGATTAAACTCGCAGATTTATATAAAATGTTTGGAGATGCCACACGTTTAAAGATTTTATATGCCTTGTTTGAATCTAAACAAAGTGTGTCAGAATTATGCACAAAAATTGAGATGAGTCAAAGTGCAACCTCACATCAATTAAGAATATTAAAGGACCATAGCTTAGTCATTTACGAAAGGAGTGGCAAGCAAATGATATACGACTTATCAGATGACCACGTCAGAGATATCCTAAGTCAAGGGCTTACTCACATCAGACATATATGAAACATAAAGTCTGTGTTGAAGGCATTACGTGTGCCAATTGTGCACTAAAAATAGAGGATAAGCTTAAAAAAGAAAGTGGATTATCCAATGTATCGGTAAACGTCATACATCAAACGATTACGTATGAATCCAGTAAAAAACTAGATGTTGACGCATTAAACACAATCATTCAAACCTATGAAAAAGATGCCAAGGTAAAAGTAAGTCATGACGATGATAATAGCCATAATCATGGTCACGATCATAACCATGACCATGGCCATCACGAAACCAATTGGTTATTGGTGCGGATAGCTTTATCGGTGATTTTAATCATTGGTGCAGTTCTCCTTAAAGATTTCACCTTATATTTTTATATTGCATCATATGTAATCATTGGTTATGACGTTTTAATCAAGGCAATTAAGAATATCATTGGCGGTCAAATGCTCGATGAACATTTCTTAATGGGGATTGCGACCATCGGTGCATTTGCCATCAACGAAGGATTTGAAGCGGTTTTAGTCATGTTATTCTATCAAGTTGGTGAATTGTTCCAAAGCTTAGCAGTCAGCAAATCGAGAAAAGCCATTGAAGACTTAATCGATTTTAAAGTGACCGATGTTTTAATTGAAGAACAAGGTCTATTAAGTCATGTGGATGTTTCATTGGTCAAGTTGAATCAAATTATGCATGTCAAACCTGGTGAGTTAATTCCATTAGATGGGGTAGTCGTCGACGGTTTTTCTGATATTGATGCAAAAAATATGACCGGTGAGAGTAAATATCTACAAGTCGATCCAAATGATTCAGTCACATCCGGTGTCATCAATGTGTCTGGCTTACTTAAAATAAAAGTAACAAAGATATATGAAGAATCTACTACATACAAGATTGTTGAATTAATGGAAAACGCTTTAACGCATAAAGGAAAAACAGAGCGTTTTATGACGAAGTTTGCGAAAGTATATACTCCAATTGTCGTATTAATCGCATTGCTCTTAGTCGTTATACCATCACTGTTATATGGTAATTTTAATGAGTGGTTATATCGTGGCCTGATTTTCTTGGTCATCAGTTGCCCATGTGCGCTGGTGATTTCAATCCCACTAGGTTTCTTTGGTGGATTAGGGCTAGCATCTAAAAAGGGTGTTTTAGTCAAAGGATCTAATCACTTGGAAGGCTTGAATGAGATTGATTACGTCTTGTTTGATAAAACAGGGACACTCACAAAATCTAAGTTTACCGTCAAAGAAACCAAAGACTTAACCGGTAATTTAACTGAATTGGTGAGGTTAGCGGAATATTATTCGACGCACCCTTTAAAAGAAGCGTTTGACTACACCAATATAGATACCACTAGAATCAAAGGGTTTAAAAATCATCCTGGTAAGGGCATAGAAGTCATCATTGATGACAAAGTCACCTTAGTTGGTAGTCAAAAATTCTTGACAGAAAATGGCTTTAAACCAACAAACTTAAGCTCTAATTACACAACCTTGCATGTTGCGCATGATAATCAATACGTGGGATACCTATTATTAGAAGATGAACTCAAAGATGAAGCAGTAGATGTCATTCATCACTTGAAACGACAAGGCTATAAAACAGGCATTCTAAGCGGTGATAACGAAGAAATTGTCAAAGATACAGCGTTAAAACTACAAGTCGATGATTACTTTTTCGGGATGAGTCCTGAAGGCAAACTAGAAAAACTAAAAGACCTAGAGAAAACACACAAGGTCTTATACATAGGCGATGGCACCAATGATGCTTTAGTACTACTGGAAGCGACCTTAGGTGCATCGATGGGCCAAATGGGTTCAGATATTGCGCTAGAATCCAGTGATATCGTCTTCATGCAGGATGATTTAAATCAAATCAAGTCTGCGTTTAGTGTATCAAAACGCACCCGTATGATTGTTTATCAAAATATTGTGATGGCCATCTTAATCAAAGTTTTATTTCTATCCTTAGGTGCATTTGGTCTATCTTCCATGTTAGAAGCAGTATTCGCAGACGTTGGTGTTGCGATACTAGCTATTCTGAATGCTTTAAGAACAATTTACAGTAAAAAATAAAAAACAACCTCAAAATCTAACAACAGATTTGAGGTTGTTTTCATTTGACAATAAAATCTGTTAGGTGTATCATATAAGTGTAAACAATACCCCCACCCACCGGGTATGGGGAAAAGGAGACACACATGAAACACGACGACGCACTAAAAACCCTAAAAGTGGCCAAAGGCCAACTAGATGCCATCATTAAAATGGTCGAAGACGAACGATATTGTATCGACATATCCAATCAAGTACAAGCAGCGCTTGCACTTTTAAAGAAAGCACAAAAGCAAATCATCACAGAGCACTTGAATCACTGTGTCAAAGAATCATTTATTAATAATAACGCTGATGAAAAGATAAAAGAAATCGAACGATTATTAGAAAGGGTGATTTAATGAAGAAATCATTTAATGTTGAAGGCATGACATGTGCATCATGTGTCAAAGCCGTTGAACGAGAAACTAAAAAAGTAGAGGGCGTTAAAAGCGTCTCAGTCAACTTAATCACAAATAAAATGCAAGTTGAATTTGATGAGCAGGTTGCAACCATTGAAAAAATCGAATCTGGTGTTAAAAAAGCCGGTTATCAAGCAAAAGTAGAACAAGAAACCTTAACCCTAAGTGTTGAGGGCATGACCTGCGCATCTTGTAGTGCAGCAGTGGAAAGAACCTCAAGAAAAACAGCTGGCGTCTTTAAAGCAGATGTCAACTTAGCAACTGAGAAACTAACCATAACCGTCGATCCGAACGCATTTGATTTGACTGAACTAAAAAGAAAAGTATCGATTGCAGGTTATAAGATTAAATCTGAAATGGTGGCAGATGATCACCAAAAGAAAAAAGACCATGAAATCAAGGTCTTAAAATGGAAGTTTATTCTCGCATTAATCTTTACACTACCACTACTTTATATCGCAATGGGTCATATGATTGGCTTACCATTACCAATGTTCTTAGATCCACATATGTCACCACTTAATTTTGCGTTATCACAATTTATATTGACTTTACCAGTCATAGTAGTTGGTTATAAGTTTTATACAATTGGATTTAAGACATTATTCTTAAGAAACCCAAATATGGACTCTCTGGTAGCACTAGGGACATCGGCAGCATTCTTATATGGGGTTTATTCACTCATTCAGATTGCAATTGGAAATGCCCATAGTGCGGATTTATACTTTGAATCAGCTGCAGTCATTATTATGATGATCCTTTTGGGTAAGTACTTTGAAGCTGTATCAAAGGGTAAAACATCTGAAGCGATCAAAAAACTCATGGATTTAGCACCAAAAGTCGCAACGGTCATCATCGATGGCGTTGAGACAGAAGTACCTGTCGATGATGTGATGAAAGATGACATCATCTTGGTCAAACCAGGTGAAAGATTACCAGTAGATGGCGTTGTAATAGAAGGTTTTACAGCCATTGATGAATCGATGTTAACGGGTGAATCGATACCAGTTGAGAAAACCATTGGTGACAACGTCATTGGCGCAAGTATCAATAAAAATGGGTCAATTCAATATAAAGCAACCAAAGTTGGTAAGGAATCAACCTTAGCACAAATCATTAAAATGGTTGAAGATGCTCAAAGTTCGAAGGCACCAATTGCGAAATTAGCCGATCAAATATCAGGTATATTTGTCCCAATTGTTTTAGTTTTAGCAGTAATCACATTTGGATTTTGGCTATTAATGGGGCAGTCATTTGAGTTTTCAATGGCCAATATGATTGCAGTATTAGTCATCGCATGTCCATGTGCACTGGGTTTAGCCACCCCAACAGCGATTATGGTTGGGACAGGTAAAGGCGCACAAAATGGGATATTAATCAAGAGCGGTGAAGCACTTGAAAAAGCACACAAAATTAATGTGGTTGTCCTGGATAAAACAGGTACCATCACAAAAGGTGAACCTCAAGTCACCGATATCATTTCAGCAAGTAAGTTTAATGAAGATCAACTATTACAGTTAGTAGCAAGCGCAGAAAATAGAAGTGAACACCCACTAGGTGAAGCGATTATTGCGCATGCAAAACAAAAAGGGTTTGGTCTTAAAGCAGTCGAATCATTTGAAAGTATACCTGGTAGAGGGATTAAAGCAACCATCGAAGGTAAACAACTATGGATCGGTAACTTAAAAATGATGGATGAACAAAAAATCAAAATCGGTCAACTAGCTAAAGTCGCAGATGAGTTATCATTGGCCGGCAAAACAGCCATGTATATTGGCATTGATGGCATTTTAGCGGGCATCATTGCAGTGGCAGATACCATCAAAGAAACATCCATTCAAGCAGTCAGTTTGTTACACCAACAAGGCATTAAGGTCTATATGTTAACTGGCGATAATGAAAAAACGGCGAAAGCCATTGCGAAACAAGTCGGCATTGACTATGTCTTCTCAGAAGTATTACCTGAAGAAAAATCCATTCATGTAAAAGACCTTCAATTAGAAGGCCATAAAGTTGCGATGGTTGGTGATGGCATAAATGATGCCATTGCCCTCGCACAAAGTGATGTTGGTATGGCCATTGGGTCTGGGACTGATGTTGCGATGGAATCGGCAGATATCGTCTTAATGAAGAGTGATTTAAGAGATGTATCCACGGCAATCTTGCTATCCAAGAAAACCATTAAAAACATCAAAGAAAACCTATTTTGGGCATTCTTCTATAACTTATTAGGTATTCCAGTTGCAATGGGGATATTATTCCTGCTATTTGATGGACCATTATTGGATCCAATGTTAGCTGGCGCAGCAATGAGCTTCTCAAGTGTATCGGTTGTACTAAACGCACTGAGATTAAAACGATTTAAACCAAAGAAAGGAGTACTACAATGAAAAAGACATTATCTATTACAGGTATGTCATGTCAACACTGTGTTAGACATGTGACTACTGCATTATCTGAACTTGAAGGCGTAACAAACGTTCAAGTTAGCCTTGAAAACAAAGAAGCAGTCTTGGATATGGCAGAAACCGTTTCATTAGATGCATTAAAGGATGCCGTTAAAGAAGTAGGCTATACCGTTACAGACGTAAAATAAAGAAAAAAAAGGGTTGTTGCGGTTGCAACAGCCCTTTATTATGCACCAAGAATAGCTTCGATGGCTTCAAATACTTTTGACATAGGGATTTCACTGCTGATGGTATTTTCTTTATCACCAGCAAAGTGGATACCCACTAAATTACCTGCACTATCAAACATTGCTCCACCAGATGAACCTGCACCTAGTGCTGCATCTGTTTGGAATGCATAACATGCAGTTTGACATAATTCGGTTTCATCTTCTAATACAACGGGAACATTCAAATTGGTAATGACACCCTCTTTGACGGTATTAAAGTTTTGTGGTCCTTCAGGAGACCCAATTGAAAATACGGTTTGTCCCTTATAAATCGGAATGGCTTCTTTAGTCTCAAACTGTGCATCCTCAAGCACAACCAAAGATGCCCTTGTTGTGAGTTTTAATATGGCCAAATCAGCACCTTCTGTATAAGTGCCGACTAAGCTTGCACGGTCATTTAATTTCGCATTATTGTAATAAATTTCGTATGTATTACCACCATTTGCCACATGGGCATTGGTCATGATGTAATAGTCATATTCGGTATAGTCAACGACTGCGTCAACTACTCTAGATTCACTTTCAAAAATCACACCAGAACCCCAAGAAGTACAAGTGATGGTGAATTCGCCTGCTTCACAAGCAGAAATACCAATGACGCTAATCTTTTTAGATGCAACGATTTCTGTATCAATGGATTTGAAGGCTGTACCAGTCACACTGGTTTCTAAGATTTTTTCTTCACCATTTCGTAAGTAAGTGATGCCAGTGACATCAAATTGTTTGTTTGCGTTACCAGCTTTAAATTCAACCGGTAATATGATAGATACAACGATATTTCTTGAACTAGATACTACCGTGAAGTCAGTATACGTTACATCATCGATTTCAATTGAAACAAATTCATCTTTATCGACATATCGAATGGTCGCATCAAAACTGTATAAACCAGTTTCTGTATCCCTTGTAATCACCAGTTCAGTGACTTCAGGCTCGCTCTTAATGCGGTCAATCATGCTATCGATAAACTTGTAGGTCTCTCTAAACGCGTTGTCATATATCGTATTAAGCGGTACGCCCTCAATTCGAATATCGACAAATAGACTGGTTGCATATAAGGCAGCTAGTATTAGGATTAAGTTTCTAATATAAGCGAAGAATTTCTTCATAATGGCACTCCTTTTAAAGTCCAAGCATAAAAATCCATTTTGGACATTTTTATTATATCATTTCTTGATATAGTTTTAATTAAAATACCATAAATTTCCCAAAAAGGGGTAAAAAGATTTACAATTAACGTAGTTATGCTATAATTAAATAGGCTTAGGAGGAAATTATATGAAATTTGAAAAAATATCAACCAATCGTGCAAAGTTTACATTTGAAGTAACCCCTCACGAATTTGAACACGGTCTAGACCATGCATTCGAACATGCGGTAAAAGACGTAGAAATTAAGGGATTTAGAAAAGGCAAAGTACCTAGAAACATTTTCGAACAAAAATTTGGTGTTGAATCACTTTATGAAGATGCATTAAACCATGTTATTGGGCATTTATATCAACAAATTTTCGAAGAAAAATCAGTCATCGTTGTTGGTGAACCACAAATCGATTTAGACTTTAAGTCAATCGAAAGAGGTAAAGCATTCGACGTTTCTATCTTAGTACCAGTTAAACCAGAAGTCACTTTAGGCGACTACAAAGGCGTAGAAGTTAAAGCGAAAGATGTGACTGCGACAGAAGCTGAAGTAGAAGCTGAAATCAAGAGCTTATTAAACCAAAATGCATCACTTGAAGCAAAGGAATCTGACGTATTAGAAAATGGCGACACTGCAATTTTCGATTTCGAAGGTTTTGTAGATGGTGTACCATTTGATGGTGGTAAAGCAGAAAACTACGAACTAGTCATTGGTTCAAATCAATTCATCCCAGGTTTTGAAGCTGGTATGGTAGGTTTAAAGATCGGTGAATCAAGAGACGTTAACGTGTCATTCCCAGAAGGTTATCAAGCTGAACACTTAGCTGGCAAACCAGCAGTATTCAAAGTCACATTACATGAAATCAAAGTGGCTAAGGGTGAAACATTGTCTGATGAATTCGTTGCTAACTTAAAGCGCGAAGGTGTATCAACAGTTGAAGAACTAAAAGCAGACATCAAAAAAGAAATTGAAACTAGAAAAGAAACATCTGAAACTGACCGTATCGTTGGCACTGCTGTGAAATTTGCTTGTGACAATGCAACGGTGGATATCCCACAAGAAATGTTAGACCAAGAAATTAAGCAATTAAGACAAAACGTTGAAAATCAAGCTAAGCAATACAAGATTGATTTTGAAATGTTCGTTCAATTAAATGGCTTAACCATGGAACAATTCAACACTGAAATGGCTAAACAAGCTAAAGACAGAGTATTAACAAGCTTAGTCATTGAACAAGTTGCTAAACAAGAAAACCTAACTGCAAGCGAAGCAGAAATCAATGCTAAATACGACGAAATCGCTTCAATGTATAAGATTTCAGTTGATCAAGTAAAAGCTCAACTTGACCAAACTGCAATTGAAAACGAAGTGACATTCAATAAAGCAATTGAATTACTAACTCAAAGCGTAAAAGCAGTATAATTATGTAAATAAGGACACATTGTGTCCTTTATTTAACCAAAAGAATTGGCACTCATGTGTTATGATTGCAAATTTAGTTAACATACAGTATAATATTGGCATACGAAACAAGAGTCGCGTATAATAAAAATAAGAGGTGATACGATGGAAAATAAAAATTTACCTGCCATAGTTGTGCGGGGCATCGTTCCAATTCCCAATAATGATTTTAGAACAGAAATCGGACGTTCTATTTCATTTAAGGCATTAGATGAATCAGAAAATTCATTTGGAAACTATGTATTAATTTTAATCCAAAAAAATCCATTAATCGAAAATCCAACACCAACGGATATCGAAGAATATGGTGTTTTGGCTAAAACAACCATGAAACTAAAATTGCCTAATGGCAACCTAAAAGCTAAATTTAATGTTGTTTCAAGAATTAAAGTGAAAGAGTACTTCTTAACCTCACCATTTTTCGTTGCGGAATATGAAGAACACACTACAAAACCAGGCGATGTCGATGAAGAAATGACACTCGTACGCATGGTCATGAATGATGTGGTTACCAATGCCAATGTGGTCTTAAATAACCCACAAGAGATTGTTAGAAGCATTCAATCTGGCCTAACGACCGATAAGATTGTCGATAGCATTGTCTTCGGTTTAAAAGGCAACGAACCAGACAAATACAAGTACATTCAAGAAGCAAACTTAAATGCTAGATTAAAAATGTTACTAGAAGATGTTGCAAAACAAAAGATGGTATCAGAGTTAGAACAACACATCAATGAAGAAGTCAAAAAATCCATTGATGAATCTCAAAAAGAATACTACTTAAGGGAAAAAATGCGCGCCATTCAAAATGAATTAGGCGATAAAGCTCGTAAAGAAGACGAAGTGGATGAATTAAGAGATAAAATCTTAAAGGCTAAAATGCCAAAAGAAATTGAAGAAAAAGCCCTACAAGAGCTTGCACGATATTCATCTACACCACCAGCC
>CAKMJY010000043.1 GCA_927433595.1 uncultured Acholeplasmatales bacterium | reverse complement strand
CCTTGTTACCGTTCCCGGTGTATCCATCTTCTAGAACTTCTAAAGTATCAGTTACATTGCCACTAATTATGTCAGTTGCAGAAATATCAGCAATGATATCATACATTAGTGCTTTCGACGATGTGGATGGTGACATTACACACTTAATCGAGTTAACATCATCTACATATGACCATGTAATTGCATATGTGGGGCAATATGAAATTAACTATAGTGTTACTGACTCATCAGGCAATACCTCTGAATTAAAAGTCTTTGTATTGGTTAAAGATATTTCTGCACCTTCAGTTGGTTTAGAAGAGGATTCTGCCATGGTTGGTTATACAGAGACATTTAATGTTGAAGGCTTAAAAAATACTATTCAAAATCTAGTATGGGATAATTACGATGAAAGTGCGAACGTAAATGTAGCAATTAAATCAAACACATATACTGCAAACAAAAATATCCCTGGTGAATACGCTGTTACATTTGAAATGACTGACACTTCAGGTAACAAAGGTGAATATGTTTTCCCAATCACAGTATATGACAATGTAGCACCAATCGTAACTTACAATGAAACCATTTATAAACCTGTAACATCAACTTTAACCATTCAAGATATCATTGCTGATATTTCTGCAACTGACATAATTAGTGGCAATGTAACTGATACTTTAGAAGTTCTAGAAGATGGATACACCGGGAACGGTAACAAGGTTGGTTCATATGACATTGAGTTCTCTGTTCAAGATGATGCAGGTAACTTCACATTCTTCACAGTAACAGTTCATGCAACTGATAACATTCCGCCAGTATTTATGGTAACTCCAGGACAGTTCATAAGAGTAGAAGATATTGTCACATTATCGAATGAAGATTTCGTTGATATTTTAGTAAGAACTGGTCAATTGACATTGCCAGCTAACACACAATATATGATGCTTGTGAATGAATATGAAGGTAATTCAGGCATTCCAGGACTCTATGCAGTATCGATGAAGTTTATGGCATCGACAGGTGAAACAGAAATCCAATCATTCGCTGTTGAAGTATTAGAAACTGCTCCAATCGATGGTGTGATTGAAGATTCTAGAGATTTATGGGCTCATGTAGTTGACTATGTGAAAGCTAATCCAGTTCAATCAGGATTAATCTTAGTTGGCTCACTTCTTGTAATTGGTTCAATAACATTTGTTTTAATTCAATCAAATAATTACAAGCCAGAGCATCAAAGAAAATCTAAGTATTCAAAATATAGAAAGTAGGTAAATCAATGGCACTATTCAAAAAAAGTCTAATAGCACTGATTTTGGTAGTGCCTTTTCTTTTAGGGTTTGGCTACACAGTACAAGCTCACGGAACAGGCATTATCAATTCAGAACCTGAAGGTGATAACAACGGTGCAGACATTTATCACGAAATCGTTGGCAATGAACGTGCATACATTCACTTCAGTTTACCTAGGTACACAAGTACGGGTTCATTTATGGTTTCATACGATACTTCTTCAGCACATGAAACTAAGTTCTATGGATCTAAAGATATCTATTTTGATAGAAACATTTGGAATCCAGATGTAACGAATTATAGTATCTTTGTTGTTGAAACCTTGGATGAACAAGGGAATTATGTTGTTCAATATTCATCAAGAGATGCATCGCATAACTATTTAAACTTTCAAGGTACTTCAGAAGGTATTCAAATTTCAACAATCCAAGAATATGAAGGTACTTCACTGACAACCCAGGAGCATGTCATGTACTTGTTTGATGGAAAGACATATAGAATCTACTGGGAAAAATCAAACGTTTACCGGGATATAGCGATTTCTGATTTACCTGAAAGCACTGGCTCACCTTATAAAGAAGGTAATTATGGTGTTGTAAGCTTAGCCATCGATGGTTCATACCTGGATGTAACGATTCAGATGGTTCATACGTATAAACTAGCTAGAATGCTTGTGGATGACATTACAGCGTTTGAGAACGTTCAATATGCTTATTACTGGACTGACAATAACAATAAGTTCATTACGATGACGTATGAGGAAAAAGAACCAGTGTATCTTTCATCTTTACCAATTCAAGCACGTCCATGGACACAAACAGTGACCTGGAATCTAACGACGAATGAGATTAGATCAGTCAATAAGGTGGATGTCTTTGCATATCACGCAAAAGATTCAAATAGAAACATTTACACTTACATGTACATGCCTAATACCATCCATGACTCACTCATTTCTGTCACAGCTAAGATTAGTTACAGGTTTGAATGGTATATAGGTGGTAAGAGTGACGTAAGAACTGACACCGTCGTTTTAAGGGCAGGTGATGAAAATAAGTTTTCACCGACTTGGGAAAAGAAGTTGTTATACTACAGCATATATTCATATTTTACATACATCGATATAGGCTCAAAACTACTTAATTTCGATAACCCACTATGGACACGTTCACTTGATCAGATAAATGTTGTAAGTAATCCGACGTCGGAATTGGTTGAGAAAATCACTGGTGCATGGAACGAAGCTTATGATGCAAATGTAATCATTGATACTGATTCAAACAAGCTTTATAGATTGAATTGGGGTCAATACGATGAATGGGGTGCAAGAAATGTTTATCTGGTTGAAGATACATTTCAATTCTCTGAAATAGTGTTTGTTCAGAATGGCCAAGTCAATTTGTTAACCTTCGATGATATTATCTTAAAAGATGTAATAGATAAAACATTAGAACCTAGTGAACCAGGATATGATTTTATTAAAATGGTTTTGGATATGATTAAAACACCAGAACAAGCGGTGATACTGGCAGTAGGTATTTTCATTATCCTTGCAGTTATTCTTACAATTGTATTTGCTCCATTAATGCCTATTTTAAAGGTAGTTGTAAGTGTGCTTGGCATTTTATTAGAAGGCGTTGCAAGAGTCTTTGTAGCATTGATTTCACGGCCATGGTTCTGGGTCTTATCCTTGGTTGGTTCAATCATCTATATCATTTACATAAATATATAAAAAATGAAAGTCCCGAATTGAAATTTGGGGCTTTTAATATATTTCGCAATTCTTTCATTTTGTTGGCAAAATTTCCTTCAAAATTACGTCTAGTTTATTTGTGCGGCATTACTGAATTTCAATACCATGGACATTTTACAAGGAAAAAGGGAGATTGCAAAATGAACATTAATGATTTGTTGCAAAAATATTATGATTCAAAATTGGGTATTGTTGTTTCTGATACTCGTCGAGGTGAACTTGGACACATTCGAACAATTATTAAATGCACTGAAGCATTAGGAATCAAATCTGTTGATGATTTAAAGTTTGATAGATTTGGGGAGATAGTTCAATATTACTTAACTCACACAAACTCAAAGAATGCAAGCATCAACAAATATATCGCATTTTTGAAGGCGGCATTAAGACATAACGGTTATGAACAACATCCTTTCTTATTAACTAAGAAGCTTAGGGATGATACATCACCAGTGAAACCGATTCACAATGATGATCTTATTGATATATTCAGAGTGGTAAACAGAATGCAAAAAAATAAGAATAGTCACGTATATAAGGCGGCTTTGAACTTATTATATGCAACAGGTTGTAGAATAGGTGAACTTCTAAATATCAGGATTAGAAACATAAACATAAAACATAGAACAATACTTCTAGAAAAAACTAAATCAAAGAAAGAACGCTATGTTTTTTTTACGGAGTATCACGATATCTTTATATTAGAACTTCTTGAGAAAAATACATTCAGTCCTTATTTGTTCTGGAATCATATACAAAATAGAAGGCTTACACGTGATGATGTTAGACAGTTTCACAGGAAGTTGGCTAAACAACTCGGATTGAATCAATTAAATGCTAGACAGTATCGAAAAACTATGGCAACTGATTTAGCAAAGGTTACAGGTGACAACTTAAAAATGCTTCAAACAATATTGGGACATAGCGATATTAAAACTACACAGATATATGTTGATTATACATCTGAACAGGCACATACTGCATATAATATAGCTTCTAAACGCTTGACAAGCATGTGTGATTCTACAATTCAAGATAAATACAATTCTTAGAATATATGTACTTTAGTTTAAAAAATGTTACAATTGTTTATAAGGAAGTGATTACATGTTTCTGATTACAAACTTTTATGAACATTTAGAAGAACCAATTGTTTTATTGGATAATTGTATATTTCGAAATCCTAATAACGATAAAGAGATAGAATTTGTTTTAAGTTTTGTTAAACATGCATATTCATATTGGACATTTGATAATAAAGATATACATCATCCATTTTATTTGAACCTTTATGATCAAACAGATATTAAAGGGATTGATATTAAATCAAAGACAAAGAATGATTTGTTAAAGAAAATAGCTGAAAAATGGGTTATATTTGAATATAATCAACAAATGTTAGATTTATTCTGTTCTAGTTTTAAATCGATTGAGATTTCATTTGATGATGAAGGAAATGAGATTACTGAAGAATTAATAGAAACAGAAATTGAAAGAGTATTTGTTGATAAACTTAATTCAGTATTTGCATTAATTGGTCTTAGTAACGGGTTTATAAATTCAAAAAGCACAATATATAATTTTTTTCATAGTAAGATTTTGTTTAAAGATACTTTGTCTAGTTCAAATGGTTATTGGCTAACTACAAACCATCATTTTTTCTCAGTCCTTTATCATACAAAAGAACTATACATAACAAAGCTTGATTCAATTGTTCATAATTTTAGAGATATATTTATATCTATTATTAATGATCATAGTAATTTTGACTCCGTATTGTTTAAATCCGGTTTAGTTTATAACTATTTTGCTATATCAAATTTTGATATGAAAATCATGAATTTAATGATATTGATTGAAGGTGTATTGACTTCAAGTCCAGATGACACAAAGTATCATATTGAAAACACAATTACGAAACAGTTTTCATATAAAGTAGCCTTACTGCTTGAGTTATATGACCAACTCAATAAAACACCTTATACATACTTTCTTAAGGATAAACATCCATTAGTCATAAACAGTATAAAGCTAACTGAAAAAGAAAAAAGTAATATATCTGATGAACTTAAGAAAATCTATTCTTTGAGATCATCAATTGTGCACTGTAACACAAAAAGTATCAATAAGATTTTAAAAGATCTCGAGAAATTATATAGAGATAACGGAGTATTCAATTCAAGTGATTTAAGTTTTGATGAATATAGTCATCCTTTTGTTTACCTCTTTAAATCTTCAAAAAAGGCAGATTTCATTTCAATAGAAGATGCATATGATAATCCAGATTTAAAAACTGAAAATTTGAAAGATTTCTTATTAAGACGTATTTTCAGCTTTGCATCTATTGTATGCTGGTTTGATTTAAATAAAAAATCAATAGTTAATATTTTGAGTGAAAAAAAAGAGCCTTAATTATTAGGCTCTTTTTTTTCTGAATTTATCTTGGCAAATAATTCTTTGTGAACTTGATGTTGAATGGATTGAAAATCGAGGATATCATCCACGGTACAATCTAAAGCAACAGCAATTCTAATTAAGATTTCGATGTTAGGCTCTCTTAAAAATGATTCGTAATTGTTAATCGATTGTCTCGATACACCTACGAGTCTAGCCAACTCACTACCAGATAATCCCTTTTTAATTCGAAACTCTTTGATCTTATGCATATATCCTCCTTATCTTGTACACTTATCGTTGACAACTGTCAATGAAACGTGTACAATGAAATTAAGAAGCAATCCTGGCAAGGATGCTAAGACAGAGTTATAATTGCTTAATGGTACACCCGCACGGGCTCGAACCGTGGACCCACTGATTAAGAGTCAGTTGCTCTACCGACTGAGCTACGGATGCGTGTTATTTTTTAAGCAAAGTTATGATAACACACTTATTTTTAAAAAACAACCCCAAAACCTTAAAATCGTCAATAAAGTCAAAAAAAAATTATGTCATATAACCGTTTTAGTGTATAATAAAAAATAATCCAAAAGGAAGTGTTATATTGAACCTATTCGATACCTATCAACCACAAGATCCATTTGAAGTCGCAGATCTTGATTACATCCGCGATGCCATTAAACATTATGGTGATGCCCTTTATCAAAGACACCAACACATGCATTATTCTGCATCTGCCATGATATTTAATCAAACCATGACCAAAACCGTGATGATTTATCACAAACTCTATGATTCATGGGGTTGGGTAGGTGGCCATATGGATGGTATGACCGATTTTAAAATGGTTGCTATCAAAGAAGCAACAGAAGAAACTGGCTTAAGTGATTTAAAACTATTATCAGACAAACCGATATCCATTGAAGTATTACCTGTATGGTTCCACATGAAAAAAGGCGCAGCCATTTCATCTCATCTGCATTTAAATGTATCTTATATCTTAATTGCCAATGAGGATGAACCACTCTTAGCCAACGACATTGAAACCGATGGTGTGAGATGGATTGATTTAAAAGATATCAATCAATTTGTTTCTGAACCTGAAATGATGCCGATATATACGAAAATAATTGAAAGAGGTAAAAACCATGAAAAACACAATTCTATTTGATTTAGATGGGACGCTTTTGGATACGTTAAAAGATTTAACACTAAGCATTAACTATATGCTTAAAGCATACAACCACAAGGAAAGAACTGAGGTAGAAATCCGTTCATTTTTGGGTAATGGGGCATTAAGATTGGTTGAACTTGCGATTGGTGAAAAGCTACTAGAAAAAGATTTACTTGAACGCTATAACTACTATGATGCTTATTATGAAGCCCATAAAATGGATCATACAGGCCCATATGATGGCATCCTAGATGTCCTTGAAACCTTAAAGAAAAAAGGCTATAAACTTGGTGTTATCTCAAATAAACAAGATCAAGCAACCAAAGGCTTAGTTGCTGAAATCTTTAAAGACACATTTGATTATGCACTTGGTGTGAAAAACGATGGCATTAAAAAGCCTGATAAAAAAATGGTCGATGAATGTCTAAAGGCATTAGGGTCTAAACCAGAAGAAGCTTATTTAGTTGGTGATTCAGAAGTGGATATCCAAACCGGTAAAAATGCTTCAGTGCTGGTCATTGCTTGTCTATGGGGATTTAGAGATATGAAAGATATTGCCCCACTTAATCCTGAATTTATCATTGGTAAACCAACCGATTTACTCAAAGTCATATAAAAAATGCCCATCAACTTTAGCGGTTGATGGGCATTTTATTATCGTTTGATGATCACATAACCATAAGGTTTTAATGTGACAGATTCTCTAATTATGTCGTTTGACTCTATGTTTGTACCAGTTAAACCTGGAATATGGACGGTTTGTGCTAGCTCACTTGCATTTAAGACAAATGCTAGTTTGTCAGTACCTTTCTTTTCATAGGCGATGATTTGTTTTTGATCATCATGATATAAGAAACTGAAATGACTACTTGAGAAGGCATCGTTCGATTTTCTTAGATGAATCAAGTTTTTAATACGGGCTTTAAAGTCCAAATCTTGTTTGTCTTCATCCCATATCATGCATCTGCGGTTATCAGGGTCATGCTTACCAGTGATGCCAATTTCACCACCATAATAAATGGTTGGTGTACCTGGGAAACTGAACATATATAAATAAGTTAAATAAGCCAAGTCTTTGTTTTCTTTTGAACGGTCTAAGATTCTAGCCGTATCGTGTGAATCCACTAAGTTAAACATGTTTTCAGTGATTTGAAGTGGATAAGCCGTTAACAGTTTATTCGTTAATCTGACAAGTTCACTTGCTTTAATGGTAGGGATATTAGGATCATGACCAAAGAATTGCCAAATCAAATAGATGAGTTCATAATTCATCACGGTATCGATTTGATCACCTGCCAACCAAGGCATCGAATAGTCCCAGTTTTCGCCAAATATGAAGGCATCTTTTTTAGCAGCCTTTACAGTTTGTCTAAAAGCACGCCAGAAGTCATGAGAGACTTCATTAGATACGTCTAAACGCCAGCCATCAATGTCATACGCTTCAATCCAAAATTTAGCAACATCAAGTAAGTGTTTTCTAGCTAGTTCATCCTCTGTATTCCACTTAGGCATATAAGGCGTGAATGCGAATGTGTGATAGTTAGGAATTAATCCTCTATGGTATAAAGGTTTATCCTGTTCATTCAGTTTAAAATTAAGTAGTGGTTCACCACGTTTGAAAAAGGCATTTTTATAAATTGAGGATTCACCATGTTTGACCAAATCTTGGAAGAATGGGTGGTCATAACCACAGTGATTAAACACAGCATCCAAAACGACTTTGATGTTTCTACTATGGGCTTCTTGGACAAGGATTTTAAACTGGTCATTTGTCCCAAACGCAGGGTCAATCTTGAAGTAGTTAGTCGTGTCATATTTATGAGACGATGGGCTTTCAAATATCGGTGTGAAATATATACCGGTTATCCCTAAATCTTGTAGGTAGTCTAAGGATTCAATGATTCCTTCTAAGTCGCCACCAAAGAACATATGGTTGGTGACGTCACGGTTTGGGATGCCCCATTCGTTTGTCACCTTGTTGGTTGAGTGTTTCCCTCTTCTAAAACGTTCTGGGAAGATTTCGTACCAAACGGTATCTTTGACCCAACTTGGTATACTAATCACATCCACCTCATTGATGAATGGGAAGTTGAAGTAATTGAATAGATTGAACTTCTTTTTTGGATCATCTTTGCTTAAGTCATAGATTTCTCTTACCCCATATAGGTATGTGTCATCCAATAAAAAGGCATATTTAACCCTTAAGTGTTCTGGTTTAATGCTTAAGAAGTAGTAGTCGTACTCAGCATCAGAGAATCTTTTTTCCATCACTAAGTCAGAAGCATTTTCTTGTTTCCAGACCCAGTTTATGTGATCATCATCAATGGGTTCATATCTAAATGGATCCCCATATAGTAATTTGACTTCTTTAAAATCATTGGCTGCGGTTCTTAACCATATATGTAACGTTTCTTTATCATACGCATAGGCCATCTCTGATTTTGACTTATGTAATAGTGCGTGTTTGTTCATATCATACCCTTATTCAATCGCGGTTGAATAATCTCCTTTCAAATCTAACACTTTCATTATACAAGAAAATTGTAACGCTTACATGAATAGTTTAAATGTAACGCCTTACAACTCGAATCTCCTTTTTAAGCATCGATTTTGTGATATCATGAATATAGAGATTAAAGGAGAATTTATTTATGTCATTCTTAGAAAACAAATGGTGGAAACAAGCCATCGGCTATCAAATATATTTAAGAAGTTTTTATGATACAAATGGGGATGGCATTGGTGACATCAATGGCATCATCGAAAAACTAGATTATTTAAAAGACCTAGGGGTTGATCTGTTATGGATTTGTCCTTTTTATAAGTCACCAATGGATGATAATGGGTATGATGTATCCGATTTTTATGATATCAGCCCAGAATACGGCACCCTAGAAGATGCGAAAAGATTAATCAAAGAAGCTCATAAAAGAGGTATTAGAATCATTGCCGATTTGGTGATGAACCAAACCTCAGATGAACATGAGTGGTTTATGGAATCGAGAAAATCCTTAGATAACCCATACAGGGATTATTATATTTGGCAAAAAGGTAAAATCGTCGATGGTAAAGAAGTTGAACCAACCAACTGGGCATCGTTCTTTGGTGGGTCATGCTGGCAAAAAGATGATATCACTGGGGAATATTACATGAAGATATTCTCTAAAAAAATGCCAGATTTAAACTGGGCAAATGAAGCCGTTAGAAAAAGCATGTTTGTTATGGCCAAGTTTTGGTTAGATTTAGGTATAGACGGGTTTAGAGTCGATGCAGTTGCCCATATTGCGCGTTCTAAGACGTTTGAAGATTCAACCATGGACTCAAATGAAAAATATAAACCGGACTGGCGTAAGTTTTCTAACTTACCTAAATTGCATGACTACTTAAAAGAATTCAACCATGAAGTCTTATCCAAATACGATGTCATGACCGTGGGTGAAGTTGGTGGTGGTGCGATGCCGAAAGAAGCGATTGAATATGCTGGGTTAAATCGCGATGAACTTAACATGGTGTTCAATTTTGATCATAACTGGTGTAACAATGTATGGGACCTAAAAGACCCAAATGAAAAAGTAGTAACTAACTTACCACATCTAAAAGATATGTTTGATAAATGGCAAACCAATCTATATGGCAATGCGTGGCACCCAATTTATTGGCTAAATCACGATCAACCTAGAGTCATGAGCCAATATGGTAACGTCGAAAAACGTATTTTATCAGGCTCAATGCTTGCGACTGCACTTTACTTTATGTGGGGTACCCCATTCATCTATCAAGGTGAAGAAATTGGGATGACCAACTACCCATTTAAAACGATTGAAGATTTTAACGATGTCTCAGTTAAAAATAGCTATCACATTGCTTGTGTTGAAGGCAATCAGGACAAAGACAGATTCATTGGATTCACTGCCCACAGAAGCAGAGATAACGCAAGAACACCAATGCAATGGAAAAATGCACCATATGCCGGTTTCTCTTCAGCAAAACCTTGGTTCCATGAAAACCCAAATTACACTTCAATCAACGTTGAAGATGAACAAAACAATCCAGATTCATTATTGAATTACTATAAAAAAGTCTTGAAACTGAGAAAAGATCCTACCTACATAGATACATTCATCTTTGGTGATTACGAACAAGTATTGAGAGAACACCCATCTGTTTATGCTTACTTAAGATCGTATGAGGATGATATCCTAGTCGTAACAAACTTCTTTGATGATGTTCAAACGGTTTCAATCGAAGGGCTTGAAGTAGAGGTGTTATTGTTATCTAACTACAAAAACACCGTGCCAACCTTAAAGCACTTAGTATTAAGACCTTATGAGTCATTTGTCCTTAAAGTGAAGAAAACCATCTAAACCTGCCAAGCGCAGGTTTTATTTTTAATAAAAAGTCCAAAATGTAACCTAAAAATGAAATTTTACAAATATTTCTTGATATTCAAAGTGTTTTTAAATAGATATTTGTTAACATGAGTGATAGAATATAGTATAAGTTTTATGAAACAATTATGAAGAGGTGATTTTATGGCTTTTCAAGCAGAAGAAATGCTGCAATATCTGAACTATGCCGCAATGGGTATTATTGGCTTAGCAGCGTTTTGGGGATTCGTACAAGGATTTTATAAATCAACCTTCTTTTTGATTTGGACAGTAGGTGTGCTCGTACTGGCTTATTTTATGATGCCAGTTGTGTCTGCATTCCTCATGACCCAAGATATCAGTATGGTAGAACAATACTATCAAGCTGAGGTCCCAATTACAAATTTAAAAGAAACCATTCCAGCCTTATTAATATCCATGGAACCAGCATTGGCTAATGTGTTAGTCGATGGCTCGGATGCACTTGCTTTAGTATATGGTATGACGCAAATGGTACTACAATTGGTATTCTTGATTGCGGTGCTAGTACTAAATGCGACTGTATTCAAAGTGGTTGGATGGATACTTTGGTTGATATTCAAACCTAAAGGCAAGAAAAAGAAAAAATCAGGCTTGTCCAGATTACTTGGTACAGGTGTTGGAACATTAAGAGGGGCATTTTCAATCCTATTAATGTCTATTCCAATTGCTGGATTAGTCGCTTTTTCAGGCGCTCTTGATTTAGCGATGACACAACAAGCGGATGCTACACCAACTTATCAATTGATGTTGATCAATGATGAGATGGTTCTAGTTGAAGTGCAGCAACCACAAGCTGAACAGGATGAATTGATTGGAGAAGTACAACAATTCTTATCTGAATACCGCTCAACCTATGTCGGGATGATCGCGGGTTATGTCAAAATAGACGACGTTGCTTTAGATGAATACGTGTTTGACTCGATTTTTGAAGTCACAGTCAAAACCGATAATGTAGATACAAGTATTCAGTTTAGAGCAGAACTTGAAAAAGCATTAGAAGCTGTGAACTTATTGGTTGAAGCAAATGATGGGTCTACCACATTTGATGACACCATCATCTATAAATTATCACCAGAAGATGTCACTGCCATCATGGGTTTGGTTTCAGACCTTGATTTGATTGAAGTCATCATTCCGGTGGGCTTAGAATATTTATTAAATAGTGGTGAATTTGACGAGATGCTTGAAGGATATGAAGACTTGTTTGTCTTAGAAGACCTTAAAGCCATCGATTATATGCAAGACTTAGGCGTCTTAGGTGATGTTTTTGCCGATGCATTAACATTAATTCAAGCACAAAGTGATGTCCCATTATCAGATATAAACTACTTTATGTTTGATGGTGAAGTCGTCACTGACATTTTTGCTAACTTAGGTCAATTAGAAATGCTTCAATACGGCTTACCAATTGGACTGAATTACGCATTAGGTATGCCAGGTGTTGAAGCGATGCTTCTAGAACAAGGCGTGACTAAAGCCGATTTAACCTTACCTGAAGGTGCAGACCTACAAGGTGACTTTGAAGCGATTGCGGATTTATATTTAGCCATCCAAGGCTTAGGCTTTGATTCAATGGATGACTTTGAAACCTTACAAGACCCAGCAGTATTTGGGGCAATCACGGACCAAGCCATTTCAGACGTGTTTGATGCATTATTTGCGTTTAACATGGTGAATGATAACACAGCAGTCGTTGCAGGTTTAATCTACGATCAAATGATTGCAAACCTACCAGCTGATTATCAAGGCTTAATCACAGAAGCAGATATCAATGCAAACTTTAATGCAACTGAGATTACTAACTTAGTCTTATTGGCTAAGGTCGTCGTATCAACGGGCATTTTAACGTTATTAGAAGAAGAAAACCCAGATTATACAACCGTATTAAGTGACGCCAATATCGATGCGATAGTTGCTAAAATTAGTGGTTCAAACTTAATTAGTACGAAGATGAATGACGTCATTGGTTCATTATTAACGCAACTTAATCTTGGTGTGACATTAGTCATTCCGCCAACCATTGATTGGGGCAGCGAATCTGGTCAAACAGAATTAACAGCCCTATTAAAAGCAGCAAGAGAAATCTTATCTGCAGATATACTTGGTGGGGATTTAAGTTTACTAACCAATGAATCGATAGATGCATTAGCAGGTTACTTATCAGATTCATATGTCATAAGATATAATTTAAATGCCATTTTTGAGATGGTATCTACACAAGCGAACCTTGGTGATTTCGAAATTGTTTTACCTGAAACGGTAGAAGAATGGACAGAACTAGAAATCAATTCACTCCTTAAAGCCGCTAAGATTTTATCAAGCGCAGGCAGTGACCCAAGTGCACTAATCGCTTTATCAGAAGCAGATATCCATACGATTGCATTATCGAAGGTGATTTCAAATACGTTTGAAGCCGTGTTCATGGATATGGTTGCAACCGGTGGCGATTTAGAAGGTTTATTAAGTGTACCAACAGGTTTAACTTGGTACTCCACTTCAACCGAAACTGGTGAACTTGAATACTTATTATTAGCCCTTAAAGCAGTTGTCCCTCCAAATACAGATTTAGCCACATTCTCTGTGGATCTAAATACCATTATGACGGTAGACTTAGATGTTATTTTACGTTCTAAGACCGTTGAAATGACATTGGTTGAAACCATTAGACCAATGATCGAAACTGGTGATTTATCGACTTACATAGAACCTAAATTACCTGGTGACGTCGATTATACATGGTACATGGAAGTGGATGAAAATAATACCGATGGTGATTTAAAACCATTACTAGAAGCCGTTCAAGGCTTAAATGATTTAGGCATTGATATTCAAGCCCTAGATTATCAAGCGTTGTCCGCTGCACTATCTAGTGAATCGGCGATTACAGACTTAAACGACTTACTATTATCATCAAGAATTCTGTCGAACTCATTAGACAAACTATTTACAACCGTCTTAAATGATTCAGCAGGCTTAAATATCACGTTAAATAACACAAGCGAACCAACCTTCTGGCAAGGCGATGGTGTTGCAGATGGTGAATTAATCAAGCTATTAAGAGCTGTGTCTTTAGTGGATGCAACCAGCTTTGATGCCAATGCGTTCTTAACGTTATCAGAAGCAGATATCCACACAGTCGCATTATCTAGAGTCATCGCATTAGTATTTGAAAATGTCATCATCGACATGTCATCTACCGGTGGCGATTTAGATGGTCAAATCTTTGTACCAACTGGATTAACATGGTATTCAACATCCACTGAAACCGGTGAATTAGAAAACATGTTAACCGCACTCAAAGTACTAGTACCTGGTGGCGATATCGCAACAGCAGACTTCGGATTTGATGCGATCATTGCAGCAGATGTCGACGTATTACTAGCTTCTAAAGTCATTGAACATACAGCCGTGTTAACGGTTCAACCAATGATTGAAACCGGTAGCCTATCTACATACATTGAACCTAAATTACCTGGTAATGTGGATTATGTATGGTATATCGGTATTGATCAAAATCACCCAGATGGCGATCTCAAACCATTACTTGCAGCAGTTCAAGGCTTAGACGATATGGGCTTAGACATTCAAGCACTAGACTATCAAGCCATGACAACTGCATTAGCAGATGAACCAAGTATTACCAATGTCAACGATTTATTGTTGTCATCGAGAATACTACACAACTCACTAGATAAATTATTTACAACCGTATTAAACGGCTCTGCAGGTGTCAATGTAACACTTGATCATGATGCAGAACCAACCTTCTGGCAAGGTGATGGCGTATCAGACGGCCAATTGAAACACTTATTAAGAGCCATCTCAATCGTTGGTGCAAGCAACTTTGATGCCAATGCATTCTTAAGTTTATCAGAAGCTCAAATCCATACAGTGGCACTTTCTAGAGTCATTGCACAAGTATTTGAAGCGGTATTAACCGATATGGCTGCCCCTGGTGGTGACCTAGATGGCGATATTTATGTACCAACTAATTTAACATGGCATTCTACTTCAACTGAAAATGGCGAGTTAGAAAACCTATTGTTGGCACTTAAAGTATTAGTCCCTGGTGGAGACATCGCAACAGCTGATTTCGGCTTTGATGCGATTATCGCAGCAGATATCGATTTATTATTAGCATCTAAAGTCATTGAACATACAGCCGTATTGACGGTTCAACCAATGATTGAAACGGGTAGTTTGACCAATTATATCGAACCAACCTTACCAGGTGCAGTGTCATATGTTTGGTATCAAGGTACTGATCTAAATCATCCTGATGGCGATCTCAAACCACTCCTTAAATCGATTCAAACCTTAGATGGTATAGGCATTTCATTAACCACATTTGATTACACAGCCTTCTCAACTGTATTAGCAGTAGAAGCAAACATTCAAGTGGTAAACGATGCAATGCTTGAATCCAGAATCCTACATAATTCATTAGATAAGATGTTTACCTATATCCTAAATGATAATGCAGGCGTGAATATTCAATTAGATAACCAAGCGAATACAACCTTCTGGCAAGGTGATGGCGTCGCTGATGGTGAATTAATCAAGTTATTAAGAGGTATTTCTAAACTTGGTTCTGGTACGATGGATGCTAACTTAGTCTTAGGTTTAAGCAATGCAGACATTCATACGATTGCATTATCAGAAGTCATTTCATTGGTATTCGAAAATGTATTTACCGATATGGTATCACCTACCGGTTCTAATCCAGGCTTATTAGTCGTGCCTACAGGCTTAACATGGCACTCAACTGATTCAACTAACGGCGAATTAGAAAACTTACTGGTTGGCCTCAAATTATTAGTCCCAGGCGGCGATATTAATGTTGCAGTGATTGACATTGACACCGTATTAAGCTTAGACCTAGATACCTTAGTATTATCTAAAGTCATCGAAGCAACCTTAATCGAAGAAGTGAAACCAATCATTGAAACGGGTACATTATCCGCATTCATCAACCCTACTTTACCAAATGCAGAACCTTACAAGTGGAAAGTAGACGAAGACCCAACTTATCCTCAAGGTGACTTATTACCATTGCTTAAAGCCATTAGAGATATGGATGCCCTTGGCATTGATTACAACAACTTTAATTATGCAAGCATGGTAACAGCAATCAATGATGATACGAAGGCAGAAACACTTGCAGACATCTTACTATCTAGCAGAGTATTTGAATTCTCACTTGATAAGATGTTTAACCAAATCTTAATTACACAGGGTGGATTAAATATTAGTCCAATTGACTCTTCAAACGACCCAGACTTCTGGCGTGGTGATGGTGTAAATGAAGGCGAATTAGTGCTTGTTCTTAAAGCAATTAACGCCGCAGATTACTTCCAATCCACTGACTTATCGACCATCAATGGTACGAACAGTGCAGACTTGAAGGCAGCCCTCAATAAGATTAATAATTCAGCAATCCTAAGACCAATCTTAGGTGAAATCATGGATTCAGCAGCATTAAGTAGTGCATCTTCATGGAAAGTAACACCACAACCAACCTTAACTAAGGCTGAATGGACAACAGAAATTGATGTCTTAGTCGATCTATTAGTTGAATTAAATGGTGGCTTCAGCTTAAGCTCAATCGATATTACAAATATGACTGATCCTGAAGCAGACGAACTAGGTGTCATCTTGAAGTTAGTTGCACAATCTAGATTGCTAGACATTGAAGTGATTTCAAGCTTCATGAAGTCAGGTATCGAATCCGCATTTGGTACAACATTAACCACACCACTTGGTGAAGTGGTTGATACACCATATGCCACTAAGGTAGCCGCATGGAATACACCAACAACTGGTGAAGTTGATCGACTTGTAGCCGTGATTAAGGGCTTAGGCGACATCCAACCAGTAGGTAGTTTAAACCCAGTAGGCTCTATGCCTGGTGATTACACAGATGCAGACTTATTAGGTGGATTCTTCAATACCATGAAGTTATCAACCGTATTAGGTCCAATCGTACCTGAATTGGTATTAGCAGTTACCCCTGACCCAGTTGAACCTCAACTAGGCACCATCGATTCTAATACAGATTACATCGTATTATTAAGAGATTTATCCGATAGTGTTTGGGGCATATAGTAATCAATAATCAAGAAGGATACCCACAAAATGGGTGTCCTTTTTTCGCTTTTGTGTTATCATAGTTTTAGGTGATAATGATGGTCTATACCTTAGCATTTATTCAATATCAGGATGAACTACTTTTAGTTAACAGAGAGAAACACCCATGGCTAGGTTGTTGGAACGGTTTAGGTGGCAAAATCGAACAAAATGAATCAAAAGAAGTAGCCATGCTTCGTGAACTCAAAGAAGAAACTGGCATCATCATCCAACTGGAACAATTGATTTATAAAGGAAAGATGACTTGGAATACGTCAGAGGATTATCTTTATATGTTTTTAATTCATCAGAACAGTAAAATTGAAACACCTATCAAAACACCAGAAGGCTTATTAGATTATAAGAAAATCAAATGGCTATTGAATGATAATTTAGGGGTTGCTCATAATATTCCTTATTTCATTGAATCGTTATTATATGAAGAAAAAATATATGATTATCATTGCACATTCGATGGTAATCGTTTATTAAGTGTCGATAAAAAAGAGGTATTGTAATGGATATTTTATACGCAATTTTAGGCTTATTAGCCTTAACAATCATTGGGTTTGGCGCTTCTTTAACGTTAATAAAGAAGAAACATACCGATCAAATCAAAACACTGCTAGAACAAGTAGGTACTTTGGAAACTGCTAATATCAATGGGGCAGATTTCAAATTGGTTACCACTGACAAAACCTATTTAATTAAACTGTTCTTCGCACCTGGTGCATATGAAGTGTCGTTCAATTCAAAAAGACACTGGCAAATTTTCACACCAAGTGGCAAGAAAATGTTTGAAACAAATGGGTTTGCAGATATCGCAGGCGATAAACTAGTCGTCATTTACCCAAATCCAGGTAAAATCGTGAAATACATCAATGAAAATGAAGTCGTTTTTGTGAAACCAACCATGGATGTGTTTGGCATGACTGTCATACATGTAGATCAAATCACTGAATTTTTTAATGCTGAAGGCTAATTCCATAGCCTTTTCTTTTTGAATGATAACGGTATCTAGAGTGATTTTAGATAGGTCGTTTGTGTTATAATGTTTTTGATAGGTGAAAATATGACATATAATGTATTAAGAAAACAATTTAATTCCCACGATTGCTTTATTTGTGGTATCCATAATGATCACGGTTTAGGGGCTCATTTTTATGAGCTTGATAACAAAGTCGTGGTCGCAATCACGCAAGGCGATAACTTGCATCAAAGTTATCCTAACCGTATGCATGGTGGTATCATTTCAGCATTGCTGGATGAAACCATTGGCAGAGCCATTAACATTGATGAACCTGAAACGTGGGGCGTAACCATCAAGTTAGAAGTGACTTATAGAAAACCAGTACCACTCGATGAAAAAATCATCGTTTGTGGGTGGATTTCAAAGAATAAAGGCCAAACCTTCAAAGGTGAAGGGGTTATTTTAGCAAGCGATAGAAAGACTGTTTTAGCTGAGGCTAGCGGTGTCTTTTTCAAACAACACATTTCAACCATCATTGGTGAACACCATTTACCTGGTTGGGAATATGTAGCAGACCAACAACCAGTTTCGGAGATAGAGATTAATTATGAGTTTATTAGAGATTAACAATTTATACTTTCGTTATGACAATAACGACTTACTAGTCGACGCAAGCGTCAGACTATTTTTAGGTGACCATGCAGTTTTAGTAGGTCCAAATGGCGCTGGTAAAACGACCTTGATGAATCTTTTAAATAAGCATTTATCACCAGATAAAGGGTCAATTAATTGGTTACCAAACACAAAAGTTGGTTATTTAGACCAATATGCAAAAATAGATGGCAATATCACAGTCGGTGAGTATTTACTGACTGTTTTTAAGCCTTTATTCGATAAAGAAAGAGAAATGGAAGATTTATACCATAAAGTGGGAACACTGGAAGGTAAAGAAATGGACCGCGCGCTAAATATTGCCGCATCCATTGGTGATTATCTCATTGAAAAAGACTTTTACGCCATTAAATCCAAACTGGGTAATATCATCCACGGTCTAGGTTTAGAAATGAAGATCCTAGACTCACCAATCAAGCATTTATCTGGTGGGATGAGAGCAAAGATTATTTTAGGTAAATTGCTGTTAGACGAAGCTGACATCTTACTACTAGATGAACCAACCAACTTCTTGGACATCAAACACATAGAATGGTTGACTAAATTCTTAATTGGCTACGAAAAAGCCTATTTAGTTGTATCGCACGATGAGGCATTTTTAAAAGCAATCGCAGATACCGTCATTGCCGTAGAAAATAAAGGATTAACTCGTTATAAAGGGAATTTCGACTATTATCTACAAGAACGTGAAATCCGTTTCTTAATGACTGAAAAGAGCTTTGTTGCACAACAAAAATTCATTCAAAAACAAGAAACATTTATTGCGAAGAACTTGGTTAGAGCATCCACGACCAAACAAGCTCAAAGTGTGAGAACGAAGCTAGAAAAACTAGAACGCATTGATAAACCGACTAAACAAAAAGAATTGAAGTTCGTTTTTCCTTTTGCGAAAGATACCGGTAGAGATGTATTAACCATCGAAAACTTAGAAATTGGGTACTCAAAACCTTTATTAAAACCAATCAATATCACCATCAGAAAAAATGAAAAAGTGATCATTACTGGTAAAAATGGTGTTGGTAAATCAACTTTAATTAAGACCATCATGGGTGTCATCAAACCGTTAAATGGGTCATTTAAATGGATTGACACAGCCAATATCTCTTACTTTGAACAAGAGTTTACCTATACACAAGATACAACCGCAGTCGATTTATGTTTTGATTTACTTGAAAATATGGATAAAAAATTAGTCTACACCTTACTTGCAAGGTTTGGTGTTTCAAGAGATATGGCCGACAGAAAGATTAACAGTCTGTCTGGGGGACAAAAAACTAAGGTTAGACTTGCCTTAATGAGTCAAAAGAAATCCAATGTCATCGTCTTAGATGAACCTACCAATCACTTAGATGCGGTAGCAAAAGAATCTTTAAGAAAAGCCATCATGGCTTTCCCTGGGGTAGCGATTATCGTGAGCCATGATAAAGCTTTCCATGATCAACTAGGTGCGATTGAAATTGATTTAAAAGGATAACATGAAAAAATTTATAGGAACAAAAGCCTTTTATAGGGAAGTGTTTGCCATCATCTTGCCAATCATGATTCAGCAAGGTATCACAACATTTGTTGGGTTACTGGATAACATCATGGTGGGTCAGTTAAATGGCGATGCCATTAGTGGGGTTGCAATCGCAAACCAAATTATGTTTATTGTCGCCATTAGTTATATTGGTGGCTTAGCAGGACCTGGTATTTTCATCGCCCAATACTTTGGTGCAAAAGATGAGAATGCATTAAAACAAGCATTTAGAGCGAAAATGATATTGATGGTATTCATCACCATCATTGCCATGGCCGCATTATTGATATTTAAAGAACCAATGATTAGAGCGTTTGCCAAAAATGACGCTGGGTCATCGGGCATCTATAATGAAGCGGTCATCAGATACGGGATTGATTATTTAACGATTATGACGTTCTCACTACCAATATTTGGGGTGATTCAGTTGTTTGCTTCGACATTTAGAGAAATCAAAGAGACCAAAGTACCCATGTTTGCAGGTATCATCGCTGTATTTGTAAACTTCGGATTCAATGCAGTATTGATATTTGGTTTAGCGGGTTTTCCAAGACTTGAAGTGAAGGGTGCAGCCTATGCAACCATTATCGCGAGGGTAGTCGAAGTTGCTGTATTAATATACATTGCGTATAAGAATAGAATGATATTTACACAAGACATATTTAAACACTTCTACATTGAACCAAAGCGATTCAAACTCATGGTTAAAAAGACTTTACCACTCTTAACAAACGAATTGTTGTGGTCAAGTTCAACCACTGTGATTCTATTTGCCTATGCACAAAGAGGGACGAGTGTGGTAGAAGCATTCACCATTTCTAGTACGGTTTCTAACCTGTTCTTTATCATATTTGGTGCACTTGCCACCGGGATATCTGTCATGGTAGGTAATGAATTAGGTGCCAATCAGATTGAATTAGCCAAGGAAAACGCCTATAAATTATTGGCATTTGCCATCATGATGTGTTTAACATTTGGCATCATTTTGGCCGGTATTGCGCCATTTGCGCCACATTTATATAATGTGTCTGATGCCGTTAGATTACAAGCAACACAGTTTATGTGGGTAGTCGCATCCTTGATGTGGGTATTCGCATTTAATGCCGGTATATTCTTTATCCTAAGAGCTGGCGGGATGGTGATTGTGACCTTCTTATTTGATGCAACCTTTGCATGGATAGTCGCAGTACCACTTGCCATTATATTAAGTATTTATACGTCATTGCCAATATTACTTGTTTATGTACTGGTTGAAGGTGTATCTATCATCAAAGGGATGATTGGTATCCAAATTGTTAAAAATGGCAAGTGGGCAAAGAATCTCACTGAGCATGCCAGTCTTCAATAAAATGCTTCTAAATAGTGTTGAAAATAATATCTAATAGCCTTGAAATAAAACGTTTTCAATGGTAATATGGTAATGGATTATTCAATAGGAGGAAGAAATGAAAAAAGTATTAGTTGCTTTATTAGTTACAGTGCTTGCATTTGGACTTGCAGCATGTGGCGAGAAAAAAACGTATGAAATTGGTCTAGTTACCGACGTAGGTACGATCAATGACAAATCATTTAACCAAGGCGCTTGGGAAGGCGTTGAAAAGTATGCGGAAGAATTTAATATTTCTTACAAGTACTATCAACCAGATTCAAAGACAACTGAAGATTATGTTAAATCAATCGAAGTTGCAATCGAAAATGGTGCTAAAGTAGTCGTTACACCAGGTTATTTATTCGAAAATGCGATTTGGTTAGTACAAAATGACCATCCAGACATTAAGTTCATCATCTTAGATGGTGGTGCACATAACGTTGTTAACTGGGATACAATGGCAACCGTCGATGGTTCAGCTCCAGATTTCACAATTGCTGCAAACGTTTATAGCATTTTCTATGCTGAACAAGAATCAGGTTTCTTAGCTGGTTATGCAGCTGTTAAAGAAGGTTTCACTAAATTAGGATTCATGGGTGGTATGTCAGTACCAGCCGTTGTAAGATTCGGTTTAGGGTTCGTTCAAGGCGCTAACTATGCAGCGAACGAAATGGGCTTAGCAGACAATGCAATCGCACTAAAATATGAATATTTAAATTCATTTGCTCCAGACAATGCACACCAAACTAAGGCTGCTGCATGGTATTCAGCAGGCACAGAAGTAATCTTCGTTGCAGCTGGTGGTGCAGGTAACTCAGTTATGAAAGCTGCTGAACAAGCAACTGGCAAATTTGTTATCGGTGTTGACGTTGACCAAAAAGCAGAATCTACTACAGTTATTACTTCAGCAATGAAAGAACTTGGTAATTCAGTTTATCAAACACTAACTGCAATCTATGACGATAATGCAGTAGGTGGCGCATCAACTACACTTGACGCTGCAGTTGACGGTGTTGGTTTACCACAAGATTTCTCAAGATTTGATACATTCACACAAGCAATGTATGATGCAATTTTTGCAAAAGTAAGTGCTAAGACTGTTACTATCTCAAGTGATATTACAGTTGCACCAGATGCATTAGTTGTACCTAAAGTTGATGTTGAACTAATCGGATAATTAAACTCAAAAAGCACTTTTTAAAAGAAGTGCTTTTTTTTCTGCATTTTACCAATAAAAACGAGTCAATTGGCGTATATTATATATATAAAGGTAATAGCCTAAAGATAAGGTGGGAGCTTATGAAAAAATTAATGAATACGATAGCCATCTTTATGATTGCCTTTTTTGTCTTTAATTCTAATACTAAGACACCAAGCACTTATCAATTAGTATCGAGATTTGAAACTTATGAAAAAGCAGTATCGATTGCAAAGACATACGATGCAAATATCATTGAATACAAAGATTCTGGTATCACTACTTTTGAAGTAGATGATATTAAGATACTTAAACAACTAGAAACCATGGGTTTTTACCAACCTACATCGCTTTATGTTGATGCAAAGCCAATTCCAGTCAATTCAGACCCTTATTTAAATGATCAATATGCGATTCCAATGCTAGAAATTAGCACTGCTTGGAATTTAATAGAAGGCAGCAGTGATTTAATGGTTGCAATCATTGATACAGGGATTGATACAGATAACCCTGAATTCACAGGCAGGATTTCACCACTTAGTTATAATAGCAGGACAGAAACCGTTGGGTTAGCTGCTGTTGAAGATGATAACGGACATGGCACAAATGTTGCAGGTGTTTTAGCTGCAAATAAAGGCAACAACATTGGCATTGCAGGTGTTTTGCAGCAGGCACCGATTTTAGTCATTAAAGCAAACCAACCCAATGACCCATTAACTGAAGATAATGAGTCGAATTCATTTAACGATGCAGATGTGGCAGATGGTATTTATTATGCCGTCAACCAAGGTGTCAAAATCATTAATTTATCCTTAGGTGGACCTTCTATTAATTCAATCATGCGTGATGCTATTAAACATGCAGTAGACAGTGGTGTTTTAGTCGTAGCATCGAGTGGCAATGATGGTGATTCAACCATTAATTACCCAGCTGCATATGATGGCGTCATATCAGTGGGTTCTATCGATGAATCCAAATTGATTTCGAGTTTTTCAACCTATAACACGTACGTTGATTTTGTTACACCAGGTAGTGCGATTGTAACAACCTCAAGGACGGGTGGGTATGTATCTGTGAGTGGTACCAGCTTTTCAAGCCCGTATCTGGCTGGTGTAGCTGGCTTAATATGGTCTTATAATCCCACTTTAACCGCAAATGATATCTATCAATTACTACAAACCTATGCAGAAGACTTAGGCGTCGTTGGCAAAGATAATTACTATGGTTACGGACTAGTTAAAGCCTATCAAAGCATGACGTTTGATACATTCACCGTATCATTCGAAACGTTTGATGGCACCTATATCGATCCGGTTGAAGTTATAATGGATGGGACATTTTCAGTCAACGATCCTGAAAAAACCGGTTATACATTCTTGGGTTGGTATAAAGATGCGAGCTTTGATGTACCATTTAACGTTGGCGTTGATACTGTAACATCTGACTTAACATTATACGCAAGATATCAAATCAACCAATATCAAATGACCATTTATGATGGCCAATCCGTCATATATAATGGCTTGTTGGATTATGGTTCGAGTTTAAGCTTCATACCAATTAAGACCGATTATACATTCATTGGTTATTATATGGATCAAGCATTTCAAATACCATACAATCAGGCTTTAATAACAAGCGATACAGTTTTATATGCGAAGTTTGAACGTGAGCCTTATCAGGTTGATTACGTGATAAAAGGCGAAATTGTGCAAACAGAATTTTATACTGAAGGTAGCAAAGTTATCCTATACTCATACAACAGTATTTATCCGTTTGTTGGTTGGTATTTAGATCAAACTTATCAAGATATGTATATACCGGATGTCATCACATCGGACTTAACGCTTTATGGCAAATTAGATGATGGCACATATACCGTTAATTTCTATGATGGCAATGATCAAATCATCCGTAGCTTGTCCGTTATTTCAGGCAGTGTTGTTAACATGACGTTAGAACCGACAAAATCACCAGAGACACCATTTGACTATATGTTCATTGGTTGGAATCAAACGTTTAATAACGTGACAAGTGATTTAGACATATTCCCAATATTTGAAGCCGTGTATAATCCTACTTATGTGACCTTAGGTAAAAGTATAGATACCTTAACACTTGGTATGACTTATCAAGAAATGGCATTAAACTTCACAGATGAACGCATAGAGGTCATCATCACATCTAATTTAGATGAATCAACACCTGGCACTTATTCAATCACCTATCAAGTCTATTACCAATCGCTTTTAGTGGATGAAAGAGTCAGAATCGTCACGATATTAGCAAAACCAGAAACGGTCATCATTACCTTAAATAAAGGGATTGATACGATTGTTGCGGGTAAAGACTATATTGAAGCTGGTGCAACCGCAAATTATGGCGAGGTCACGATTAGCGGTGAGGTAGACACCAATACACCTGGTGAATATGTCATAACGTATAGGGTTACCAATTTGGACCAAACATACGAGCGTATTAGATATGTCACAGTCTTAGCAAATACAGCTGTAAACCAACTCGTTATTTGGTACAAGAAGGAGGATAGTGTATGAAAAAAATCCTAATCATTTTAACCCTTTTTTTCTTAACTGGATGTACACCAAAGCTATCCAATTTAAACATTGAACTTGTGCCTCAAGTAGATACCATTGAAGTTGGAGATACCTATATCGACTTAGGTGCAATCGCCACTTATGGCCCGAATACACTCGATTATGACGTAATATTTGATGACCTAGATACAGCCAAAGTAGGCGTCTATGAACGCACTTATCAAGTGACTTACGGTGAATTATCGAAAACCGTTACGCGCGTCATCCATGTGACAGATCAAACACCACCTACCGTTACTTTAAATGCAGGGATTGATACCATTATATTAGGTGACACATGGATAGATGAGTCCGTCACTGTAACCGATCAGTCGAATCTAGCTGTTACGGTTGAAACGACTGGTACAGTATTAAACGAAGTAGGCACTTATATCATCACTTATAAAGCAACCGATGCTTACCAGAATGAAACAGTTGTGAACCGAATTGTCACGGTTATTGAACAACCTTAATAAATAAATGTTTTCAGAGAAACGTATCTAGTGAAAGATGTGAATTTACATTAATCATAGATTAAATGGACTTTGAAAACGTTTTTTTTATGCTATAATAGAGTGTGAAATTTAAAAAGGAGAATCACTATGTCATATGTCATTGAGATGTTAAACATTACGAAACGATTCCCAGGCATTATTGCAAACGATAACGTTACTTTACAAATAGAAAAAGGCGAAATTCATGCATTACTTGGGGAGAATGGCGCGGGTAAGTCAACCTTGATGTCGGTATTATTTGGTCTTTATCAACCAGAAGAAGGGATGATTAAAGTCAATGGTAACGAGGTTAAGATTAAAAACCCGAACGATGCCAACGAACTGAAAATAGGGATGGTTCATCAGCACTTTAAACTGGTCCATAACTATTCAGTTGTTGAAAACATCATGTTAGGTAGAGAAGAAACAAAATACGGGTTTATCAGCAAAGAAAACGCCAGTGCAAAAATAAAAGCACTTAGCGAACAGTATAAACTTAGAATTGATCCAAATGCATTGATCCAAGATATTACAGTTGGGATGCAACAAAGAGTCGAAATCTTAAAAATGCTTTATAGAGATGCAGATATTCTGATTTTTGATGAACCAACCGCAGTATTGACACCACAAGAAATTGAAGAGTTAATGAAGATTATGGAAGACCTCAGAAAAGAAGGTAAGTCCATTATTTTAATTACGCATAAGTTGAATGAAATTAAAATGGTGGCCGATAGATGTACCGTTTTGAGAAAAGGTAAATACATTGGTACTGTGGATGTGAAAAAGACATCAGTCGATCAACTAGCAGAAATGATGGTTGGTAGAAAAGTCAACTTCACACTCGATAAGGTAGATAAAAAACCACTTGAGCAAATCTTAGAAGTGAAAAATGTCTATCACCACAATATCCTCTTAAAGAAAGATGATTTAACCAATGTATCGTTTGATGTTAAAGCTGGTGAAATTGTTGTCGTTGCAGGGATTGAAGGCAATGGACAAACACAATTGGCTGAAGTGATTACCGGCTTAAAACAGGCTAAATCAGGTTCAGTCACATTAGATGGAAAAGAAATCACCCAATTAACCATCCGCCAAAAGACTTTATCAGGGATTTCACATATTCCAGAAGATAGACATAAGTTTGGTTTAGTGCTAGATTTCAATTTGGCAGAAAACTTAGTTTTACAATCTTATTTCGAACCTAGATTCCAACAACATGGCTTCTTAAAATTCGATGAAATCAACCAAGAAGCAGAACGCTTAATCGAAACCTATGACGTTAGAAGTGCAAATGGTAGAAAAACAAAAGTGAGAAGCATGAGCGGTGGTAACCAACAAAAAGCCATCGTCGCTAGAGAATTGTCAAGAGACTCAAAATTAGTCGTTGCTGTTCAGCCGACAAGAGGCTTAGACGTTGGTGCAATCGAGTATATTCATAAACAACTAATCAGACTGAGAGATGAAAATAAAGCCATCTTAGTATTCTCATTAGAATTAGACGAGGTCATGAATTTGGCTGACCGTATTTTAGTCATGTATGAAGGCGAGATTGTTGCCAACCTAGATGCTAAAAAGACAAATGAAAATGAACTGGGCTTATATATGTCAGGTTCAAAAAGAGGTAATAACGTATGATGAAATTTCTTAAATTAGAATCGTCAGAAAAAATCATATCCACATTTATATCCATATTAGCAGGGATGTTATTCGGTTTAATCATCATGCTAATCGTCAACCCTTCTATGGCATTTGGCGGATTTTCAGCCATCTTACTAGCTGGTGTGTCCGATGGCATGTATGGATTTGGTGAAGTATTATTCAATGCCGCACCACTGATCTTAACAGGGTTAGCCATTGCATTCGCATTTAAAACAGGGCTATTTAACATCGGGGCATCTGGTCAATTAATGATTGGTGCATTCATGGCAGTTTGGATAGGGGTCACTTGGACATGGGTACCAGCACCAATTCACTGGATTGTTGCCATACTTGGTGGTATTTTTGGTGGGATGGTTTGGGTATTGATTCCTGCCTTACTAAAAGCTTACAGAAATGTCCATGAAGTCGTATCCACCATCATGATGAACTATATTGCGATGTACGCATCCAAAATGCTCATTGAAGCAACCATTTATGACTCAGTTAGACAAGAATCTAACTCCGTATTAAATGGGGCTAGAATTCCGACATTTTTCTTAGATCAAATTTTCGATAATCCACGTTTAAATGGTGGTATCTTAATTGCCATTTTAACGGGTGCAATCATCTATATTGTATTAGAGAAAACCACATTTGGTTTCCAATTAAAAGCGGTAGGGTTTAATCGTGATGCTGCTAAATATGCAGGTATCAACGATAAAAAGAACATTGTTTATTCACTATTGATTTCAGGTGGGATTGCCGGTTTAGCCGGTGCAGTCATCTATTTAGTACCAGGTACTGGTATGAGATTAGAAACGACTTATGTGATCAATGGCTATGGCTTCCAAGGGATAGCCGTTGCCTTATTGGGGATGAGTAATCCAATCGGTACGATTTTCTCAGGTCTATTTTTAGGGTACATTGAAGCATCCAATCAGGAATTACAATCTTGGGACTTCAAACGTGAAATCATTGATATCATCACAGCAAGTATCATCTATTTCAGTGCATTTACGTTATACTTCCAAAAATATGCGCGTAAGATTATCAGTAAAATAGGTAAAAAGGATGGTGAAACCAATGCGTAATTATTTAACACGTAAAAATGTTACAATTGGTATATTTGCCATACTATATGTACTCATTGCTTTATGGAACAATTCAAGTTTTTATGATTTATTAAGATGGACATTATTCTCAACCATCCCACTCGCGATGGTCGCGATGGCAGGGTTATATTCAGAACGTTCAGGTGTCGTCAATATCGCCTTAGAAGGGATTATGATGTTTGGTGCCTTCGTCGGTATATTATCGCTTAACAACTTACAAGGCCGCGGTATGGATGGGCAATTTGTCTTATTCTTGGTCGTTATCATTGGTGGTATTGCAGGCTTATTATTCTCATTACTACACTCCTATGCGTCGATTACGATGAAATCAAATCAAGTTATTTCAGGTACTGCACTTAACTTATTAGCGCTTGCCTTAGCCATTTTTGTTGGTAGAGCCTTATCAACATCAGGCACAGAAGAAATTACATTTACAGACCGATTTAGAATTGATGGGATTCCATTACTAAAAGATATTCCTGTTTTAGGCGATATATTATTCACTAAGTTCTATCTCATTTCTCTACTTGGCTTAGTCATCTTTGGGATAGCAGCGATTGTTGCATACAAAACCAGATTTGGTTTAAGATTAAGAGCATGCGGTGAAAATCCACATGCTGCGGATGCAGCAGGGATTAATGTCTATAAGACAAGATATTTTGCCGTTTCAATATCCGGTTTACTTGCTGGTATGGGTGGGGTTATCTTAATTATTCCATCGTCAACTAGCTTCAAAGCCTCTGTTTATGGTTACGGGTTCTTAGCATTAGCCGTTTTAATCAGTGGACAATGGAAACCCGCTAGAGTATTGGTGTTCTCATTCTTGTTCGGTTTCTTGATGAATTTATCAAACGGGATTAGTATGGTCCAAAACGCATTTAATAACTTAAGAGCAAATGAAGGATTCATGCAATCATTCTATGAAGGTATGTATGCTTTCTTCAGACACTTACCAAGAGATATCATCTCCATGTTGCCATTCTTAGTCACCTTATTATTACTAGGATTGACTTCTAAAAACTCACAAGGGCCAAAAGCCGCTGGTGAACCATACGATCAAGGGAAGCGTTAAGCTTCCCTTTTTTGCGTAAAAAAATCTCAACCCGTTTTCGTTATCACGTCAACAAATTGAGATTTAGATATTATGCTTTAGTATTCATCGATCATTCTGACCAATTCATCATAGACTTCAGCTTCTTTGATTTTTTTGATGATTTGACCATGTTTGAAGATCACAGCTTCACCTTTGCCACCCGCAACGCCAATATCCGCATGTTTCGCTTCACCAGGTCCGTTTACTTTACAACCCATGATGGCAACATTGATATGCTTGTTAACGCCTTGTAAATACGTTTCAATGCGTTTAGCAATATCAATCATGTCATACTGAATACGGCCACACGTTGGGCAACTGATTAAATTAGGAATATCTTTTCTTAACCCTAGGTTTTTTAAGATTTCCTTCGCTGCTCTAATTTCGATTTCTGGGTTATCTGTTAGAGATACTCGAATGGTATTCCCAATGCCTTCATGTAATAAAATACCAATCCCCATCGCACTTTTTATCGCACCACTAAAAGCAGTACCTGCCTCAGTGACACCTAAGTGAAGTGGATAAGGGAACGTTTTTGCTGCTAAACGATAGGTTTCAATCATTAAGTTCATATCGGTCGCTTTTAAAGAAAGCGCGATATCGAAAAAATTCATGGATTCTAGGATTTCAACATGACCTTTTGCAACCATGATCATGTTTTCAGCAGTTGGTTCTAGATTATCAGGTAATGAGCCACTGTTTACCCCAATTCTGATTGGGATATTCTTTGCCTTACAGGCTTCAACGACCATTTCAACTTTGGTACGGTCTTTGATGTTGCCTGGGTTTAACCTAATCTTATCAACCCCTTGATTAATGGCTTCTAAGGCCAGTTTATAATCAAAGTGGATATCCGCTACTAAAGGGATATGAATTTGTCTTTTAATCTCACCTAATGCTTTTGCATCGACTTTATCGAGTACAGCGACTCTGACGATTTCACAACCAGCTTTCTCAAGCAAATGAATTTGCTTAACGGTTGCATCAACATCCTTTGTGAAGGTTGTTGTCATACTTTGAATGTAGACATGGCTGTTGCCACCCATGACCAGATTGCCAATTTTGATTGGCCTTGTTGTTAACCTTTGCATATTATCACCTATATGAAATTATAACATAGTCTAAAATAAAATGCGCTTGTTTGCTTATTCAATAACCAATTTCTTGGGTTAGTTTGAAAAAATGATAGATAATGAAACTTGGTTAGAAGTTATCTTTATTTTCCATGATTTCTATGTTTTAATATTAAATAGGTGATCTTATGAAAATCATAGAATTAAGCAAAAAAGAATATAAAGGCTATAAACTTGAGTATAGATACCAAACTAAGTTTTTTTATGATGTCAAAATAAAAGAAAAACACGATGTGAAAATCACCTTAAAAAAGAAAAAAACCTTATTTAAACAAGAAAAGACCTTTAAAGATGAATTATTTGCGGATTATATTGATGTATCAGATGTATTTGGTATCTTCGAGAAAAAGAAACTCATTGCTGTGGTTGAAGGCAGTCTAGAGACTTGGAATAGTAGATATAGAATCTGGAATGTGTTGGTCGAGCAAAAATACCGAAGAAAAGGGTATGGAAAGATGTTATTTGACCATATCGAAATGGTCGCTAAAAAGAAAGGCGCACGCGCATTAATATTAGAGACCCAATCTTGTAACTACCCAGCCATCCAGTTTTACAAGAAAATGGGGTACCATTTTAAAGGATTAGACTTAGCGTCATACTCAAATGATGACATCAAGAAAAAAGAAGTTAGACTCGAATACGGTAAAGAAATTAAATAGATTTACCCTATAAACACACCACTTAGTAATCGCAGTTTGATTAGATTGGTCATCAAAAAATATTAAAGAAACCTTTCAAGTGAAAAATACTTGATATTTGTTTGCTTGTTTGATATACTTTTATATGAAATGTCTGGAGGGATTTATACATGCGTGAACTAGTTAAATTAGTTTGTACAGAATGTGGCGAAGAAAACTACTATACAACTAAAAATAAAAAAACAACACCAACTCGTCTTGAAATGAAGAAGTACTGTCCAAAATCACGTACATATACTGTACACAGAGAAAAGAAATAAGCTATTCTAGGAATAGTTTTTTTTCTATTAAGGGGCTATTATGATCATAAAAGGAAATGACGATTTATCTCATATTTACATCATCAAACGCTTTGATAAAGCAGTATTGATTGACCCATCTCACAGCTATAATGACATAAAAACACAATTGACTGGCTATCAATTGGCCTTTATCTTATTGACACATGGCCATATTGATCATACAGCTTTAATCGGTGAATTTAACTGTCCTATTTACATGCATAAGGATGACTATGAACTGTCTCAAAATGACGATCAAAATGGATCAAAAGATATAAAATTAAGACGTCAATTTGATTTAAAAAAACTAGATGTTCGATTTATAACGGATTTAGCTGAAATAGACTTTACCGATGAAAAAATCAAAGTCTATCATACACCAGGGCATACTAAAGGCTCTTTATGCTATTTATATCGTAAACAACTCTTTACAGGTGATACCCTATTTAAAGATGGGGTCGGTAGAACCGATTTGATTGGTGGGTCGACAGCCAGTTTAAATAAATCACTGAAACGATTATTTAAAAATTTACCTCAAAACATCACCATCTTACCTGGTCATGATGACCAAAGTACGCTAAAAGATGAATTGAAACAAAACACCTATATCCAAAAAATAATCTCAAAATAACGATAAAAGATATGTTAAATCATGTCTTTTTTCACTTTTTTAGCACATTTGACTTGACAGTGCTAATATCATATAATAAAATAACATTGGCACTGGATGAAGTTAAGTGCTAAAAGAGGTGATGTTGTGTTATCAAACAGACAAAAGTTAATCTTGAAAGCCATCATCGAAACCTATGTGACAGATGGCATACCCGTCGGTTCAAAAGCATTAACCGATAAGCCTTATTTGAATTTTTCTTCGGCAACATTACGTTATGACATGGCTGCACTAGAAGAACTAGGATTTCTAGAAAAGACCCACACGTCTTCTGGTAGAATTCCTTCTAATTTAGGGTACCGCTATTATGTGGAAAATCTGGTCACACGAGACGATGACATCAAACAACTATTTCCAATCATTGACCAACTCTTCACAGAGTTTGAGAATAATAAGGAATACGCTGTCAAAGAAGCGATTAATCTCTTATCTGAATTAACAAATTATACGTCCATGGTACTTGGCCCAAATGAAGCGTTTGCACGTATTAATAAAGTGGATTTTATCCCGCTTGCAAACCATGAAGCAGTCATTTTGATTGTGACAGATAAAGGCCATGTACAAAATGAGAAAGTCAATATTCCGGAACATTTATCGCTAACTGATTTTAAGAAGATCATTTCATCATTAAATGATTTGTTAGAAAATCAACTGGTCAAAGATGCGAAACGTATCCTTAAAAATGCGTACACGGAAGAAAACATCATCGAATATATGGAGTATCAAGAACGCATTATTGACACCTTCTTGAATGCATTTAAGCAAATGAGTGAAGAAAACATATATTTAACCGGTATGGGTCATATGTTAGTTCAACCAGAATTTAACGACATCAATCAATTAAAAGAGTTGATGTATATGTTAGATAGAAAAGAATTAGTGAAGTTGGTAGGACATACGAATAAACTATCTGTGCAAATCGGACGAGAAGGCACATACATGCCTACCGATACCTGCTCGATCATATCAGTCCCATATTTTGTATCAGAAGAAGATCAAGGGACGATTGCGATCATTGGACCAACCCGAATGGATTATTCCAAAGTCATTCCACTGATGGAGTATGTTGCGAAGAATATCGCTAAATTATATAAAAAATAGAGGTGAATCACGTGTCACAAGAAAAAGAAACACCAAAAACAGGTGAGGCAGTAAAAGAAAAAAAGAAAAGTGAGAAAGTACTATTGAAAGAAGAAATCGACAAGCTGAAAAGCGATATTGAGAAATTAGAACAAGAAAAACAAGAGATTAAGGATCACTATTTAAGAGAACGTGCTGAACTTGAAAACTTCAAGAAAAGAACCCATCAAGAACGCATCAATGAGCGTAAATATGCTGCTCAAAATGTCATTGAGTTATTGATTAATCCACTGGATCAGTTGAAGATTGTCACCAATATGACAGTAGATAATGACTTACTAAAGAATTATTTAATCGGATTTAAAATGATCAACGATCAACTATTTAATGCCCTAGAACAAGATGGCCTAAAAGAAATCAAAGCACTAGGCGAAGTATTTGATCCAAACTTACACCACGCAATTGACAAGGTGAATGACAAAGACAAACCAAACGGTACTTGTGTTCAAGTGACACAAACCGGGTATATGTATAAAGAAAGAATCATCAGACCTGCCATGGTCAAAGTAAACGAATGGAGTGATGAAAATGGCAACAACGAATAAAATTATCGGTATCGACTTAGGTACAACAAACTCAGTAGTATCCATTATGGAAGGTGGCGAAGCAAAAGTCATCCCTAATGCAGATGGTTCAAGAACAACCCCATCTGTTGTCGCATTTAAAGGCGATGAAATTTCAGTTGGTGAAGTTGCAAAACGCCAAGTGATTACAAACCCAAGCACAGTATCATCGATTAAGAGACACATGGGTGATGGTGCTTACCGCGTCAATATGAACGGTAAACCATATACACCACAAGAAATTTCTGCTATGATTCTTCAAAACTTAAAGAAGACAGCAGAAGATTATTTAGGTGCACAAGTTAAAAAAGCAGTCATTACAGTACCAGCTTACTTTAACGACGCACAAAGACAAGCAACTAAAGAT